>CAZXOC010000015.1:21960-45443 GCA_964642165.1 uncultured Planctomycetaceae bacterium | reverse complement strand
CGCCCCCTCGGGGCGAAGAGGGAGGTGTTCCCTGCGGCGCCCTCAGCCTGAACCATGCCCAATTCCGCTTTGAACGGCGCAGGCCAGGCGATAAGGTATCAGCTCGGCCCTTTGGGAGAAGAGGATGGAGATCCGACCGTTCCACGGATGGCGGTATCTGGGGCACATGGACGGGGACATCAGTCCGTATATCGCCCCGCCGTACGACATCCTCACCGGGGCCGACAAGGAACGCCTGCTCGAGCGGAGCCGGGAGAACGTGGTGGCCGTCGACCTGCCGCACGTGCCTCCCAAGGAGCTGGGTCCCCACGAGGCCTACGAGCAGGCCGCCGCGACGCTGGCGAAGTGGACGTCCTGGGGCGTGATCCGCCAGGACGCCGAGGCGGCGATCTACGTCTACGAGCAGCGGTTCACCTGGGCCGGGCGCGAGTACGCCCGCCGCGCGATGGTCTGCGGCGTCCGCGGCACGGAGCTGGGCGGGGACGTCATCCCGCACGAGCACGTGTTTCCCGGCCCGCTGGCCGACCGCCTGGAGCTCACCCGGCAGACGCGAATGCAGCTCTCGCCGATCTTCGGTTTCTACGACGATCCGGGCGGGGCCGTCTCGAAGCTGCTGGCGCAGGCCGCCGAAGCCAGGCCCGTGGGCGTGGCCGTCCTGCGCGGCGTCGCCGAGCGTCTGTGGGCCATCCGCGACGAGCACGCCATCGCCACCATCTCCGAGGCGATGCGCGACGTGCCGGTGTTCATCGCCGACGGCCACCACCGCTACACCACGGCGATGAACTACCGAAACTCCCTGGCCGAGGGCGGGCGCATCGACGACGACCACGAAGCCAACTTCGTCATGTTCGCCCTGGTGGCGCGGGATGACCCGGGCCTGCTGATCCTGCCGACGCACCGTCTCTTCACCAACCTGAACGAAAGCGGCTCGGTGGAGCGGCTTGCCGAGGCCTCGCCGGCGTTCTCCTGGCGGAGGTGCGGCTGCGCCGAGGAGATCGGCGCGGCGGGGATCGAGGCGCTGCTGGGCTGCGCCCGGCCGGGGGCGATGGCCTTCGTGTCGGGGAAGTCCACGGTGCTGTGGATCGTGGCGCTGGCCCGCCCGGAAGCGATGCAGGAGGCCGCCCCGGACCAGACGGCCGAGTGGCGCAGGCTTCCCCCGGCCATCCTCCACACGCTGATCATGGAGAAAGCGCTCCAGCCGTGGGCGGGGCGAGAGCTGAGCGTCGAGTACACCGCCGACATGCGAGAGGTGGTCCGGGCGTGCCGATCGGGCCGGGCCCAGCTCGGCGCGATCCTCCCGAGCATTCCGATCCACTCGGTCGAGGCGATCGCCCGCAGCGGCTCGTCGATGCCGCACAAGAGCACCTACTTCTACCCGAAGATCGCCACGGGAATGGTCCTCAAGCCGTTGGAGTAACCGCGCGGAGGAGGCAAGGCATGAAACAGGCCGTCATGACGGCGCCGGGAGAGATCGAGATCCGCGACGTGGAGCGGCCGCGCCCGGGGCCGGGCGAGGTGCTGCTTCGCGTCCGGCGCATCGGCGTCTGCGGCTCGGACGTGCACGTCCATCACGGCAAGCATCCGTATACGAGCTACCCCGTCGTGCAGGGGCACGAGTTCGCCGCGGAGGTCACCGCCGTCGGCGAGGGCGTCACCGGCATCCCTGTCGGCGCGAAGGTGACCGCCACGCCGCAGAACACCTGCGGCACGTGCCGCCAGTGCCTGCGCGGCGACTACCACATCTGCGACGCGCTGAAGGTGCGCGGCTTCCAGGCGCCCGGCTGCGCGCAGGAGTACTACGTCACCGCGGCGGAGAAGCTCCTCCTGTTGCCGGAGGACTTCACGTTCGAGCAGGGCGCGCTGGTGGAGCCGGCGGCCGTGGCCGTCCACGCCGTCGGGCGCGTCGACGCCGGCGTGACGGGGCGCAACGTCGTGGTGCTCGGGGCCGGGCCGATCGGCAACCTCGTCGCCCAGGTGGCCCGAAGCGAGGGTGCCCGCGTCCTGATCACCGACCTGAGCGACTACCGCCTGGCGTTGGCGCGGTCGTGCGGCCTGGAGCATACCAGCAGCGCCGTGGCGGAGTCGCTCGCCGACGGATCGGCGCGGGTGTTCGGCGAGGAGGGCTTCGACGTGGCCTTCGAGTGCGTCGGCGTCGAGGAGACCATCACCGCCGCCGTCGAGGGCATCCAGAAGGGCGGGACGATCATCGTCGTGGGGGTCTTCGGCGAGCGGCCCCGCGTGGACCTGGGCTACGTGCAGGACCGCGAGCTGAACATCCGAGGTACGATGATGTACCAGCGCGAGGACTACGAGCGGGCCATCGAGCGGATCGCTTCCGGGGGCATCTCCACGGCCCCGCTCGTGACGAAGCACTTCCCGCTGGATGAGTACCTCGCGGCGTATGCGTTCATCGACGAGGCGGGCGACAAGACGATGAAGGTGATGATCGACGTGTAGGCCCACCCGCCGGTGCCGGGGGCGCCGAGCGGGGCGCCTGTACACGTAAATCTTTTATCTTAAATCTCTTGCTCCACACGCCGCGCCGTGCGGGCCCCGGCGCGGGGACGGTGCGGCCTCGCTTGGCGCCGGGGGGATCGGGCGGGCCGAAGGGCCGTCGCGGGCGGCCCCCGGGGCGGCGCGCTGCCGCCGAAGAGCGATCGGCCCCCATGTCCAGATTGCGCCAGAAACCCCTTGCAGCGCCCGCGCCCGCGCGGTAAGGTATGGATACACATCGATCGGCAGTTCGCACATCGAGTCGAACTCCACATGACATGAGAGTTGTCGCGGGGAGGGCGCACGTCTTAGGTGTGGAAGTTGGTACGTGTCGTTGCATATCTCGAACGGAACGCCTTCTGCGCGTTGCGTCATCCGTCTCGGTTGTGCGTCGTAGCATTTCTCGCATGCTGGTAGTGGGAGGTCCTTCAGATGCCCAAAGGTACGGTCAAGTGGTTCAACGACGCGAAAGGGTATGGCTTCCTCCGTGCGGATGGCCAGGACGAGGACATCTTCGTTCACTACTCGTCCGTCCAGGCCGAGGGCTATCGCTCGCTGAACGAAGGCGAAGTGGTCACGTTCGATCTGATCAAGGGCCCCAAGGGTATGAAGGCGGAGAACGTGGCCCGCGCGGCGGAGAACTGACGCGGCGCGCGGGTCGCTGCCGGCCCGCGCGGCGTTGACCTCGCCGTCGGTTGCGGATCACGTCTTCGTGCTTCGGTTGCAGTCGTTTGGCGTTTCGGTCCCCGCCGAGGGGCGGGTCGGTGGCTCGCTCTGCTCCCGGTTGACGATGCGGTTGATCCCCGCCACGATCGCGCGCACCGCCGCCTGGTCGATGTTCGTGTCCGTGCCGACCCCGAAGAGCACGCCGTCGTCCGGAAGCCTCAGCGGGACGTAGGCCATCGCCTGGGCGTCGGCGCCCCGACCGATCGCCTGCTCGTGGTAGTCGTCCACCTCGAAACTCGGCACCCCGAACTGCCGCAGGCCCTGCACGAAGGCCGAGATCGGCCCGTTGCCGTCGGCCATCATCGACGCCTCCTGCCCGCCGATTCGCATCCGGATCTCCCCGTGGATCTGCGTGGGGTCCTTCTCGTCCGGGCGCGGCCAGTAGCCGACCAGCCCGTACGGCCCCGGGGGCTGGACGAACTCCTCCTCGAAGATCCGGCGGACCTCCTTGCTGGTGACCTCGCGACCGACCTCGTCGGAGAAGGCCTGAACCGCCTCCCGAAGCTCGGGCTGCATCGCCTTGGGCACCTCCAGGCCGTAGTCCTGCTCCAGCACCCAGGCAATGCCTCCCTTGCCGGACTGCGAGTTGATGCGGATGAGCCGCTCGAAGCGTCGTCCCAGGTCGGCCGGGTCCATGTGCAGGTAGGGCACCTTCCACCCGGCCCCGAACTTGGCGGGGGCCTCCGCCAGGCGGTGCATGCCCTTGCGGATGGCGTCCTGGTGGGACCCGCTGAAGGCCGTGAAGACGTACTGCCCGCTGTAGGGCTGGCGGTAGTAGACCGGCATGCCCGTGAGGCGCTCGACGGTCTCGGCGACCTCGCCGAGGTGGCCAAAGTCCAGGTGCGTGTCGAGGCCGCGGGAGTGGAGATTGTTGGCCAGCGTGACGATGTCGACGTTCCCGGTCCGCTCGCCGTGACCGAACAGCGTGCCCTCCACGCGGTCGGCGCCGGCCTGGAGGGCCAGCTCCGTCGCCGCCACCGCCATGCCCTGGTCGTTGTGGGCGTGCAGCGAGATCAGCACCTCGTCGCGCGCCGGGAAGCGCCGGCAGAACCATTCGATCATGTCGGCGTAGTGGTTCGGCGGGCGGCGCTCGACGGTGGCCGGAAGGTTCAGGATCATCGGCTCGCGGGTCGTGGCCTTGCCCCACGACTCGAAGGCGACCTGGCAGATCTCGAGCACGAACTCGAGGTCGCTGTCGGTGAACTCCTCGGGCGAGAACTCGAAGCGGACGTCGCAGTCGCCCGCCTCGTCGGCCAGGGCGCGGATCTGCTCGACCGACCGGCGGACCATCTCGACCGTCTGGCGGTGCGTCAGTCCGAAGACCTGGCTCATGTGCAGGTCACTGGTCGCGCAGTAGGCGTGGAGGATGCAGCGACCCACGCCGCGCAGGGCCTCGAACGTGCGGTCGATCAGGTGGCGGCGGCACTGCGTCAGCCCCATGATGTACACGTCGTCGGGGATATGCCCCTCCTCGATCAGCCGCCGGGTGAAGTCGAAATCGTCCTTGCCCGCCGAGGGGAACGCCACCTCGATGTGCTGGAAGCCGATGTCGCACAGAAGGGCGAAATACTCAAGCTTGCTGGCCGGCGAAAGGGGGTTGGGCAGGGCCTGATTGCCGTCCCGCAGGTCGACCGAGCACCAGATCGGGCATCTCTCGACGGACTGGGCGGGCCACTGCCGGTCGGGCAGATCGATGGCCCGGGGCGGAACGTACTTCGGCACGTTGGAGGCAGACACGGCTTTCTCCTTCCCGGCTGACAGCTTGCAGGACACCTGTACGGCTGCGTCCCCGTCCGGCGGCGGGGCCTCAACGCCCGCCTGCCCGAACGGGGCACCAACGAAAAAGGCCCCGCGATCTGCCTGGGATCGCGGGGCCGGAAACGGTCAACGTGGGTCGATTCGCGTCCGCGATCCGTCAGTGCAGCAAGAGCCCTGGCAGTCGAAGTAGGCCCAGGCTGTTGCTCTGACGGATCATTCTGACCTCAGCTATATGATATCGACCTTCCCGCGCGGGGGGCAAGAGGAAATCGCCCGGGCGCGGACTTTTCTTTCCGGGGCGCCCGCCGGGGGGCGGCCGGCGGGGGGAAAACGAGTCGGTCGGATGGCCGGCGTCCCAGCCAACCATCCGACCGGTTTCGCGGGCCGGTGTCCCTCGGCCGCGATCGTCCGCTGCAACCCAACCTATCCAGGGGATTCGGGCCGCCTGTCGCCGAACCGCCAGGCCCTCCCAAACGGCCCGAGGGTGCGTCCGCTCAACTGATCAGGTTCGTTGCCTCTTCGACCCCCGCGACGAGCGTGGCCGTGGTCAGGGGCTTGGCGAGACAGCCGTCGAAGCCCTCCGAGAGGAGCTCCTGGCGGCGGCGCTCGTCGGCACCCGAGACGGCCGCGAGGACCTTCGCGACCTGGAGCTCGTCGGAGGCCTTGACCAGCCGGCAGACGTCGGCCGCCTCGGCCTCGTCGCTCTCCGTCAGGTCGACGACGACCACGTGCGGGCGGAACCCCTGGGCGACCATGCCCGCCTCGAAGCCGTTGGCGGCCACCCGAAGCTCGTAGTGCTCCGAGGCGTTGATCGTCTCCTGCACCTCCCGGGGGAAGGAGCGGGACAGGACCATGACGCGGCAGCAGCCCCGGTCCAGGGCGTCCAGGGGGATGCCGTGGGCGCGCATGAAGGCGACCAACTGCTGGAGGGGGATGCGGCGGTCGCGGCTGCCGGGAATGCGGTAGCCCCGCAGCTTGCCCGTGTCGAACCACTTGCTGACCGTGCGCGGCGCGACGCGGCAGATCCTGGCGACTTGCCCTGTGGTCAATACGTCTTTTCGCCCGGCGGCTCGCATGGCTCTCGCTTCGGCTTCCTGAAGGGGCCCGCTCTCTTCATCGGCCCGCTGGGGCACGGCTTTAGCAACCCGCCCGAAAACCCGCATTTCGGGCACATCCCCGCCGCGGGAGCGGCACGGAACGGGCCTTGGCCCCCGCGGCGGCCTCCGGTATCATGCACGCGCGTCGGGCGGCTCGCCGCGCCCGGCCGGGAGGGCTTGCTGTTGCGCGACCTGCTTGCGGACCTCAACGACGCCCAGCGCCAGGCCGTCTGCCACGTGGACGGCCCGCTGCTGGTCCTTGCCGGCGCCGGGTCGGGCAAGACCCGCGTCATCACCCGGCGGGTGGCCCATCTCATCACGCGGGGCATCGCGCCGTGGAACGTCCTGGCGATCACCTTCACCAACAAGGCCGCCGGGGAGATGCGCGAGCGCGTCGAGGCCCTCGACGCCCCCCGGGGCGCGACCATCTGCACGTTCCACGCCCTCTGCGCCCGCCTGCTCCGCGAGTTCGCCCTGGAGGCCGGCATCGCCCACAACTACAGCATCTACGATCGCCAGGACCAGCTCCGCATCGTCCGCGACGCCGTCAAACGCCTCGAGCTCCGCGCCGATAACTTCCCGCCCGCGCGGATCCACGCGGCCATCTCCCGCGCCAAGAACGAGCTCAAGACCCCCGAGCAGTGCGCCGAGCAGGCCGAGGGCGACTTCTACGCCCGGCACGTCGCCGAGGCCTACGCCGAGTACCAGAGGCTCCTTCGCGAGAACAACGCACTCGACTTCGACGACCTGCTGCTGCGAATGGCCTACCTGCTGCGTGACCGGCCGGATCTCCGCGAACTGCTCGGCCGGCGCTACCAGTACGTCCTCATCGACGAGTACCAGGACACCAACCGCGCCCAGTACCTCCTGGCCCACGGCATCGCCATGGACCACCAGAACGTCTGCGCCACGGGCGACCCCGACCAGAGCATCTACGCCTGGCGCGGTGCCGACATCCGCAACATCCTGGAGTTCGAGGCCGACTACCCCGATGCCACCATCGTTCGCCTCGAGGAAAACTACCGCTCCACCAAGCCGATCCTGGCGGCCGCGTCCAGCCTCATCGCCCGAAACCGCATGCGCAGGGACAAGGCCCTCTGGACGCGCCGGGAGGGCGGCAGCGACGTCTCCGTGGTCTACTGCGAGGACGAGCACGCCGAGGCCCGCGAGATCGCCGCGCGCGTGCTGCGGCGCCGGCAGGCCGGCGGGCGGCACGATGAGGTGGCCGTCTTCTACCGCATCAACGCCCTCAGCCGCGTCCTGGAGCAGGTCTTCCGCAACGCCGGCGTCGCGTACCGCATCGCCCGCGGCGTGGAGTTCTACAACCGCAAGGAGGTCAAGGACGTGCTGGCCTACCTTCGCCTGGTGGTCAACCCCGCCGACGACCTGAGCTGCGTTCGGGTCATCAACGTGCCGGCGCGCGGCATCGGGGCGGTCACGGTCAAGCGCCTGGCGGCCGCCGCGGAGGCCCACAAGCGGTCGCTGCTGGAGGCCTGCCGCCATCCCGACGCGGCCGGGCTGGGCAAGGCCGCCGCGAAGAAGGTGTCGGCCTTCTCGAAGCTCACGTCATCGCTGGCGGCGGAGGCCGAACGCCCCGCGAGAGACGCCGTCGAGGCCGTCCTCGCCGCCAGCGGCCTGGAAGACTCCCTCCGCGACGCCGGCGAGGAAGGCGAGCAGGCCCGCGCCAACGTCGCCGAGCTGGTCTCCACCGCCGCCGAATTCGACGAGACCCACGAGGAGGCACGACTGGCGGACTTCCTCCACCAGGTCTCGCTGGTCTCCGACGTGGACCACTTCGACGGCGCCGGTGGGGCCGTCACCTTCATGACGCTGCACGCGGCCAAGGGGCTGGAGTTCCCGGCGGTGTTCGTCGTCGGCTGCGAGGACGGCCTGCTGCCCATGGGCCGGATGGGCTTCGACCGCTCCGGCCGGCGGGCCCGAGAGGCCGTCGAGGAAGAAGAGCGCCGGTTGGCCTTCGTCGGCATGACCCGCGCCAAGCAGGAGCTGACGCTCACCTGCGCCCGCCAGCGCATGGTCCGCGGGATGACGAAGCCGCAGGTGGCCTCGCCGTTCCTCGATGAGATCGGCAGCGAGTCCGTCTCGTTCGAGGACGCCACCGCCCCCGGGCTGGACGAGGAGCCCGACCTTCCGCGTCGCCGGCGGCGATCCCCACGCCGAAGCCGCGGCGGATTCTACGAGGACGTCGAGGTCCGGGCCGCCATCGAGCGGTCCATGGACGCCGCCGAAGGCCATGGCCGCGCTCGGAGCACTCGCCAGGCCGACGTGCCTCCTCCCCCGGCTGAGTACGAGCACCTCGTGCCCAACGCCCGCGTCCGCCACGTCGATTTCGGCGAGGGAAAGGTCCTCGCCCTGCGCAACGACTGGCCGCAGACGCGCGCCGAGGTCCTCTTCGACGACGCCGGGCACAAGACC
Organism: uncultured Planctomycetaceae bacterium; assembly: GCA_964642165.1. Classification (GTDB taxonomy): domain Bacteria; phylum Planctomycetota; class Phycisphaerae; order SM23-33; family SM23-33; genus CAYRVX01. The sequence goes on along the minus strand of CAZXOC010000015.1, from coordinate 36,936 downwards.
ATCTACCTCCGCTACACCCGCCTGGAGGTCCTCGACGACTGGCCGTGACGCCCCGCGGCGCGGCGGCGGTTCAGTTGCCCTGATCGCCCTTGAGCCTGTCCCAGACCCAGCTCGCGCCCCTCTTGACGGCCTTGCCCGTGGCCTCGCCGGCCTTGCCGACGGGCCTGGCGACCTTCTCCTGGAGGAAGGAGAAAAAGGGGGTCAGGCTGCCTTTCTGCTCGTCCGCAACCCACGCGTGTAGACGTAGCCTGGCCCTCCCTTTCCCGTCGCCCTTCAGGTCCCAAAGAACGATGCGTATGGGCGGTTTCTGCATCGGCTGGCTTGGTTGCGGTGGAACGGCGGGCCTAGCTCCCCGGCTGCGTGGGCGACTGGGTTCCGCGCGGTTGGATAGCTGCCACGCGCCAGATGAATGTCGCTTCGCGTACGGTTCCGCCTCTCCCTATCAGCAGCGAGCCCTTCGGCGAGAACTCCAATGATCTCAGCGTTGGGTCTACCTCCCCCAGAAGCCCGATGAGCTTGCCGTCCGAGACTCTGTATAGCTCGACGGGTCCCTTCCCATATGGATCATCGATGAATCGACAGGCTGCGACAGTTCGGCCATCTGGTGAAATGGCCGCAAACGTCAAGCGATTGTCGCCCTGCCAAACTGTTCTGCCTGAGCCGACATCAACAACCATATTGTTGAGTGCCAGCCTCTTTCCGTTAGCGTTCAGCGACGGATTGAGAGGCCCCGGAGCCAGTTTGGATGGTCGAGGGATCTCGCTTGCCGCCGTCAGGACCTCTTCGCCGCTGGCGACATCGAAGACCGTTACTGCGCCATTGTTCCCGCGCCACGGCGGTGCACCCGGGGATGGAGGCACAGCATGCCACACAGCCACCATGCGGCCATCGGCGCTCATCGTGCCGCCGCCCACGATATCGCCGCGGGTGGGCGTCGTCACAGCCGGGCTTGTGAACTTCCGCCTCAGCTTCCACGTCCTGGCGTCATAGATGGCGGCGAACTTGTTCGTGAAAAGCGCCAGCGTTCCACCATCCCCCGAGAACTGCGGCATCGAAGAAAGCCCTCGATCGCCGCCATCAAGCTCCGCAATCTGCCGGCCGGTCACCGCGTCCATTACCGTGCCACGACTGCCGGCCAACACCTTCCTGTCGGGCGAGATGCACCATACGCCGTCATTGGGGGCCCGGATGCACCGCGTCTCACGGCCGGTCGCAACGTCGATGATGCCGCACTGCCGTCCGATCGATGCCACAAGCAGACGCCCGTCATTGGAAACCGTCACCAAAGGACCGTCTACCGTCAGGCCCGGGCCGTGGCCGCTGCCCCGTCGAATGCTCAACCCCCGCCGCCCGGATTGCGCGGCCGGCTGCGTAGCTTGTGTGGCAGGAGACTTCCAATTGGCCGGCGCTATCCGTCGAAGCAGAATCCTCGCCGTCGACGGATAGTCGCTCGTTAACTGCGATGCGGCAGGCAAGATTGTCAAGGCAAGTCCGCCTGACGCCATGCTTTCCACTCTGCCGATTACCGCCGAGCCGCGCCGCCCCGTCGCCCTCGTCCCATAGTCGAACCTCAACCCCACAGTACCAGTTCCTGATTCGTCCACCAGTTTCAGGTCCGCGAGAACGGTTGTCGTGGGATCTTGGATGCGCCAGGTCGCAGCCCCGTCGTCGGCGTAGAACTCGATGGTTGCCTTTACATCATCCTGCTCTCCTGCCCAAGTCCCCGAGAGGTCGCCGCTCCGAAGACCTGCTTGTCGCGTTTCTGATTGCGTGGCTGCTTTGCCCGCCGGGGGCATGCCGGCCTTGAGAGACCGGACGAGGGCTTGGATTTCCTGCTCCGTGAAGCGGCCGGTGATCTGCCCTTGCTTGCCCAGGGCGGTCCTGATGATCGGCGCGGAGATGACCTTGCCGTCGACCACGATGGCCAAGGCGTTGTTGATGTTGACCCTGGTCAAGGCCGAGAAGAGTTCCGCCCCGCGATCGTCCAGCACGAACTTGACGGCCGGTTCGTTCTGCCGGTCATTCCCGGCGAACACCGTGGACAATCCCCAGGCATCCTTGCCTTCCCCGGGCACCATCGTCTGGCCGGGCTTGTCGGACACCAGCACATACTTCTGCCCCTGATACAGGCCCGTAACCAACTGCGGCGCGTTCGTCAGTTCGCCGGAAATGGGCAGCCAGGCGTGATCCGGCATCCGCCCGGCGATCCCGGCAACGCGGCCGTTCTTCCACCAGAATCCCACCTTGCTGGCCTTCAGCCAATCCATGTAGCTGGCCAGTTCCGCCTTACCCAAGTCCGACGGCTTGGGCGCGACGCGGAACTCCAGCTTGCTGCCGGCGGGCTGAGACGCGGGCTGAAGCCGCTTCGCGAGTCTGGACAACACGTCCCGGGGGACTTTCCGGCCGGCTTGCTGGCGTGCGCGAATCTCCTCCAGCGTCTTGTCAAAGAAGGAACTGTGATTGTTGGCGGCTGCCGGAAGAGTCTCTCCCAAGGCCAGCAGTGTCCAGGCGGCGGCGTCTCGTTCGAACTCTGACGACGAAAGCACCTGCTTGCCGCCGGCAATGTCGCGCAGAAGCTGCACGTTCCCCCGTCGCCCGGACAGCGCCAGCACCTGCGAGGCGTGGAGTGTGACAAAGCCGTCCTCGTCCCGCGTCAGTTCCGCCAGGCGCGTGAGAACCTTCCGTTGATCGGCCCATTCCAGCAGCCTGGCGGTCGCCAGCCGACGCATTCCCACAGGCATGTCTGCCGCAGTGTCCGCCAGCACCTTATCCACGTCACTCGGATCGGCCAGTCGTTCGCCCGGCCGATTCAGTCGCAAGAGATTCGCGACGCGGGTCCGCAGCCTATGGCGCAGCATTTCCCGGCTGAGGCGAGTGAGTTGATCTGTCGGCTTGCTGGCGGCGCTCTTCTTCTCGGCCACGAGTTTCACCAAACGGGGCCGGTCGGGCACCTTTCCCGGAACCAGGAGAATCCAGCGGTCTCTGCCTTCGGCCGGCAGGGCACGCCAGACCTTCTCCACGGTGGCGAAGTTGGAGTCAGGAAGCAGAATGCCTACACGAGGCTGCGATTTCCCGTCCCGGGACACCTCCCTTATCCAAGCGGCGACATCGCCACGCAGCAGTGACACGACAGGAATACATTTTCCCGCCTTGGATATGAGCACTCCCTGTGGGCGCTTGAGATGGTCGCGGTGATTCGCATCCACATCCAGGCGAAACTCGGCGAACTCTACCTCGCCCTTCGGTGGCCCCGTCCAGCCGGTGCGGAGATTGCCGTTGGCGGCGACATGGATGACGGTTACTCCAGCATCGGCGACGGAGAATGTTGAACTCGATCTGTAGTGCAGCTCAACAGGCTGAGTACTCGCTTGAGAGGCTGCAGCAGAAAAGGCGCTTGCGGGTATCGCCTTGTATAGCGGATCGAAGACTTTCAGGCTGATCGGAATGCGGACATGCTCGGCCTGCGTAGTGACCTCGCCAAGGCGGAGGATCCCAGCTCTGCCATCGGGAAGCAGTGCCAGGAAGTAGTCGCCGGCCTTGAAGGGATAGGCCCGCACTCCTTCTTTCACCTCTGACACGTCATCCTTGGCGTTGTGGATCTCGACAATCTTCGCCAACCACCTCTGGTCAAGGAACCGCTCGCCATCAGCCCATACGTCATACCCCTTCGGCAAGGCCGGCGTGTACGGGGCCAATCTCAGCCCGTTGACCGCCAGGACGCGATTTCCCTGGGACTGATCCCATGCCAGGTCCAGTCCTTCCTTTGCGGTCAATGCCTGGTAAGCGGCCGCGCGGGTCTGTTCGGCTGTTGCCCTGGGCTGGAACGGCTGAACATACACCTTGCCCATCTTGTCCAGACTGATCCCTTCCAGAAGACGCCACCCGCGGTCGCCAACCGCGTGGAAACCGGAGAAGCTGTTCCGCCCCGGGCGGGAACCATTGCGTTCCAACTGGTGTATGGCTCTGACGTACCGATGAGCAGTGGCGACGTCTTTGCCCGTCAAGCTGCCCAAAGCCTTCTTGATTTGCGGGATGGCCTCGGGTCTGCCGAAACCGGCAAGGTGCTTCGCGATTAGCCATCGCGGCTCGATATTCGGCTTGTTCAAGACGGCCAGGAGGGCTTGAAAGGCCTCGTCGCCTCCGAGCTCGCTCAGGGCAATGCTGGCGGCGATGGTGTTCTTCTCCAGCAGCGGTGCAATTGCGGATACATGCGCCCGGTTACCGGACTTGCCAAGCACGATCAGTGAGCAATGAACGACGTTGACATTTCCGGAGTCGAGGCCCTTTCGCATCAACGCCTGCACATCAGCGTTCTTGCCCATTGACTCGAGGACTTGCGTTGCGTGGGCGTCGCCAGGACCGCCCTGAGCAAACAGCCGTGATACAGGTCCGGCAATTGCTGGCCCCATCTTCCTGAGCCGTTCGGCGGCCGCCTGCCACGTGTGCTCGTCCCGGCTCGCAAGCTGTTCGACTAAAGAGAACACTTCCGAACTGTCCTGTCCGGCTGCCTTGACGACCGCGAGCGGCAGCGCTACGGCCGCGACAAGTACCCCGGCGATGAGGATGCCCAAGCGGGTCAGGGCGCGGCGGTTGCGCGTGGCGTCCAGGATGGCCACCAGCCGGCCTTCGAGCTTGACCTTGCGGGCCATGGCGACTGAACTGTACGCGGCAAGCATGCCGCTCTTGAGGCCGCTGGCGATCTCCAGCAGGTGCTGGGCGTAATCGCTGGGGCGCACAGGCCGGAAGGCCGGGCCACTCGTAGTGGAAACGCCGATGCTACCAGCGGCTGGGGCGGCCGTGCTGTTGAGCACCAGGTCGTCGCAGGCGGCCTCGGCTTCGCGCTGCATCCGCTTGAAGGCGATCCAGCACAGCGGATTGTACCAGTACAGCGCGCAGGCGACATGGGCGATGAGTTTGGCCAGACAGTCGCGGCGCTTGGCGTGGGCCAGCTCGTGCAGCACCACCACCCAGCGGCGCTCGAGCGTCCAATCCTCCGCCTCGGTCGGCAGCAGCAGCTTCGGCCGCAGCGTGCCCCAGACCATCGGCATGGGTTCGTCGCGGCTCTGAAGCAGCGTGACCGGCCTGCGCAGGCCGACGGCTTGGGCGGCGCGATGAGATAACGAGGCCCAGGAGCCGCCGGTGATCCGCCTGGATCGCCGCGCCAGTCTCCACAGGCTGATTCGCCCCAAGACCAAAGTCAGCAGGCACACCAGCGACCCGACCACCCAGATCGCCACGGCCGATGGGATGATCCACATCCGCCAGGATGAGCCGACTGCGCGCTTTGCCATCGAGGCTGCTGCGGCCGGGGTGGGCGCAGCTTGGTGGCCTGGTTCAATCGCTTCGATTGGAGCGACCGGCGCGCCAGATTCGGCAGCATACTCGCGTGGTGCCGGGGGTGCAGTCTGCATGTCGGCCTGATCCGCCCCCCGGAGCGGTTCGGCCGGCGCTTCCGCGCTGGCAGAATCGGCAACGTCGGCGGACACCGGCTCAGCCGCCATCTCGATCTTCGCCCAGCCGGGCAGGACGCCCCAGGAAGGCAGCGCCGCCGACGCCAGCGGCAGCGCGATCAATGCCGCCAGCGCCAAGAGCCACACCACCTGCCTCGCGGCGGCTGACGCCTTGCGCATGGCCAGCAGGAGAACGCCGGCCACGGCCAGCAGCACGGCGCCCTTGACGGCCGCATCCAGCAGGACGGGCAGGGCATCGAAGGCCAGCCGCCGCAGTGAGTCCAGGTCGATGTTCATCGTTACCTCCCCTTGCCTCGGGCCTGGCGGATCAGCTTGGCCAGCCGCTTGAGCTCGTCATCTGATATTTCGCTGTCCTTCTGGGCCAGATGGGCGGCGACCGCCTGGCGAAGCGAGCCGCCAAAGAACGTATCCACCACGCGCCGCATGGCCGACGGCCCGGCCTTGGCGCGAGGGACGGTTGGCTGATAGATGTACTCGCGGCCCTTCTGGTAGTGCTTGAGGTGGCCCTTGTTTTCCAGGATGGTCATCAGACGGCCCAGGGCCCCGCGAGCGGGGGGATCGGGAATCTCGGCCAGCACGTCCGAGATGGACGCCTCCCCGTGGGCGTAGACGATGTCCATGATCTGCCGTTCCCGCCGGCTGAGTTGCGATTGAAAGTCCATAGCCAACCTGCCTTTCCCGTTTGACTCGCTGGCGGATTCGACGCTCGGCCGGAGCGCCGGTTCCGCATGCGCCTAAATTATTATGCGCAGCTTCCCAGCCGCGTCCATAGGAAAGTAATAATTTTTTATGTCTCCCTGTGGCGGCTCCGTGACGGGCTGCAGGCCCGGCCACGCCCATGAATAGGTACTTCGAAGAAGGGATTCTCCCTGATGGGGGGTTAGGCTACTCTTCTGCTCGTCCGCAACCCGAAGCGCGAGAAAGTAACCTGGCCCTTTTCTCCCTCGCCCTGCGCAACGACTGGCCGCAGACGCGCGCCGAGGTCCTCTTCGACGACGCCGGGCACAAGACCATCTACCTCCGCTACACCCGCCTGGAGATCCTCGACGACTGGCCGTGACGCCCGCTCACCCCGGCGAAGCGGCCGTTCAGTTGCCCTCGTTGCCCTTGAGCTTGTCCCAGACCCAGGTCGCGGCCCTCTTGACGGCCTTGCCCGTGGCCACGCCCGCCTTGCCGACCGCCTTGCCCGTCGCCACGCCGGCCTTGCCGACCGGCCTGGCGACCCGGTCCTGGAGGAAAGCGCCGGCCCCGCCGCCGCTGTCGCCGTCCCACCTTGGCAGGCCGATCGCCTCGGCGAGGGAGACCTTCATGGCCGCCCAGGATCGCTCGGCCGCCCGCTTGTTGTAGGCCGCGCCGCGTGACGGGTCCCTGCCGGCCGCCGGGTTCGTGAACGAGTGCACCGCCCCGCCGTAGCTGTGCATCTGCCAGTCCGCCCGGGCGGCGCGCATCTCGCGCTGGAAGGCGGCCACCTCCGCCGGCGGCACGAACGGGTCGTCCGCCCCGTGCAGGACGAGGACCTTGGCGCGGACCTGGCCTGGCCGGGCCGGGTGGGTCGTCGACAGCCCGCCGTGGAAGCTCACGACGGCCTTCACGTCCGCGCCGCTTCGCGCCAGCTCCAACGCGCACGTGCCGCCGAAGCAGTAGCCGACGGCCGCGACCTTCCCGGCGTCCACGAGGTGTTGGCCCTTCAGCGCGCGGAGCGCCGCCGCCGCGCGGCGCCGCAGCAGCGCCCGGTCCTTCTTGTACGCCGCGGCGAGCCTGGCCGCCGCCTCCGTCGTGCGCGGCCGGACGCCCTTGCCGTACACGTCCGCCACCAGGGCGACGTAGCCCAGCGAGGCGAGCTGCCGGGCACGCCGCTTCGCGTAGTCGTTCGGCCCCCACCACTCGGGGAAGACGATCACGCCCGGCCGCCTGCCTCGCAGGGCGTCATCGTAGGCGACGTACCCCTCCATGACGGCCGTCCCGTCCATGTAGGGGATCGTCACCGTCCGCACCTTCGCCGAGGCCCGCCGCTGCCCCGCCGCTGCCAGCGCTGCTGCCGCAAGCAGGATCGATGCTGCCGTTCGCTTCATGGCCGTGCCCTCGTCCGTGATGAGAAGCTCCCACCCCTTATTGTATCGGTCGGAGCCGGGGAAGCGCCTGGAGACAACCGGCCGGCAGGTCCGGCGGCGCAGCCGGCCTCCGCCGAGCTACCGTCCCGGGCCGGCGAGAAGCTCGCGCAGCGCGGCGCGGGCCAGGTCGGCGCGGGCGGAGTCGAGGGCACCGGCGGCCCGAAGGAGCAGGTCGGCCTGGCGCCGGGTGAAGGCGGCCGGGGCGGCGGGATCGAAGTCGGCCAGGCCCAACGCGGCGAGGACGCGCTGCGCGAGGGCGTCCAGGCCGGCGCCGGTGAGGGCGCAGACGCCGGCGTCGGCGCCGGCGAAGGGCGGCGCGACGTCGGTCTGGGTCGCGACGTGGAGGACGCCGCCGGGGTCCCGGGCGAGCCACGCGGGCGCTTCGCTGGGCTCACCCGCGCCCAGGAGCAGGACCAGGTCGGCCCGCTGGATGCGCCGCCGGGCGCGGCGGACGGCCTCGGCGTCGATGCTCGCGGGGTCGGGCGTTTCCCACAGCCCGGCCGTGTCCGTCACCCAGACGGGCAGGCCGTCCAGCAGGGCCAGTTCGCGGACCCAGTCGCGCGTGGTGCCGGCGGCGTCGTGGACGAGGCTGACCTGGCGGCCGACGAGGGCGTTGGCGAGCGTGCTCTTGCCGGCGTTGGGCGGCCCGGCGAGGACGACCTCCGCGGGCTGGATCGCCCGCTGCATGGCGGCCAGGCGTCCGGCGGCGGCGCGGAGCGGTGCGGGTTCGGCCGCGGCGGGGCCGTCGAGCACCTGCCGGGCCAGCTCGCTCAGGCCCGCGGACCACTGCCGGCTCAGCGCCGCCACGACGCGCGGGCTGCGTGCCCGCGGCAGGGCCTCCAGCAGCTCGCGCCCGATGGTGGGATTGCCGCCGTTCGGGTGGGCCGTCGGGAAGCTCTCCGGCGCGGCGGCCGGGGCGGGCAGCACCTCGGCCCCGAGCCGGCGGAGCAGGTGCAGTACGGCCGTCGCGACGGCCGGGCCGCCGTGGATGCTGATCTCCACCGACTCGCCCCGGCGAGCGACCACGGCCTCGTCGATCACGCGCCGGCCGTCGACGAGGTGACCGAGCCGCAGCGCCTCGTCGCCCGCGTGGGCGTGCGCCCGAAGCGGGCGGAAGGCGCGGTCGAGGATCTCGCCGGCCCGCGGGCCGGAAAGCCACAGCACCGCGATGCCGCCGCGCCCGGGCGGGGTCTGCACGGCTACGGTGGTTGGGACTTGGTGGCTCACGGCAGCAGGGAGTTGTAGTAGGCCAGCGCCGCGCCGCGGATGGCGAGGTCCGGCACGATGGCCTGGACCAGCTCGCCCTCGTTGGGGTCGTCGCAGACCAGGTGGGCGTCGCCGCCGGTGAGGATGACGATGGGCCAATGCCCCAGCTCCGTGGCGTAGGCCTCCACCAGCTCCCGAAGCGCCCCCCGGGCCGTGGCGAGGATGCCGCGGACAATGGCCTGCTGCGTGTCCTTGCCGAAGACGCCGTCCGGCTTGGCGATCTCCACGCGCGGCAGTTGGGCGGTCCGCTCGTGGAGGCTGTCGGCGGCCATGCCCAGCCCCGGCAGGATCGCCCCGCCCAGGAAGACGCCCCGGTCGCTGACGCAGTCGATGGTGATGGCCGTGCCGAAGTCCGCCACGACGCAGGCGGTCCCGAGTCGGTCGTAGGCCGCGACGGCGGCACACAGGCGGTCCACGCCGATGGACCCGGGGTGGGGCAGGTCCGTCTCGATGGGCAGGGGCAGGTCGCGCCCGACGAGCAGCACGTCCTCCTGGATGGCCTCGGCGGCGACGGCCTCCAGGGCCTTCAGCGCCGCGGGGTGGACGCTGCACGCCACCAGCTTCTTCGGCTTGGGGATCTGCTGCCAGAGTTCGGCCAGGCGCCCGCCGAGCTGCCGCAGCTCGCCGACGCGCGCCGTCTGGAGCGCCGTGACGTCCTCGCCGCGGACGTGGGCGAAATGCACCGCGCTGTTGCCCACGTCGCAGGCCAGCACGTGGGGGATCTCGTGGATGCTCTTCATCGTTCAGCCCTGCTGCGATCGCTTCTCATCCTGGACGGCCTGCCAGATCCGCTCGGTCAGCCGGTCGAGCCCGCGCCCGGTCACGGCGCTGATCGCCACGACCTCCTGCCCCAGCCGATCCCGCAAGCGGCGGAGGTTGTCCTCGGCGCCGGTCAGGTCCATCTTGTTGGCCACGACGATCTCGCGCTTCTCCCCGAGGGAGGGGGAGTACTGCTTCAGTTCGTCCCGGATGGCGTGATAGCTGTCGGCCGGGTCGCCGTCGTCCGTGCCGACGTCGAGCATGTGCACGAGGATCCTCGTTCGCTCGATGTGCCGCAGGAAGGCGTCGCCGAGGCCGTGGCCCTCGTGGGCGCCCTCGATGAGCCCGGGGATGTCGGCCAGCACGAACCGCCGGAAGTGGGGCATCTCCACGATGCCCAGGTAGGGATGGAGCGTGGTGAAGGGGTAGTCGGCGATTTTGGGGCGGGCCTTCGACAGGCGCGACAGCAGCGTGCTCTTGCCGGCGTTGGGCTTGCCGACGAGCCCGGCGTCGGCGATGAGCTTGAGCTCCAGGCGAAGCAGGCGCTGCTGGCCGGGCTCGCCCGGCTCGGCGGTGCGCGGCGCCTGGTGGGTGGGGCTCTTGAAGTGCGTGTTGCCCCGCCCGCCCTTGCCGCCGGCGGCGACGCAGACGACGTCGTCCGGCTCGGCGAGGTCCTTCAGCAGCAGTTCGAGGTCCGCGTCGTAGATGATCGTGCCGGGGGGGACGCGGACGGTGACGTTGCGGCCGTTGCGGCCGTGGCGGTCCTTGCCTTCCCCGTGTCCGCCGCGCCCGGCGCGCCAGTGGTGCTTGCCGGCCAGGTGCTGGAGCGTCGTGAGGGACTCGTCGGCCTGGAGGTAGACGCTGCCGCCGTCGCCGCCGTCGCCCCCGGCCGGGCCGCCATGAGGCACGTACTTCTCCCGCCGGAACGCGACGCACCCGTTGCCCCCCCCGCCGGCCATGGCGTAGATCTCGACCTCGTCGACGAACATCGCCTTGTTGGCCGGGCCGTGCTGTTCCATCGCGCTGTGTCAGCGGCGTCCCTTGGCCGAGGCACCGCGGCCGCCGGCAAGGGCGCCGAAAAACGAGGATGGCACGGCGAGCGGGCCATCCTCGGGTCCTGTCGAGTCAACGCGCGGACGACCGATCCGCCCGTCGGGGGTCGGTCCGTCCCGTCAGACCACGTCCACGAAGCGGCCGCGGAAGGCGACCGAGCCGTCCTTCAGCGCGAACAGCGTATCGTCGCGCCCGCGTCCGACGTTGCGCCCCGGCTTGAGGGGCGTGCCGCACTGACGCACGATGATGCCGCCGGTCCGCACCGCCTGCCCGCCGAAGAGCTTCACGCCGCGGCGCTTGGCGTTGCTGTCCCGCCCGTTCCGCGTCGAGCCTTGTCCCTTCTTGTGTGCCATCTGACAACTCCCTGTCCTTCCCCGGCCGGGCCGGGGCTGGGTGGGTCTTGAAAGCCTTCGAAGCTCAAGTCCCGTACCATACTATCCCCCTCCGGCCGTGTCAATCCCGCTCGGCGCGGAATCGCCGGGAGACTGGAGACAGGAACGACCCCGGAAGTGCTCTCTCACGTGCGCCGGCCTGGCGTGGGGACGCCCGGCACGCCCGGGCGGCTCGGCGTCGCTACCGCAAGACCCACTGCTTCTTGACGAGCTTGGGGACGACCTTCCGGCGGCCGGACTTCTCCCCGGGAATGCTGTACCGCAGGTGCCGCGTCTTGCTCAGCAGCAGCCGCGTCTTGGTGACCGTCCGCTTGTTGCCCTTCCAGTCCGTTTCGACGACCTGGACGGGCTTGGGCAGCTCGATGGCCTTGGTCTCGCCGCTGAGGCCGGCGATGAAGATGTCCACCGTGCCGGCCCTGGCGTCGAAGTCGGGCCAGATCGCCACGCCGCTCTTGGCGTTGTCCTCGCCGAGGAGGATCTTGCGAGTCATCGACGTCTGCGTCTTGAGCATGGGGTCGTTGTGGAGCTTCTTGATGGCGTAGAAGACGGCCGTGGGGACCTTCCTGCCGGCGCGGACCAACTGCCCCGTGTTGGTGTAGAGGACGAACTCCGGCACGAAGAAGTGGTCGGCGTCGGAGCGGTTGATCACGGTATAGCGAAGGTACCAGAACAACTGGTCTTCCTTCTGGCCCTGAAGGCGAACGGGGATCGCGCGGAGGCGGTCCAGTTCGACGGTGAACTCCCACTGGAGCGGGACGACGTTGGGCTTGGGCGGGCCCCCGGCGGCGGGCTGGGTGGCGGCGGGTTGAGTGGTGGGCACGTCCCCGGCCTGTGCCAGGCAGGCCGCGCAGAGCCCTGCGAACACTAGAACGATCACCGTCGAGCGCAATCTCATCGCATCACTCCTGGTCTGCCGCGTCGCGCCTCGGCCCGCGAGATCCGGGCGACCGGGCCCTGCCGTCGGCGCGACGGCACCGGAAGGTACGACCTTCGGGCGTTGAAGTCAACCGGCTGCGGGGGGGAAAACTGCCCGGCGCTTGCGTGGGCTCGGGCGGGGCCTAGGATAGCTCGCACCTTGCCGCAAGGAGTTGACATCGAGTCCGTGCCCCCCGGCGCGGTGCACGAGGCGCTTCGGTTTCTCGTCGGCGGCTCCCGGCGCGACGTCCAGACGGCCATCCGCGCCGAGGCCTACGAGCGCATGGTCGACCAGTGCGGGGGCCGCTACCGGCTGTGGCGGGCTCGGCGGGGCGTCTCGTGCGTCGCCGTGTCGCTGGTGGTGGCCAGCGCCGGGCGCGTCGGCATGGTGTTCCACAGCCCGCCGGGGGCGCCCGGCGTGCAGGGCGACTGCCTTGCCCCCGTCGTCGCCGCCGCGGCAGGCCAGGGACTGGCAGACAACTTGGCGTTCGTGCAGTCGCTCGTCGTCCCCGGTCGCCAGGCGGACGTCGACGTGCTTGTCTCGGCGGGTTTCGGGCGCCTGGCGGAGCTGGTGTACATGCGGCTGGAGCTGGCGCGCTGGCTCGCCGAGGCGAGCGACTCGCCCCCGTGCAGGTGGCGCGACGCGCACCGCTTCGACGAGCGGGAGCTCGCGGAGGTGATCCGGCGGACGTACGAGGAGTCTCTGGACTGCCCGGCGCTGTGCGGCCTGCGCGAGCTGAAGGACGTGATCGACGGCCACAAGGCCAGCGGCGTGTTCAGCCCGACGTCGTGGTGGATCGCCGAGGTCCAGGGCCGTCCCGCCGGCTGCATCCTCGTCAACGAATCGCTCGTCTCCGACGGCGACGTGGAGATCGTCTACATGGGCGTGGTGCGGGAGTTCCGCGGGCAGGGGGTCGGCCGGGCGATGGTGCGCCGCGCGGCGAGTTGGGCGCGGGAGGCCGGCCGCGCGTTCGTCAACGTGGCCGTGGACGACCGGAACGTCTACGCGAAGAACGTCTACGAGCGGGAGGGATTCCGGGAGATCGACCGGCGTTTGGCGTACCTTCTCACGCCCTGTTCGGCGGGCCGTCGGCGCGGTTCGGAGGGCGATTCGGGGCCGGAATGTGAGTAACGTGTGGACGGATTTTTTTTTTCGGCGTCAAGCACCCGGCAGTCCGGACGTTGTCGGCTGTGGATAACAAAGCGCGGCCTTTGTGATTGACGCTCGGCGGGACCGACCGGTACATTCGGCGGCGCACGAGAGGAACAGTTGGCGGCGTGAAGACTCAGACGGCGACGAGCGCCGCCCGGGCCGAACGGAAGAGGCCCCAAGTCTTACCGCTTCGTGCAGCACGAGGGAACGACCATGGCATCGACTGCGGGATCGCTGCGCGCCGATGACCCCGTCGTCCGGAAGATCCTAGCGGAGCTTCAGGATCGGATCGGCCCGCAGAAGTTCAACGCGTGGTTCAAGCACGGCGTGCAACTGAGCGTGGAAGACGGGCACGTCAACGTGGCCGTGCCGAACCCGTTCGTCGGCAACTGGATTGAGGCGCACTACCGAGCGATGATTGCCGAGACCGTGCACGCCCAGACCGGCCGGCAGCGCGCCGTGCTCGTGACCATCGACCCGGCCCTGAGCGGCAAGCTGAGGAAGCGGCAGCTCGACAAGCAGGCCGAGATCGTGGAGCGGGCCACGAGCGGGCGAGGGCGGGCCCACCGACGCGCCGCCCCGCCGGCGCTGCGGTACAAGCTTCGCGACTTCGTGGTCGGCGAGAGCAACAAGCTGGCCTACTCGGCGGCCCTGGCGATCGTCGGCTCGACGCCGGCGCCGTTCAACCCGCTGTTCGTCTACGGCCCGTGCGGGGTGGGCAAGACGCACCTGCTCCAGGGCATCTGCAACACCGCCTCGCGCAAGACGGCGTCGGGCCGGCCCCTCGCCTGGCAGTACGTGACGGCCGAGCAATTCACCAACGGCTTCATCACCGCCCTGCGCCAGAAGAAAATCGACGAGTTCCGCGCGCGCTACCGCCACCTGGAGCTGCTGGCGATCGACGACGTGCACTTCCTGGCGGCCAAGAAGGCCACGCAGGACGAGTTCCTCCACACGTTCAACGCGATCGAGACGGCCGGGCGGAAGGTGGTGATGGCCTCCGACGCCCATCCGCGCCTGGTGGGGCAGCTGAACGAGCGGCTGGTCAGCCGGTTCATGGCGGGCATGGTCGTCAAGATCGACGCGCCGGACCGCCGGACGCGGCTGGAGATCCTGCACCGGCGGGCGCGGTGGATGAAGCTGCACGTCGAGGACGACGTGCTGGAGTACATCGCTCAGCACATTCGCGGGTCGGTGCGGGAGCTGGAGGGCACGCTGATCAAGCTGGCGGCGCTGTCGGCGCTCGACGGGGGGCGGGTGACGCTTGGCCTGGCGGCCGACGCGCTCGCCGAGCACCTCGCGCGGACCGACAGCGCCATTACCCTGGGCGACATCGAGTCGGTGGTGGCGGCGTTCTTCGGCATCACGCCCGCCGACATCCACTCGTCGCGAAGGACGCGGACGGTCTCGGTGGCCCGGATGATCGCGATGTACCTGGCCCGCCGGCAGACGCGCATGAGCTACCCCGAGATCGGGCGGTTCATGGGAAAGAACCACTCCTCGGCGGTGCTGGCTGTGCAGCGGATGGAGAAGCTGCTGGCCGACCGCGGGGAGCTGAGGTGGCTGACGCCGGCTGGACCCAGGTCCATGCCCGCCGCCGAGCTCATGGACGTGCTCGGCGCGCAGATCACCTGACCGTCGAGGTCACACCCCGCTGGACGGAGTCGGCTGGATTCGTTCTTCAAGGACGGGCGTCCGGACAGGGAAGTCCGGACGCCGTAGTTTTTTGCGCCGGCCGGTGGGCCGGCGGACGGCCAGCGGCTGGGCCAGCGCTTCGACCATCGCGTCGCGGTTGAACGGCCGACTCCGATCGCGCGGGGCCTCCTTCTGCTCCTCGGGGATCGGGACCCGAACGT
>CAZXOC010000015.1:0-21860 GCA_964642165.1 uncultured Planctomycetaceae bacterium | reverse complement strand
CCGAACGTCCTCCTGGCGGAACTGCGCGCCCCGATCGGCGCCGCCGTGCGGTTGCCAATCGGCCCGGGGCCGGTACAATCCGCATGTCCCGCAGGACCAGTCAGCGATGAAGCGCCAACCCGAGCCCGAGCACCGGAACGACGCCGCGGAGGCGGAGGCCTATCCCGAGGTGGACGTCGCCGCCGTCAACGAGGCCTTCGTGGACCGCCTGATGGAGCGGACGGCCGAACTGTCCGACGCGGAAATCGACGCGGTCGATCTCGGCAGCGGGCCGGGCGATATCCCGATCCGCGTGGCCCGCCGGCGGGCGCACTGGCGGATCGTCGCGGTCGGCGCCTCGGCCGCCATGCTCTCCCATGCCCGCAACGGCGCCATCGAGGCCGGCGTCGACAACGCCATCCGCTGGGAGCTGGCCGACGCCGAGGCCACCCACCTGCCCGACGCCACCTTCCACGTGGTCTTCTCCCACGGCATCCTGCACCACGTCCACGAGCCACAGCCGTTCTGGGGCGAGGTCAAGCGGATCTCGGCCCCCGGGGCGGTGTGGCTCTTTCGCGACCTGGCCCGCCCGCCCGACAAGCGCGCCGCGCTGGAGATCGTGCAGACGTACGCCTCGCAGGAGTCCCAGTTGCTCCAGGAGGAGTTCTACCGGTCGCTGCTGTCGGCCTACACGGTGGCGGAGGTCCGCCGGCAGCTTCGGCGAGCGGGGCTTAGGGGCTTGGAGGTGTCGATGGTTACGGACCGGCACCTGGACGTGTTCGGCCGGGCCGGGTGAGGCCCGCGGCCCGCGGTGGCAGCAGCAGCTCGGGGGGGGAGGGCGCTTTCCCTCGTTTCCCGTGCAATGCTCAGCTTGTTGGCCTGACTACGTTTGTGGTCACTGCACCGCGCGGGTCGTCTCGAGCGACGGCTGCGGGGGGCATTTTCCGGGAACAAGCCCCCCCGCTGTGCGTTTAACTGAGTGGATCGTAATGTTGCAGGAAGCCCTCCGTACCCGGCGCTGGGAGCCGGATGGGGGGATACAGCGAGGACGGAGCGATGTCTGGCGGGTTTTCGAACAACGGGATGCCGGCTCCGGGCGCGGAAGACGCCCCGCGAACGGCCCATTGGCGGTCCTCGCCGGACCACGCAGGGGATCGGGCCGCGTGGGAAGCGGTCGGGAGTGCCTCGCATCTCCCGGTCGAGCTGCCCAGCCGGCGATGGTACATCGAGGCAGCCGACGAGACCGGCATCTTCGAGTGACCCGCAGCGGGGGCTGAGCGGTGCGGCCGTCGGGGCCGCAAGGGGATCCGCAATCGCACACCGGCGGCTGCCTTGTAGAGCGCGCCCGCGCCGTCGGGTCGCTGAACGCGCAGGTCCAGCTCGCGCCGTGGCCTAGAAGACGAATCGCTTGAGGTCCTGCCACGTCAGGAGCACCAGCAGCACGCCGATCGCCGCCAGCCCGACGAATTGCATGTAGTTCATCACCCTGATGGACACCGGTTTGCCGCGGAGCTTCTCGATCAGCAGGAAGACGGCGTGCCCGCCGTCGAGCACCGGAAGCGGCAGGAAGTTCATCACCGCCAGGATCGCGGACATGAAGGCCATGATGTAGACCAGGTGCATGAGGCCCCTTCGGGCGGCCTCGACGGCGATGGCACCGATCCCCACCGGGCCGATGAAGTCCTTCCCCGAGACCGTGCCCCTCGACAGCGCCCGGATGGAGGCATAGGTCGTGGCCATGAACCCGACCGTCTCGCGGGCGCCCCAGGCGACGGCATAGCCGAAATCGCTCGTCTGGAACACCTGCTGCAGCGGCTCCAGCAGGCCGACGTGCGGCCCGGGGAACATCGTGAACTCGTAGTCGTCGGGGTCGAACGGCGCGTTGTCGATGGCGGCGGTGTGGGCTGCGGCGTCCGGCCGTGCCGACCGGCGGTACGTCAGCGACACCTCCTGTCCCTGGAGGGCCGTCAGGGCGTCGAAGACGTCCAGCCAGTTCGCCACCGTGCGGCCGTTGACCTCGTCGATGACGTACCCGGGCTGGATGCCGGCCTTTTCCGCCGGGGAGCCCGGCCGCACGCCGGCCACCACGGTGCCGGCCAGGTCCACGTGGCGGCAGACGCCGATGAACGCGCCTCGTCTCTCCACGCGCGGGACGATACGGATGGGCTCCAGGCGCTTGCCGTTGCGCTCCACCGTGATGTGCGCGCCCTTCTCGCCGACCTTCTCGCTGATCTCGCGGAGCTGCTTGATCGTGGGGGTGGGGGTATCGCCGTACTCCACGATGATGTCGCCCGGCATCAGGCCGGCTTCCTCGGCCGCGCCGCCCTGGACCAGCCCCGTGACGCGAAGCCGCGGCACCATCCCAAGCAGGTCGACGATCTCGTCGGCCCGCGCGGCGATCAGCTCGTCCGGCTTGCGCGTGGTCTTCGTGCCGTCGACCAGGGACGTCCAGACGACGTTCTTCTCCTCGTCCTCGTCCTCCGTCAGGCGGTAGTTGCCGGCGTCGAGCTTCCTCGTGCCGTCCCGGGTGAAGAAGACCGTCCGCTTGGACTGGATGCTCCTCGGCGCCGTGACCGTCACGTCCTTGCCCTTGCGCCGGACGGTGACCGGCACGGTCGGGCCGTCCAGCTCCCGCAGGATCTCCTCGACCTGCCACACGTGGCGGACGGGCCTGCCGGCAACGGCCACGACGCGGTCTCCCTCCTCGTAGGGATCGATCGCCTCGGTGGACGTGTATTTCAGCGTCTTCCTGACCAGCGTGTCGGCCGCGGGGGAGATGCCGAAGCTCAAGCGCTCGCCGCCCATCTCGCTGGGACCCATCTTGACGCCCAGCTCGGCCGTGCCGACCCACGTGTTGCCGTCCACCTCCCGCTCGACGGCCACCGTGTAGCGGTCGTCCTCGTCGGCCATCACCGACGTCAGCGACAGCCGGTCGAACCGGTTGACCTCGTTGCCGAGGATGCTCAGCAGCACGCTGTCGCCCTCGATGCGGGTGACGCGGTCGCCGACCTTCAGGCCCTGGGTGACCACCGGCTGGGTGGCGGCGTTGGCGTCGCGCGCCGGGCCCTCGTGCCAGGTGACCTGCGCCTCGGCGGCCGGGTAGTGCCTCCGCACGCTGCCCAGCACCGGGGCGACGAATTCCCTGCCCACCATCGCGATGGTCACGAACAGGACGAGGGCGAGGATGGCGTTCATGACCACCCCGGCGGAGATCACCGCGAACCGCGCCCCGACCGACTTGAAGCGGTACGACCGCCGGTCCATCTCCTCGGGTGCGATGTCCTCCATCGGGCGGAAGTCGTCCTGGCCGAGCATCCTCACGTAGCCGCCGAAGGGCAGCAGGTTGACGCAGTAGTCGGTCCCTCCTCGCCGGATGCCGAAGAGCCTCGGGCCGAAGCCCAGCGCGAAGCGGTCCACGCGGATGCCCACCAGCTTGGCCACGATGAAGTGCCCGAACTCGTGCGCAACGACGACGACGCCCAGCCCCAGGAGGAACTCGACGATCCACCAGACCCAGCCCAGGAAGGGCTGGACCGTCTCCGACCAGAGCCCGGAAGCCAACAGGGTTGCAGCGGTGTTCATATACTCCTCGTCAGGTCGATTGCGGTTTCGCGGCCGGTCTCGCCCGCGCCGCGTCTGAGATCATTCTAGCCACTTGTCGGCGGGCCCACTGGTCGGCGTCCAGCAGGGCCTCCAGGGTTACTTCGGCCACCGGGGGCGTGAGGTTCAGGACGGCCTCGACCAGCGGGACGATCCGCCCGAAGGCGATTCGCCCATCGAGGAACGCCTCGACGGCGGCTTCGTTGGCGGCGTTGAGCACGGCGCCGGCGGCCCCGCCGCGGCGAACGGCCTCGTAGCCCAGGGCGACGGCCCGCCCGAACCGCCCGGCCGGAGGGGCGAAGGTGAGCTGTCCCACGGCCGCCAGGTCCAGCGGCTCGACGTCGCGCCGGGCCCGCCGCGGCCAGCACAGCGCGTAGGCGATCGGCGTGGTCATGTCCGGGCGCCCCATCTGCGCGATCACCGAGCCGTCGCAGAATTCCACGAACGAGTGGACGATCGACTCGGCGTGGAGGACGACCTCGATCTGCTCGGCCGGCAGGTCGAACAGCCAGTGCGCCTCGACGACCTCCAGGGCCTTGTTGATGAGCGTGGCGGAGTCGATGGTGATCTTCCGGCCCATCTGCCAGGTGGGGTGCCGGAGGGCGTCGGCGACGGTGGCGCTGCCGAGGCGCTGGCCGTCCCAGTCGCGAAGCGCCCCGCCCGAGGCGGTGATGACGACCCGGCGGACCTCGTCGCGGCGCCCGGCGGCCAGGCACTGGTAGATCGCCGAATGCTCGCTGTCGACCGGCAGGACGGCTACGCCGGCGGCGCGCGCGGCGGGCATCACGACGGCCCCGGCCATCACGAGCGTTTCCTTGTTGGCGATGGCCAGCGTCGAGCCGCACTCGATCGCCGCCAGCGTGGGCGTCAGTCCCGCCGTGCCCACCACGCCCGACAGCAGGACGTCCGGGCACGTCCGGCGCACCAGGTCGGTCAGGGCGTCCGCGCCGGAGAGCACCTCCGGGCCGTCCGGCAGCTCGCGGCGGAGCGCCTCGGCGCCTTCGGCCGACGCGACGGCCAGCAGCTCCGGCGAGAACTGCCGGGCCTGGCCCGCCAGCAGCCGCCAGTTGCTGCCTGCCGCCAGCGCGCAGGCCTCCAGCTCCGGCTGGGAAGCGATCACGTCCAGCGTTTGCCGGCCGATGCTCCCCGTCGAGCCGAGGATGGCCACTCGCTTTCGGTCCAAGTTCCGGGCGGTCCTTCCTGTTTGTCGTTGCCCCACGGTTCATCTTATCGGCAGGTCGGGGCGATGCAACCAAGCGCATCGCGGCCGGCGAGGCGCGCAAGGGCACTGCACCTGGTGGTCGCGCCGGCGGGCCGGCGGTTTCGTCTTCCTCGTCGTCTCCCTATAATCGCCCGCATGAGCGAGCGATTCGAATACGACGAGCTCGTCTTCGAGGGCCGCGTCGCCCGGGTCCACCGCGTCGGCCTGCGGATGCCCGACGGGCACGTCGTGCCGCGCGACTTCATCCACTACGCCGGGGCCGCCGTCATCCTGCCCGTCCTCGACGACGGCTCCGTCGTGCTGATCCGGAACTACCGCTTCGCCGTGGACGAGACGCTCTACGAGCTGCCGGCGGGCATGCTGGAGCCCGACGAGCCCCCGGAGGCCTGCGCCGCCCGCGAGCTGGCCGAGGAGACGGGCTACACGGCCGGACGGCTCGAGAAGCTCGGGCAGTTCTTCACCGGCCCGGGCACGTGCGACGAGGTCATGCACGCCTTCCTGGCCACGGAACTGACGCCGGGCCCGCAGCACCTCGAGCGCTACGAGCAGATCGACCCGGAGCCCCTGCCGGAGGCGGAGGTGCGGGCGATGGTCGCCGACGGGCGCCTCCACGACGGCAAGACCATCGCCGCCCTGGCGCTGTACTGGCTGCGGAGCGGCCGGTAGGCACGCGCCCACGGGCAGGGACGCATCGGTGGGATCGCGTTAAGGCCGCCCGCCCGGGGGTACGATGTTAGAATAGAGTGAGAGGTGACCGCGTGGGCCTGCACGACCGGCCATACTGGCGCCAGGACGGCGAGGGGGGCGGCGGCGGCGGCTTCCGGCGAACGGCGGTGGGCTTTCCCAAGCCCACTCCGGCCGTCAAGTACCTGCTGCTGATCAACGGCGGCGCGTTCGTGCTGCAGTTGATCGTCGGGCTCGGGCTGAAGCGCGACCTCAGCCGGGCCTTCGGCGTGCGCCCGGTGGACTTCTGGCAGATCTGGCGGTACGTGACCTTCCAATTCCTGCACGACCCCTACAGCCTGTGGCACATCGGACTGAACATGCTGGGGCTGTACATGTTCGGCACGCCCCTGGAGCGGCACTGGGGCACGCGGCGCTTCGTGAAGTTCTACCTGAGCTGCGGGGTGGTGGCCGGTGTGGCGTACGTTCTGGTGGCCTACGGCCGGGGCCTGCCCGGGGACGTGCCGCTCATCGGCGCCTCCGGCGGCGTCTACGGCATCCTGCTGGCCTGCGCGGTGCTGTTTCCCCGCATGGTCATCATCCTGGTGCTCTTCCCGGTGCCGATCCGGCTGGGGGCGATCATCATCTTCGGCGGCATGGTCCTGTTCCTGCTGATGTCCCTGCGCGGGCCGGAGGGCTTCGAGTCGCCGGCGTTCTGGTCGCACGTGGCGCACCTCGGGGGGGCGGGGATGGCGGCCGTCTGGCTGTGGGTGATCCCGCGCGTCCGCGTCTCGGCGACCGAAGTCGTCCGCCGCGCCCACAAGGGCGCCTGGCAGCGCAAGGTCCAGCGGCGCCGGGCCAACCAGGCCGAGGTCGACCGCGTGCTGCAGAAGATCCACACCGAGGGCATTGGCAGCCTCTCCCGGCGGGAGCGGAAGATCCTCCAGGACGCCACGCAGCAGCAGCGGGACGAAACGAAAGACCTGACGCGCCTGTAGCTCCGCCAAGCCGCCGCGCATAAGGGCACCTGTCTTGGCCGAAGTGCCGGTGGGCTCCTGGCCGCCGCCGGAGCCGCGGTGACGCCGATCGCCCACCTCAAGAGGGCGCATCCGAATGCCGAAGTTCCCTAATGCCATGTCGTTGCGACGGGAGGGCGATCGCGGGTCCCGCCGGTGCCTCCCCCCGCAACGAGACGAATGGCGGAGGGAGCAACGTGGGAAGCGCGCAGCCGAGGGTGATGACGAGGGCGACGGCCGGGGCCGTACGGGCACGATCCGGGAACCCCCAGCGCATGAGGTACATCTCCACACGCGGACAGGTTGAGCCGGTCGAGTTCCAGCAGGCGGTCCTGATGGGGCTGGCCGACGACGGCGGCCTGCTCATTCCGGAGGCCATGCCCGACGTGTCGGGCACGCTGGACGCCTGGCGCGAGATGGACTACCCGGCGCTGGCCTACCAGGTCCTGCGCCGGTTCGCGACGGACATCCCGGACTTCGACCTCCAGGCGCTGGTGGGGCGGACGTACCGCAGGGCGTTCGACCCCGAGCCGGCCCCGGTGGTCGCGGTGGGGGGGATCCACGTGCTGGAGCTGTTTCACGGCCCGACGCTGGCGTTCAAGGACATCGCCCTGCAACTGCTGGGCGACCTCTTCGAGTACACGCTCGGCGGCAAGGGCGGGCTGAACATCCTGGGCGCCACCAGCGGCGACACGGGCAGCGCGGCCATCTACGGCGTCCGCGGGCGCGAGGGCATCAGCATCTTCGTCATGCACCCGCACGGGGGAGTCTCGCCCATCCAGGAGCGGCAGATGACCACCGTCCTGGACGCCAACGTGCACAACGTCGCCGTCCAGGGCAGCTTCGACGACTGCCAGGGCATCATGAAGCGTCTCGCCGCCGACCTGGCGTTCAAGCGCACCTACCGCATCGGGGCGGTCAACAGCGTCAACTGGGCCCGGGTGGTCGCCCAGATCGTCTACTACCTCAAGGCCGCCTTCGACGTCCGGAAGGCCACCGGCGCCGAGGCGGTCCGCGTCTGCGTGCCGACCGGCAACTTCGGCAACATCCTCGCCGGCTGGTACGCCATGAAGATGGGCGCGCCCATCCGGCAGCTCATCCTCGCCACCAACCGCAACAACATCCTCGCCCGCTTCTTCAACGAAGGCGAGTACTCCCTCGGCGAGGTCTGGAAGACGATGTCGCCGTCGATGGACATCCAGGTGGCCAGCAACTTCGAGCGCTACCTCTACTACCGCACCGGCGAGGACGGCGAGGGCCTCCGGGCGATGATGGAGGGCTTCGCCCGCACGGGCCGGCTGACCGTCGACGTCGCCGACGGCGAGGCGGTCGACCCGGATTTCCTCTCGGATTCGGCCGACGAGGAGCAGACGCTCGAGACGATCCGCAAGTACTGGCTCGAGCACGAGTATCTGCTGGACCCGCACACGGCCGTCGGCGTGTCGGTGGCCGAGCGGCTCGCCGGGCAGGGGGGCGAACCGGTCGTCTGCCTCGCCACCGCGCACCCGGCGAAGTTCCCCGCCGCCATCGAGAAGGCCACCGGCAGGGACCTGGCCCACCACCCGAGGATCGACGAGCTGACCGACCTGCCGACCCGCTGCGCCGTCCTGCCCAACGACCAGGAAGCCGTCCGCCGGTTCATCGTCGAGACCATCGGGTGACCGTGGATGCACGTGGTGGTCCGAGGCACCCGGACATGTTGAGCAGCGAGTACCCGGAGCAGCGTGTTCGGGGGATCCTCGACCGGGCCAACGAGGTGCTGGCGTGGACAAGGGCGCAGCTCTAGAGGCGGTAGACCGGTTCCGCGAAGCTCTCGCCCGCCAGGGCGTGAGGGCCTCGAAGGTGATCCTGTACGGCTCCTATGCTACGGGCACGTGGCGCGAGGGCAGCGACATCGACGTGGTTGTCGTTTCCCCGGACTTCACGGGCAAGTCCTACTGGGAGCGGATCGATCTCCTGGCCAAGGCGATCTGCCACGTATGGCAGCCCATCGAGGCGGTGGCCATGACCCCGGAAGAGTGGCAGGCCGGTGGTTCCACCATCGCCCGGTTCGCCCGCGAAGGCGAACTCGTCTTCCCCCCCGATGCGGAGTGAGTCGGGGCCGTCGCTTCGGCCTCACGGCCTGACGGGGGCAGGGCCGACCCCGCCGCGCCCTGCTGCGGTTACGCGCGTCCCGCCCGGCCTTTTCCGTTGCTTCCCTTCGTGGAATTCGTGTAATCCGTGGACGGCGAGACGGGTTCGCACACCAACCAGCGAAGGGCGAGACCATGCTCAGAATCGGCGTGACCGGCGCCGCCGGGCGGATGGGGCGGCGCGTGGCGGCCCTGGCGATCGAGTCCGAGCGCTCCGACGTCGCCGCGGCGATGGAGGTCGCCGGGCACGAGGCCCTCGGGCGCGACGTCGGCGAGCTGGCCGGCGTCGGGACGTTCGGCGTGCGGGTCACCGGCGACCTGCCCGACGAGGCCGAGATCGACGTGCTCGTCGACTTCTCCCTGCCGGAGGGCACGATGAAGTTCCTGCCCGTCTGCCGGAAGCGCCGGATCGCCGTGGTGACCGGCACGACGGGGCTGACGGCCTCGCAGCAGGCGGAGGTGGCCGACACGGCCCGCGAGGTCCCCATCGTCCAGGCGCCGAACTTCTCGGTCGGCATCAACGTGCTGCTGAAGGTCGTCGCCCTGGTCGCCGGGACGCTCGGCGAGGACTACGACGTCGACGTCGAGGAGACCCACCACCGCTTCAAGAAGGACGCCCCCTCCGGCACGGCCATCGCCCTGGCTCGGAGCGTCTGTGCGGCGCTGGGCAAGGACTACGGCGACGTGGCGGTCCTCGGCCGCGGCGGCGTCTGCCCGCGCAAGGAAGGCGAGATCGGCATGCACGCCCTGCGCGTGGGGGACACGGTCGGCGAGCACACGGTTCACTTCGGCAGCCTCGGCGAGACGGTGCACGTCGGCCACTCGGCCCACACGCGCGACACGTTCGTCCGCGGCGCGTTTCGGGCGGCCGAGTGGGTCGCCGACAGGCAGCCCGGCCTGTACGACATGCAGGACGTGCTGGGGCTGCGATGATGGCCGATTGCGGACTGCGTATCGCGGACTGCCGCGCCGGCGAACTGGCTGTCGCGCTGCTTGCCGGCGTCTGGCTCGCGTGCACCACGGGACCCGCATCGGCGGCGAAGCCTCCGGACGTCGGCGCCACGCGGGGGGTCTTCCTGTCCGAAGCGCGCCTCGAGACACTGCGCGCCCGGATCGCGCGCCGCGTCGAGCCGACGTACACGGCCTGGGTGAAGCTGAAGGCCCGGGCCGACAAGCACCTGGCCGCCAAGCCCAACCCGCCGGAGCGGTGGCACGTGCCGGGCTACTACCGCGACGCCAAGGGCCACGGCGACGCCAAGCGCGGGCTCATGCTGGACGCCTGCCGGTCCTACGAGCTGGCCCTGGCGTACCGCATGACCGGCCGGGAGACGTACGCCGCGGCGGCCGCCCGGCTGATCGACGCCTGGCCCGCGGGCGTCAAGCAGTGGAGCCGAAAGGACGACTCGACGCTGTCGTTCAGCTACCACTTCCCGCCGATGATCTTCGCCGCGGACCTGATCGCTCCGTCGCCGGGCTGGCCGATCGAGCGCCAGCGCGTCTTCCGCCGGTGGGTCCGCGAGAAGGCCATCCCGATGAACTGCATGCAGGGCCGCAACAACTGGGGCAACTGGGGCCTGTGCATGGCGATCTCGGCCGCGCGCTACGTGGGGGACGACGCGCTGTTCCGCAGGTGCGTGGCGCGCTGGAAGCAGTTCATCGAGAGCCAGATTGCCCCCGACGGCCACCTGCACCACGAGGTACGGCGCAGCGGCGGGCAGCGGGGCCTGTGGTACTCGCACTTCTCGCTGTTCCCGCAGACCGTCGCCGCCGAGGTCGCGCGCCTCGGCGGGGAGGACCTGTACGAGTACCGCTCCCCGAGCGGGCGGACGCTGCGGCAGGCCTTCGAGCGGATCGCCTCGTGGGTCCGTCGGCCCGGGACGTTCCCCTTCTGGAAGGGCGACCCGACGCAGCTCCACGGCGCGGAGAATTACCAGTACTTCGAGCTCCTCGGTGCCCGCTGGCCGAACGCCGACGCGACGGCGCTGCTGCGGGCCCGCCGCCCGATGACGGCCCTGTTCGGCGCGCCCGCGTTGACCTTCACGCACGGCGGCCTGCTTCGCGACGACGGCGGCGCCCCGGGCCGGCAATGAAAGGCACGAAACATGGCAGACGTGATCGACCTGCGAAGTGACACGGTGACCAAGCCCACCGAGGCGATGCGCCGGGCGATGGCCGCCGCGGAGGTCGGCGACGACGTGCTCGGAGACGACCCGACCACCAACGAGCTGGAGCGCGCCACGGCGGAGGTGCTCGGCAAGGAGGCCGCCGTCTACATGCCCTCCGGCACGATGACCAACCAGGTCGCCATCCGCGCGCACACCGAGCCGGGCGACGAGGTCATCCTGGCCGAGAACGCCCACTCCTACATCTACGAATGCGGCGGACCGGCGGCGCTGTCGGGCGTGACGTGCAAGCTCCTGCCGGCCCCGCGCGGCCTGTACACCGCCGACGCCGTGCGGGCGGCCCTGCGCCCGGCCAACGTGCATTTCCCGCGGACGAAGCTCGTCTTCGTGGAGAACACGTCGAATCGCGGGGGGGGCAGCGTCTGGCCGATCGGGCAGGTCGAGGCCGTGCACGACGCGGCGCGGGAGGCGCACCTCGCGATGCACTTGGACGGCGCGCGGCTCTGGAACGCGGCCGTCGCCGGCGGCACGCCGGAGCGCGAGTACGCCCGCTACTTCGATTCGGTCAGCGTGTGCTTCTCGAAGGGGCTCGGGGCGCCGGTGGGCTCGTGCCTGGCGGGCGGGGGCGAGTTCATCGCCCGCGCGCGGCGCTTCCGCAAGATGCTCGGCGGCGGCATGCGGCAGGTGGGCATC
The DNA here is from genome assembly GCA_964642165.1 of uncultured Planctomycetaceae bacterium. Classification (GTDB taxonomy): domain Bacteria; phylum Planctomycetota; class Phycisphaerae; order SM23-33; family SM23-33; genus CAYRVX01. The sequence continues at coordinate 10,432 of CAZXOC010000015.1, read as the reverse complement.
ATCGCCGCCGGGGCGCTGTACGCCCTGCGGAACCACCGCGAGCGCCTCGCCGAGGACCACGCCAACGCCCACGCGCTGGCGGAGGGCCTGGCCGGCATGGACGGCATCGAGCTGGATGCCGCCACCGTCGAGACCAACATCGTGATCTTCGGCGTGACGGCCATGCCCGCCGCCGAGCTGGTCGAGCAGCTCGGAGCCCGCGGCGTGCTCGTCCTGGCCACCGGCCCGACGAACATCCGCGCCGTGACCAACCTGATGGTCACCGCCGACGACATCCAGCGGGCCCTGGCCGTCTTCCGGGAGGTCCTGTGAGGGCCGCGTCCCCGCTCATCCTGGCGGCGGCCGCCGCGTGCCTCGGGGCGGAGACGGCGAAGGAGCAGTCCGTGGCGAAGGTCTCCCGGGACGCGGCGCACCTGCACGAGCCGCCGAAGACGTATCTCGCCCCGGGCCTCGACGAGCGCGGCGCGCGGGCCTTCTACCTCGACCTCATCGACGAGCACGCCCTGGTCGTCAGCGGCGAGCACGGGGAGCTGGGCGACTGATCCGCCGGCCCGGCATGCCAAGGAAGAAAGGACGGCAGCGACGATGAGAGGTGTTCTCACGAAGGCCTGGTTGTTCGTGGTCCTGGTGTGGGTTCCGGCGGGCGCAGTCTCGCCCGGCGCCGGCCGGGAGGCCCATCCGCCTGCCGGAGCGAAGATCCCCTGGGACCTGGCAGCGCTGTCGAAGACGCCGAAGACGTTTCCGGCTGCGGGCTTTCGCAGCGAGGGCGTCCGGGCGCTGTTCTACGAGGGCGAGCCGTTTCGGGGCAAGCCGACGCGCGTCTTCGCCTGGTTGGGGCTGCCGAAGAGCAAGCCGGGGCGGAAGGTGCCGGGCATCGTGCTGGTGCACGGTGGGGCGGGGACGGCCTTCCCGCAGTGGGTGCGGCTCTGGACGGCCCGGGGCTACGCCGCCATCGCCATGGACACCTGCGGGCGCGTGCCGAAGCCCGACGGGCGGGGGCGCGGGCCCCGACACGACTTCGGCGGGCCGGAAGGCTGGGGCGGGTGGGGCCAGGTGGACTGGCCCGTGAAGGACCAGTGGACGTACCACGCGGTGGCCGCCGTGATCCGCGGGCACTCGCTGCTGCGGTCGCTGCCGGAGGTGGACGCCGCCCGCGTGGGCATGACGGGCATCTCGTGGGGCGGCTGGCTGACGAGCATCGTCGCGCCGCTCGACCGGCGACTGCGCTTCGCGATCCCGATCTACGGCTGCGGGTTCCTCCAGAGGGACTCCTTCCTGGTGGGCAGCTTCCGGAAACTGGGCCCGGAGAGGGCCAGGCGCTGGCAGGGGCTGTGGGAGCCGTCGAACTACCTCCCGCGGGCCCGCCTGCCGGTCCTGTGGGTGACGGGCACGAACGACTTCGCCTACCCGCTGAGCTGCCTCCGGAAGTCCTGCCGCGCCACGCCCACGAAGGAGACGCTCTGCATCCGCGTCCGCATGAGCCACGGCTACAAGCCCGGCTGGGCGCCGAAGGAGATCGACGCCTTCGCCGACAGCATCGTCCGCGACGGCGTGCCGCTGGCCGAGATCACCGGCCAGGGCTGCACCGGCGGGCGGGCGTGGGTCACGTTCCGCTCCAGGAGCAGGATCCGCCGCGCCGAGTTGTGCTACACCCGGGACGTCGGGCTCTGGCAGAAGCGCAAGTGGCAGACCGCGACGGCCGAGGTGGACCCGGTCGGCGGCCGGGCCTCCGCCGCGCTGCCCGAGGGCGTCAGGGTGTACTTCGTCAACCTCATCGACGAGCGCGGCCTCCTCGTCAGCAGCGAGCACGTGGAGCAGGACTGACATGCCCCTTCACTCCTGGGACCTCACGCCGGCGGAGGGGATCGCGCTTCAGAAGCGCCTCGCCGGGCGGGTGCGCGTCGAGCCGCTCGCCGGCGAGGTGCGGACGATCGCGGGGGTCGACTGCGCGTTCGCGGCCGGCGGCAGGGAGATCCTCGCCGCGGCGGTGCTGCTGGACGCCGAGTCGATGGAGACGCTTGCCTCGGCGCACGTCCGCCGGCCGTGCACCTTCCCCTACGTCCCGGGGCTGCTGAGCTTCCGCGAGGCCCCGGCGGTCCTCGACGCCGTCGGCAGGCTGCCCCGGCGCCCGGACCTGCTGATGTGCGACGGCCAGGGGCGCGCCCACCCCCGCGGCGTGGGCCTGGCCTGCCACGTGGGGCTGTGGCTGGACCTGCCGACGATCGGCGTGGCCAAGAGCCGCCTGTGCGGCGAGCACCGCGAGCCGGGCCCCAATCGCGGCTGCCGAACGCAGCTCAAGCTCGCCGGCGAGGTGATCGGCGCCGTGCTCCGCACGCGGACGGGCGTCAAGCCGCTGTACGTCTCGGTGGGCCACCGCATCACGCTGCCGGAGGCGATCCGCTGGACGCTGCGCTGCGCCCGCGGCGTGCGCCTGCCCGAGCCGACGCGCCGCGCCGACCGGTTCGTCGCCCGCCGGAAGGCGAGCCCGCCGGCCAAGTGAAGTTGTACCGACCGCCGGGTGCATCGGGCGCGTTAAACAGACATCGATGGGGGGAGCGCGGCTTGCAGCCGCGCCGGCCCGGAGTATGATAGCCGGACCTGACCCGCGGCGGTCGTGGGCCGGACGGCTTGGTGGCGGCGGGGCCTCCCCGGAGCGGGATTCCCGCCGCAGGAACGCATAGCGGAAGCAGGTAGGAACGAGCCAATGAAACGTCGAATCTCGCGTAGGAACTTCCTGAGGGGCGTGGCGGGCACGTCGGCGGCGCTCTTCGCGGCGCCGCGGATCCTCAGCGCCCGGTCGCCGAACAGCCAGTTGGGCTTTGCGTTCATCGCCACCGGCGGGCGCGGCAACGCGCACCTGGGCCTGGCCAACGGCAAGGACAGCATCTGCGTGGCGTACTGCGACGCGGACAAGCGACACTGGGGCAAGATGCCGAGTCGCTGGCCGAAGGCGGGCGCCTTCACCGACTACCGCAAGATGTTCGACAAGCACATGAAAGAGATCGACGCGGTCACCGTCGCTACGCCCGACCACAACCACGCGGTGGCCGCGCTGCGGGCGCTGAAGGCCGGAAAGGGCGTCTACTGCGAGAAGCCCATGACCTGGTCGGTCCAGGAGGCGCGCCTGTTGGCCGAGTGGACCGCCAAGAAGAAGGTCCCCACGCAGATGGGCAACCAGCACCACGCCAACAACGGCAACCGCGAGGTGGTCGAGTACGTCCGGAGCGGCATGCTCGGCGTGGTCAAGGAGGTCCACACCTGGACGAACCGCCCGATCTGGGGCCAGGGCATCACGAAGCGCCCGCCCAGCAAGCCCGTACCGGACGGCCTGGACTGGGAGGCGTGGCTCGGCCCGGCGCCGTACCGCGACTTCCACGACGGGCTCCACGGCTTCCACTGGCGGGGCTGGTTCGACTTCGGCTGCGGCGCCGTCGGCGACATGGGCTGCCACACCTGGGACTGCGTCAACTGGGCCATGGCGCCGGACTACCCCACCAGCGTGGAATTGCTGGAGGTCGTGGGGGACGGGCGCCCGGAGACCTTCCCGAACAAGAGCCACTTCAAGTGGGAGTTCCCCGCGAAGGGCAAGAGGCCCGCCTTCACCGGCCACTGGTACTCCGGCGGGCTGAAGCCGCCGCTGCCCCCCGCGATGGAAGGCCGCAGGCTCTCGAACAGCGGCTCGATCTTCGTCGGCACCAAGGCCGTTCTCTACACGCCGGGCGACTACAGCGGCGGCCCGCGCATCGAGCCGCGGGAGAAGGCCAAGCAGCTCGGCAAGCCGCCGAAGATGCTGGAGCGCTCGCCCGGGCACCACGACGAGTTCAAGATGGCCTGCCTCGGCCAGAAGCCCTGGGACTTCCCGAAGTCCAACTTCACCTACGCCGGGCCGATGACCGAGCTGATGCTGCTGGGCTGCGTGGCCATCCGCATCGGCGAGATCGGCCTCAAGATCGAGTGCGACCCGATCAAGCGAGAGGTGAAGACCAAGGAGGCCCGCGCCCTCGTGCACCGCGAGCCCCGCAAGGGCTGGGAGTACTGATCCCCGCCGCGACGGCGCGCCGCCGGGCCCCGGTCCGGAGCGCATCGACCCCGCCGTCCTGCCGAAGCGCGGCCTTCGGCAGGGCGGCGTTGTGCGCCTGATCGCTGGCCGCGGCGCAGCCGGCGGAGAGGGGCGCCGGCCAAAAGGCGTTGATCCCGGGACGCTGGCGTCTATAATCCCCCCAGAGACGCGACCTTACCAACTCCATGCGAGAGGACCGCCGTGCGCGTTGGGCAGATGAGCCTCCAGGTACCGCTGCTTCTGGCGCTGGCTCTGGCCGGCGGCTGCGAGCCCGAGCAGCCGGATCGGCCCGGCCGGGCAGACGACCCCAATGCGCTGAAGCCCACCGGGCGATGGTTCGGATCGACCCGCCGCACGCTGTACGAGCGCTTCCAGGACGAGGATCCCTCCGTTCGCATGAAGGCGGTCCTGAGGGCCGGCCGCTGGAAGGACCGCGAGTCCGTGCCCTATCTCGTGGACCGGCTGACCGACGGCGAGGCGGAGGTGCGATTCGCCGCCATCCTCGCCCTCCGGCGGATCACCGACGAGACGTTCGGCTATCGGTACTACGAGCCGGCGGCGAAGCGCGAACAGGCCGTCCGGCGCTGGCGGCAGTGGCTGCGGGGCGGGCGGCGCAGCGGCCGGCCGGCCACGGGCCCGGCCACGACCCCGGCAACGGAACCGGCGGCACATGGACGATGAGCGGCGCGACCAACAGGCCGGTCCGGCTGTGGATCTCCTCCACGCCGGCGCACCTGCCGATCGTGCGGGGCGCGATGGAGCGCCTCTGCCGCGCGCTGGGCTTCGACGAGCACAGCACGACGCGCGTCGTGCTCAGCGTGGACGAGGCCCTGACCAACATCATCCGGCACGCCTACGGCGGCGCGGAGGACCAGCCCATCGAGGTGGAGCTGCTGCCCGAGAGCTCCCCGGCGGCGGGCCTGCGGATCCGCATCCGCGATCACGGCCGGCCCGTGGACGTCCGGCGGATCCAGTCGCGCGACCTCGACGACGTACGCCCCGGCGGGCTGGGCGTGCACATCATGACCGAGTGTATGGATCACCTGGAGTACCAGCAGGCCGAGGGAGGAGGCACCGTCTTGACGATGTTCAAGCGCCTCTCCGCGGCCGATGGAGGCAGTAGCCGATGAGTGCGGATTCCCCCGAGAGCTCCGTTCGCCGGGTCCGCTGGGTAGGCAGGACCGCCGTCGTAGAGGTCCAGGGCGACATCGACCTCGGGCGGTCCACGCGGTTCCAGCAGTCGCTGCTGGAGGTGATGGACGGTGAGCCCGAGCGTGTCGTCGTCAACCTGGCGGACGTGCCCTACATGGACTCGTCGGGAGTGGCCTCGTTGGTGAAGCTGCTCGCGCGGGCGCGGAAGCAGGAGGTGGTGCTGCGTCTGGCCGGGATGTGCGACCGGGTCCGGAGCATCTTCGAGATCACGCGGCTGGACACCGTCTTCGAGATCCACCCCACGGAAGAGGAGGCCCTGGCGTAGCGATGGCCCTCGTCGGCAAGCAGCGCAACGTCGTCGAGACGCTCGGGGCCGCGGCGATGGCCGTGTTCCGGTATGCCGGCGGGATGACCCTCCTGTTCGGCGAGACCCTCCGCTGGTCGGCGCTGGGGCTCTTCTCCCCGGAGGTGCGCTTCGGGCGCCGGGCGTTCGCCCGGCAGGTCGTCCGCGTCGGGCTGCGGAGCGTCGCCATCGTCGTGCTGGTGCAGTTGTTCATCGGGGTGATCCTGTCGCTCCAGATGACGCCGCCGCTGCGGCCGTGGGGCCAGGTCGATAAGGTCGCCAACATCATCGGCGTGGCGGGCTTCCGCATGCTCGGGCCGATCATCACCGCCGTCGTGCTGAGCGGCTTCGCCGGGGCGTCCATCGCCGCCGAGATCGGCACCATGGTCGTCGCCGAGGAGATCGAGGCCCTCCAGGCCACCGCGCTGAATCCCGTGCGCTTCCTCGTCGTGCCGCGCGTCTGGGCGACCTTCCTCGTGACCGTCCTGCTGACGGTGCTGGCCGACCTGATGATCGCCCTGGGCGGGTACATCGCCGCGCTGACGCTGGGCTCGGCGGGGCAGCCGCACGGCTACTGGCAGCGGATGCAGGACCAACTGCTCTACCGCGACTTCCTCACGGGACTGATCCAGGCAGGGGTGTTCGGCCTGCTGATCAGCGTGATCGCCTGTCACGAGGGCCTGAAGGTTCGCGGCGGCGCCGAGGGCGTCGGGCGGGCCACTACCATGACCGTCGTCTACTCCATCGTCGCGATCATCGCCGCGGCGTGCGTCTTCACGATGATCTTCTACGTGTTCGAGCTCTAGGCCGTCCGCCCCGGGTGCGCGCATGGTGCCGGAACCCGACAACCCGCAAGCCGCCGCCGATCGGGCCGATGACGTCGTCATCCGCGTCGCGGAGCTCGTCAAGCGCTTCGACGAGCGCGCGGTCCTCGACGGCGTCGACCTCACCGTTCGCGCGGGCGAGACGATGGTCGTCATGGGCGGCAGCGGCTGCGGCAAGAGCACGCTGCTGCGCCACATGGTCGGGTCGATGTGGCCGGACGAGGGACGCGTGGAGCTGTTCGGGCGCGACCTCGTCGGGCTGACCGAGAGGCAGTTGGACGCCGTGCGCAAGCGCTTCGGCATCCTGTTCCAGTCCGGGGCGCTGTTCAACTCGATGACCGTCGGAGACAACGTCGCCCTGCCGCTGCGCGAGCACACGGACCTCGACGAGGACACGATCAGCATCATCGTGACGATCAAGCTGGAACTGGTGGGCCTGCGGGAGGCGGCGGACCTGATGCCCGCCGAGATCTCCGGCGGCATGAAGAAACGCGCCGGGCTCGCCCGCGCGATCGCGCTGGACCCGGAGATCCTCTTCTACGACGAACCGTCGGCGGGGCTCGACCCCGTCACCAGCGCCCAGATCGACCAGCTCATCATGGACCTGTCGGGCAAGCTCGGCGTGACCAGCGTGGTGGTGACGCACGAGATGGACTCGGCCTTCCGGATCGCCGACCGAATGGCCATGCTGGATCGCGGGCGGATGCTGAAGGTCGCCGCGCGCGGCGAGTTCGAGGCGATCCGCGACGGCGGGCCCACGGGCGACGAGGTCACCGACCTCATCCGCCAGTTCCTCCGCGGCGACTCCGAGGGCCCGCTCACCGAGCGCCAGGAAGAGGACGAGTACCGCCGCAGGATCCTCGGCGCCGCGGAGGGAGAATGAGCTTCGTCTTTCACGAGCACACGTTCCGGGAGACCGCCCGAAGGCCGGCCCCCTCACCGGCCGGCAGAGCGTACGCGGAGAACACGTCATGCCAAGGAAGAAACACAGTGAGCTGACGGCCGGGCTGTTCGTCGTCGTCGGCGTCGTGCTGGTGCTGGGGGTGGTGCTGTGGCTCGGCGCCGCCGACCTGCTCCGGACGCGCGGGCAACTCGTCAGCTTCTACGTGCCGATGTCCGACGGGTCCATCGGCATCATCAAGGGCGCGGAGGTCACCCTCGGCGACGGGCGGATCGGGCGCATCGTGGAGGTCCATGCGGACCCGGCCAACGCCCGGTGCTTGTACCGGGCCCGCCTCGAGCGAAGCGACATCAAGATCAAGCGCGACGCCAAGGCCATGGTGGTCTCCGCGATGGTGGGCCAGGCCAAGGTCGTCCTGGTGAGCATCGGCACGGCCGCCGAGACCGCCGACGAGGCGCACCCCGTGCGGCTGAGCGGCGGCCTGGATCAGGCCATGCAGCACGTCAGCACGCTGGCGGAGAACCTCAAGGCCGCCTCCAGCAGGCTCCGCTTCGAGCTGGATCCCAACCAGGTGGCGTCGCTGCTGGCCAAGGTCCACGGCATCGCCCTGGAGATCACGGCGGCCGCCAGGAGCGTCAAGGGCGTCGCCGGCAACCTCCAGGCCGAGACCTCGCGCGACGACCCCAACGGGCTGGTGGGCAAGCTCCACAAGAGCGCCGGCGACGTGAACACGGCCACCGGGCGGCTCGCGCACCAGATGGACCCCAACGGCAAGGACACCGTCGTCGCCAGGGTCCGTCGCGCCGCGGGGAACATCGAGACGGAGACGGATCCCAACGCCGAGGGCTCCCTCGTGGCCACCGCGCGCGGGACGATGAGCGAGATCCACGGGATGGTGAAGGACGGGCGCCCGAAGGTGGACCGCACGCTGGCCTCCGTCGCCGCCGCGGCGGAGAAGATCGAGGCCTACACGAAGAAGGACATCGGCGAGATCCTGGCCAACCTGCGCGAGTCCAACACGAAGATCCTGAAGATCCTCAGCGACTTCGCCGTCGTCAGCGAGCAGGCCAAGGAGATCGTCACCCTCAACCGCGACAACATCGACGAGACGATCGACAACCTGGCCCAGGTGTCGGTGAACCTCAAGTCCGCCGCAAAGGAGATCCGCCGCAACCCGTGGCGCCTGCTGTACGAACCGGACAAGAAGGAACTCCGCTCGCAGAACCTCTACGACGCCGTGCGGGCCTTCGTCGACGGGGCCAGCCAGCTCGACCAGTCGCTCGCCAAGCTCCGCCTGCTCCGGAAGATCCCCTCCGACGACCCCGCCTACCAGGAGGCCGTCCAGAAGGTCCACAAACGCCTCCTGGAGAGCTTCGGCAAGTTCACCAAGGCCGAAGAGGCCTTGTGGAAGGAGCTTCAGAAGTAAAGGCGCGTCCGCTCGGCGACCTTCTACGGAACCGGCTTCGCCTTGGGTCGCTTGATCTCGGCCCGCAGGACCAGCACGTCGCCGCCGGAGACCTGGGCGTAGACGACGTGCCGGCCGCTGACGTGCTGGGCGGAGGCGTTGGGGACGAGCGTCACGAACGTGCCTTTGCTTGCCGGGTCGCAGAAGACCACGTCGTTGCTCCTGGGCAGGTCCGCGCCGCTGCCCACCGGCGCCTCGCTGCTGAGCCCCTGCCGCATGGGGATGCACGCCGGCCCGCGGTTCAGGACCACCCCCTCCGCGACCGCCCCGACGGCCAGCGCGTCGCGGACCAGGGGCTTGGGGTCCTCCCTGCCGATCTTCACCGTCCCCGCCTCGCGCCGCCAGATCCCCTGCACGCGCGTCACGTCGCCATAGCAGACCGTCCGGGAGTCGGGCATCCAGACGGGCGGCTGGGCGTCCAGCCAGCCGGGGATGTCCGGGGACAGCGCCAGCCGCAGCCGCGCCCGGCGCTTCGCGACGTCGAACACGACGAGGTCCGGCCCGCGGCGCGGGCTGCCGCTCTTGCGCGGGTACGTCTCCACCCACGCCAGGTACTTGCCGTCGGGCGAGGGGACGAGGTGGTAGATGGCCGCGCCGGTCCTGCGGTAGAGGACCTGGTACGTCGGGCGGCCGCCCGCCTTCGGGCCGGTGATGCCGCAGACCTTGAAGCCCTTGGGATCGCTGAAGGCCGTCCAGAGCTTCCCGCCGTCGGGGCTGTAGCTCAGGGACGTGCAGCCCGTCGCGCCGTCCAGGCGCATGTGGCGGCAGGACGTAAACTGCGGATTGGGCAGGTCGTAGCACATGTGCCACGGCCGCATCCGCCGCCCGTACACGCCCGCCTCGTAGCCGTCCTCGCCCTTCGCCGGCTCCTGGCAGAACAGGACGCGCTGTCCGTCGGCCCGCCAGGCATACCCCGCGAAGCTCATCCGGCAGTAGAGGGTCGGGATCGGCTCGTCCCACACCACGGGGCCGTCGGACCGCGGGTCGCCGACGGTGCGGAGGTGCAGCTTCGCCTTCCCGCCGCCGTACATGCGGATGTAGAGCAGTTGCTTGGCGTCGGGGCTGACGCGAACGATCGGCCGGGCGAACGTGATCGGCGGGACCTGGTCCTTCGGCAGCTTCAGCAGCTCCGTGGGCTCGCCGAGCTGCACGGGTGCCTCGCCCGGCGAGGCGGCGGACCAGGCGAACACCACAACGGCCGTAGCTGCCAGACAGCGACGCATCATGTCGTCTCCCCTTCTGAAGTGCGCGGACCGTCCTGCGGCCGTCGAGCGCGCAGGTACGCCGTTAGACGCGCCGCCGCCGCCTGTGGTTCCCTGATGCCCGCAGCAGAGCCACTCGGCGATGTGTGCGAACTTCCATCCCGGCGCGACGCTCACCCTGTGTCTGCAGTCACTTGTGATCCCTGCGGGCAAGGGGATTGAGTCACGCAGGACGCCTCCCTCACGAGGCCGGCTCTATGCGGCTGCGAGCGTTGGCGAGGGGGGCAGATCGACGGAGGAATCCTCGCAGGCGGCCATCGAGAGGCGCTGCCGGGGGCCTGCCTGGCGGCGGCTCCGCCGGCTGCGAACGCGCCGTTGCGCGACACTTTTCGACCCTTTCGGCGAGATTCTCAGGCCTCCCGCCGCCCCCCGAAAAACGGCCATAAGTCTAGATCGATTGTGTCAAAACTGTCCAATCCTGGGGC
>CAZXOC010000014.1:0-46014 GCA_964642165.1 uncultured Planctomycetaceae bacterium | reverse complement strand
CCGCTGTACTTCAACGGCTACCTGACCAACTTCACGCTGGAAGACCACATCACCCGGGCCGGCCTGGAGATCAAGGTCAACCGGAAGTACTACAAGCTCGTCCGCGTGGACAAGACCATCAAGGTCGAGGGCTCGCGCGGGCAGGCGGTCGACCAGAAGGTCGAGAAGTACGAACGCAAGGAGCTCAAGGACCTCGCCAAGCTCACCAGCGGCGACCTCGTCGAGATCGAGCTGACCATCGAGAGCAAGAACGACTACGAGTACATCGTCTTCGAGGACATGAAGGCGGCCGGGTTCGAGCCCGTCGCCCTGCGCAGCGGCTACGCCGGCAACGGCCTGGGCGCCTACATGGAGCTGCGGGACAACCGCGTGACGTTCTTCGTCCGCCGGCTGGCCCGCGGCAAGCACTCCATCAGCTACCGCATGCGGGCCGAGATCCCCGGCAAGTTCAGCGCCCTGCCCACCCGGGCCAGCGCCATGTACGCCCCGGAGCTCAAGGCCAACTCCGACGAGATCAAGCTCCGGATCGAGGACTGAGCGGCCCCCCCGAGCCGCCGCCGGACGCCCCGGGCGCCGCCGCGTCCGGTGTGCGCCGAGTCCCCCGAAAGGCGCAAAGGCCGTTGCCGCGCCCGGGGTCCGGCGATAGACTGCCCTCCCGAAGTGGGACCCTGTGGCAGCGAGAGCTTTGGGACTGCGCGGCCGCGCAGTCGGCGGTCGCGCACAAACGGGCAGGAGATGGGAGCATGATGAAACGGGAAGGCATAACGTGGTGGCAGATCGTCCTGATCGTCGTGGCCTGCGTCGTGGTGGGCATCTTCGGTCTCTCGGTGGCCCTGGTGCCCGTGCTGCAGCGGGCCAACGAGCTGACCAACCGCACGGTCTGCATGAGCAACCTCGCCAGCATCGGCAAGGCCATCACGCTCTACAAGGGCATGAACAACAACGAGTGGCCGTGGATCCCCCACGTCCGGTCCGACTGGTCGAAGGTGCCGACGGGCGCGAATCGCGACAAGGACCCGTTCGACGACCCCAACGATGTCGGCGACCGCAGCATCTCGTCGCTGGCGTTCCTGCTGGTCCGGGACAACCAGCCGGTCAAGCTGTTCATCTGCCCGAGCACGGACGACCAGCCGGACTCGGCCCTCATGCACGACAGCGGCGGCGGCATGGAGTTCTACTGGGACTTCTCCGGCGCCTCGAACTGCAGCTACTCGTGGCAGGCGCCTGTCAAGGCGGAGGACGGGACGTTCCGCCAGGGCCTGAACGACAACGATAACGAAACCGCCGTGATCGCCGACCGCACGCCGGCCGCCAGCGACCCCCTTTGGCAGCCGGACGACGTCTCCCAGCTCAAGCCGGGCAAGGCCATGGCGCCGAACATGAGCCGCAACCACGCCGGCGAACAGGTCAACGTGCTCTTCGTCGCCATGAACGTCCGGAAGTTCGACCAGCCGCTGGTCCAGTACCGCCCGAACCTCTTCGACAACATCTACACCGCGTCCAACCAGAAGCGGCGCGGGTCGGCGAGCTCGACGAGCCTGGACATCGCCGAGCACCTCTCCACGCGGGACACGTTCCTGCTCGGCCCGGTCGCGAAGTGATCCGGGCGGCGCGAGGCATCGCGGGACGCGTGCCCAAAACGGCCATGCCGCGAGAGTGCGTCCGCCCTCATCGAGCCGTCCCATCCGCGCGATTGACCTGCGCAGGTCCGCGGCGGTAAGATACGAGTCTTTGCAGGGACCACCGCATGGAGTCAGGAGTCGCGGACCGAGTGGAAGGGCGGGAGGAGGCCGGACGAGCCCGGCCGGCGAGGAAGCTGCGGCTCCGCGGGGCGGTGCTGGCGGCGCCGTGTCTGGCCGCGTTGGTCCTGGCGGCTGGCCTGACCCCGCGGAGGGCCGGCCATGGCACGCACGAGGACCTGGGTTTTCCACCGTGCCAGTTCTTCATGCGGACCGGGTATCCCTGCCCGAGCTGCGGGCTGACGACCTCGTTTGCCGCGATGGCGCACGGGCGGTTCGTGGAGGCCTTCCTGGCCCATCCGTTCGGCGTGCTGTTCTTCGTGGCGACGGCGCTGGTGGCGCTGGTCGGCCTGGCGGAGCTTCTGAGCGGGCGCGACGCCCTGCGCCTGCTGCGGCCCGGGCCCTGGTGGGCCGTCGTCGCCCTCGGCGGGATGCTCGGCGGCTGGGCGTTCAAGATCGCCTACGGCGTGGCGTCGGGGACGCTGCCGCTTCGCTAGCCCCCGAAGGTCCCCGACACGTGCGAGCAGGAAACATGATGGCAAGAAGGTGGCTCTGGATCGGCCTGCTGACGGCCTTGCCGCTCGTCTCCGGCTGCCCGATGTCGCGGTGGCTCGCCTACGTGGCCCTGGGGGGCAAGGAGAAGAAGGTCCAGGCCGAGTTCGCCGAGCTGTCCGGCAAGAGCGTGGTCGTGGTGGTGTACGTCGACAAGGGCGTGCAGTACGAGTACCCCAACGTCTGCCTGACCGTCTCGGCGATGGTGGCGGAGGAGCTGCGCAAGCACGTCGAGCCGTCCCAGATCATCGACCCGCGGCGCGTCGTGAAGTACCAGGACGCCAACATCTACTGGGACGAGATGGACAAGACGGCGCTCGGCAAGCATTTCGGGGCCGACTACGTCCTGCTCCTGGCCCTGGTGGAGTTCAACACGCGCGAGCCGGGCAGCATGAACCTGTACCGCGGGCGGATCACCGCCGAGCCCAGCGTCTACAAGGTCTCCCTGCCGGAGCGCCAGGCGCGCGTCTGGCGCGGCGAGACGATCCGCGTGGTGTATCCCGAGCACGATCCCGCCGGCCAACTCCGCGAGAACGATCGCGCCATCCGCGTCAAGACGGAGCACCTCTTCGCCGACCGGCTCGTCAAGAAGTTCTACGACCACAAGGTGCCGATCGAATGAGAGGCTCCCGATACACGGCGGCGGCGCTGCTCTTCGCCATGGCGTTGGGCCTGCCGTCCTGCGCGATCCCCGCCTGGTTCGCCGCCCAGTTCGCGCCGCCGAAGAAGGTCGAGCCCCTCTTCGAGATGCCGAAGGGCAAGACGGTCCTCGTCTTCGTGGACGACATCCTCAACCCGGTCAACTACGAGCCGATCAAGGTCGAGCTCACCAAGCAGATCAACGCGCAGCTCCGGGCGCTCGAGGTGGCCGGCAAGGCGATCCCGTACAACCGCCTGGCCGACGTGATGGCGTCGACGCCGAACTTCAACGCCCTGGCCGTCAGCGAGGTGGGCCGGCGGGTCGGGGCCGACCTCGTCCTCTGGGTGCACGTCGACGAGTTTCGCCTGCGGGACCAGGCCGCCGAAGAGCAACTCTGGCGCGGGTACCTCGAGGTCAGCCTGCGCGTGGTGGACGTGCGGAAGGGGCGGCTCTGGCCGAAAGACCGCGAGTGGGGCTACACCCTCCCGCCCGTCGAGACCCCCACGACGTCCCAGTCCTCCAAGACCTACGCCGAGGAGCTGGCCAAGACCCTCTCCGGCAAGGCGGCCATTCGGGTCGCGCAGGTCTTCTGCGAGCACGAGGTGCCCTACGAGGGGGGCTGGCCGGAGAAGGACTGACCCCGCGCGGCGCGACCGGCCGGGGGGCGACGGGGGCGGGAAGCCCTACGGCCGGGGCGCTTCCGTGAGCACGCCGGGAAGCTTCTCGACGAACGCGCGGATCTCGTCCCGCACGCGCCGGTAGTGGACCATCGCCTCCGCTTCGCTCGCCGCGCCGGCGGCCAGGGCGGGCGGGTCGTCGAACCCCACGTGCACCACCTTCACCTTGCCCGGGAAGACGGGGCAGTTCTCGCGGGCATGCGAGCAGACGGTCACGACGTAGTCGAAGCCGGTGTCCTTCCACTCGTCGACGTGCTTGGATCGCTGGCCGGAAATGTCCACCCCCGCCTCGGCCATGGCCCGCACGGCCAGGGGGTTCAGTCCGTGGGGCTCGATCCCGGCCGAGCAGGCCTCGACCTGCCCGCCCTTGAGGTGGCGGGTCCATCCCTCGGCCATCTGGCTGCGGCACGAGTTGCCCGTGCAGAGGAACAGGACCTTCATCTCGAGTTCCGCGAGGCGAGGGCCGGGGCGGGCTCAGCTCGCCATCTCCTCCCGGATCCGGCGGACCACGACGGCCACGTCGCCCTCGCCGGCCGGGGTGTCCTTGCCCTTCTCGACGTCGAGGTCGGTCACCCGGATCTGCACGTAGTTCTTCACGCCGAGGCGATCGAAGATCGCCTTGCCGCAGTCCGTGTCGCAGCCGTCGACGACGACGTTGAGGTCGGCGTTCCTGGCGGCCTGGACCCTGTCCTCGATGCCGGCGCCGAGCGCGGCGAGGCACGCCGTGGTGGCCTGGCGCTGCTGCGCGAGCCGGCGGCAGGCGAGGTCGGCGACCTCGGCGAGGCCGGTTGTGCCGCCGCACGCGTAGAGCACCGCGCCCCTGCCTCCGGCAGCGGGTTGCTCGTTCGCTTCGCTCATCGTCGTGCCCTTTCCGTCTTGATCCTGGCGGCCTGCGCTGTCCCTTGGGTAGACCGTCCCGGGCCCCGGCGGTTTGCCGCGTTCTTCGGCAGAGAAGCGATCGTCGGCGACCTTGCGCGGGCTGTCGGTTCGTTCGAGCCAGCCGTGGCGGCTGGCCGGGAAACTGTCGAACCGCGGGACGTACGGCTTGATGTCCAGCAGCGGCGTGCCGTCCAGCACGTCGACGTCGGCGACGCGAAGCTCGTTGCCGTCGATCCCCAGCAGCCGGACCGCCGAGATGCCGATGGGGTTCGGCCGGCACGGTGCGCGGACGGCGAACAGCCCGCGCGGCGTCTCGTCGAGAAACGGCGAGACCTGGAGCTTCGGCGGCGCGGCCCGGTCGAACCAGTACACCAGCCAGATCCGCTCGAACCCCTCCAGGTCCTTCAGGGCCGAGACGTACGGCTCGTCCAGGACGACGCGTCCCTCGGCCCCGTCGGCCATCGCGGGCTGGATCGGCGTGCCCGCCGGTTGCGTGAACGGCGAATGGATGATCCCGATCGGTGTTACTTCCATGGCGGTGCGCTCCACGGGCAGAGCTTATTCCGGCCGGCGAGGCCTGCCAAGCCCGTGCCCGATGCCACGACCACGCGTTCCGTGGCGGCGTCGATCGGCCGTCAGGCAATGTGGACCAGGTAGAGCCCGCCGAGCAGGACCAGCGCGCCGCACGCCTTCTTGACGACGCCGGCGCCCTTGGATCTCTCGTTCCAGTTCAGGTAGCGCTGGACCAGCTCGGTGCTCGTCCCGGCCAGGACGATCACCGAGCAGTGCCCGACGCCGTAGACGGCCAGCAGGGCGATCCCATACGCCAGGCTCGTGGCGGCCAGCTTGAACGTCACCGCCAGCATCGGGGCCATGTAGGCGAACGTGCACGGCCCCAACGCGATGCCGAAGACCAGCCCCAGGACGAACGCCGCCAAGGCGCCCTTGCGTTTCATGCCGACCTGCCCGGGCCCGGACCACGGCGCGGGAATCACGTCCAGCAGGTGCAGGCCGACGAGGAAGAAGATGACCGCGACGGCGTAGTTGGCGTAGCCGCCGAGGTCGCCCATCATGCGCCCGGCGGCGGCCGTGATCGCCCCGATCGCCCCAATCGTGATCAGGATCCCCACGGAGAACAGCGTGGAGATGCCGAACGCGCGCGGCGTCGACATGGGCCCTTGCCCGTTGATGAAGCCGACGATCAGGGGGATGCTCGCCAGGTGGCAGGGGCTCAGCAGGACGCTGAGGATGCCCCAGAGGAAGGCCGCCCCCAACGCCGCCGCCGCGGCGCCCTCCACGGCGCGGGTCAGCGAGCTGAACAGCCCGCCGAGTCCGGCCGGGCTCCGCGCTGTGTCGGCGGCCTCGGCGCCCGCCGGCGGGCCCAGGTCCACACCCAGCTCCTTCCACTTGCGGAGGATGTCCTCCTTGGCGAGGAAGCCCTCGTGGCGGAACAGCTCCTTGCCCGAGGCGGCCAGGAAGACCTGCGTGGGCAGGACCCAGACGTCCCACTTCTCGCCGGCGGGCTCGTCCTCCTTGACGTCGATGAAGTCCACCCGCAGGCGGCCCGGGTACTCGCGCCGCAACGCCGCCAGGACGGGCTTCATCAGCTTGCAGGGCGTGCAGACGGTCGAGCCCAGCTCCAGCAGGCGCGGCAGGCCTGCCGGGGCCGTCGTGGGGTCCGTGGCCGGTGCGGAGGCAGCCGGCACCCCGGGCTCGGCCGACCGGGCGAACTTCAGCGCAAGCACCCCGCTCGCCGCCGCGAGCAGGGCTGCGACGATCGCGATCTTCGCCGTCCGTTTCATGCTGAGACTCTCTGCTCCCGCACGACCGGCCAGGATACCAACAAGCCGCCCAACCGCCCGCGCGTGCTACTTCGTCCGCCCGGCCAGCAACAGCGCCGTCTGTGCGACACGCCGGCCGAGATTCCTCGCCGTCCCGAGCCCGAAGTCGTCCCCAGAGACGTCGTCGCCCTGGTTCACCAGCGTGGCGCCGATGTGTGCCGTCGGGCGGCCGTCGCCGACGACGATCATCTCCTGGCACATCAGCGCCGCCTGGACGGTCTGGATGGTCAACTCCTGCCCGCCGTTGCGCACCCCGCCGACGGCCAGCACGCCGCCGACCTTGTTCGCCAGGGCGAGCTTGTTCTTCCGGAAGACCATGCAGTGGTCCAGGAACGCCTTGCACAGCGAGGTCATGTTGCAGAAGTAGACGGGCGTACCGACGATGATGCCTCCCACGGCCGGGTCCGACAGCTTCGGCACGAGGCGGGCGAAGTCGCCCTTGGCCCCCCGCGCCGTGGGATCGAAGACGGGAATGTCCATCCCCGCCAGCTCGACGAGCTCGGTCTCGACGGCCGGGCTGACCTTCGCGGCCGCATCGAGGCACACCTTCAGGCCCGCCGCCGTGGTCTTGCCCTTCCGGGGGCTGCACGAGACGCCGACGATCCTGATCTTCCCTTTGCCGGGCGCCTCCCCGGCGGCCTTCGCCGAGGGCAGGCGCGTTGCTCCGGCGGCGACGGCCATGCCGGTTGCCCCGAGGAACCCTCTCCGCGTCCAATCGCTTGCCATCGTCCTTCTCCTCATGTGGTGGTCATGGGCACTGGACCAATCCCGCGGCCCACAGGCACTCGCCGCAGCGCGGGAATACGTTGTCGGTGCAGTCTTCCTCGTTCGTCTCTCTCAGGTCGCAGCCGCCGCAATCGATGCACGGCGAGAAATCGAACCGGCGCACGCGATCGCGGAACGCCCGGTACGGGGCACTGCGCCAGATGCCCTCCAGCGGCGTGTCGTTCACGTTTCCGAGGTGGTAGCTTCGGATGCGCTTCGGCTTGTCCCGGACGTAGCACGTGTGGCTGTGGAGCAGGGGCAGGCAGGGGCTGACGCTGCCGTCCCAGCGGACGGCGAGGCGGCCCTCGGTGACGAACCGGCAGCGCGGCCCGGCGCCGGCGACGTCGACCCCGTTGCGGCGCAGATACGTGCCCTGCCTGCGAAGGCGACGGACCACGGCGCCGGCGGGCGGGGCGGCGTCCATCAGGGGCAGGTCCACGCACGGATTCGCCGGCGAGGCTCGCCCGGGCCTCGAGGTCGTCCCCGGGCGCTCGTACAGAATCTCGCCGGCAAGGGCGGCGGTGGTCGGGACGAGGTTGGTCACCAGGATGCCGCTGAAGCCGAGCACCCGGGACAGGGCCTTCAGCCGCGGCAGCTCGTGGACGTTCCGCCGGGTCGCGACGAACTGGAGGGTGACATCGGGACGAGCCGCTCGCCGCGACAGCCGCAGGTGGTACAACGTCCGCAGGTTGGCCGAGACGCCGGCGAAGGAGGCGTCGTGGAGCCCCAGGTGGGCCGAGTCGGTGATGCCGTCCACGGAGACCACCAGCCGGTCGAGCTCCAGGTCCACGAGGCGCTCGGCGGCGCTGCCGTCGAGCAGCGTGCCGTTCGTTACGACCTCCACGAGGAGCCCCGCCTCCTTCGCCCGGGAGACGAGCTCGTAGAACCGCGGGTGGGTCATCGGCTCCCCGAAGCCGCTGAGGTTGATGGTGGCCACACCGGGCAGCGCTTCGATCTGCTCGACGATCCTGCCGAACGTCTCCACGGGCATCGTCCCGCCGGGGGAGTCCCAGGTGTTGCGGAGGCACATCGCGCAGCTCAGGTTGCAGTCGGTGGTCGGCTCCACGTAGACCTTCTGGAGGCAGGCGTCCTCCGCGTCCGCCCGGGACTGCGGGATCCCGGCCGCCTCGTGCCGGTCGGTACGTTGCTTCGTGCTCTGATCCATCTCTGGTGAGGAGACCATCCGGGTCCATCCGAGTCCAAGGGCAGCTTTGCGCTCACCGGAGCGCCTCGATCTTCGGCCCGCAGGGCTTACCAGGCCATCAGTGAGATACCGTAAATGTGCGCCAGACAGTAGTAGATACCGGCGGCAACGAACGCGGTTCCCGTTGTTACGCGGACCCACCTTTCCACCTGGGTCAGCCGGTGGAAGGCCCTGCCCACGTACTGGCTCCCAAACGCGATCAGGAAGGCGAAGGCGATCACCGGCAGAGCCGTGCCCACGCCGAACAGCAGCGGCAGCAGGACGTGCGAATCGTTCGCCGCCGCCAGCGGGATGAGCCCGCCGAAGAACAGCCCCGCCGACACCGGGCAGAAGGACAGGGCGAACAGCATGCCCAGGAGCAAAGACCACAGCACGCCGCCCTTTGACGCCCGCTGCTGAACGCCTTGCCCGGCAAGGTTCAGGGAGAAGCTGAAGCCCAGCAAGCCCAGCAGCACCATGCCGACCAGGATCAGGACCGGCCCGAGGATCTGGTTGAGGTAGCGCTGGAGGAAGCGGGCGACGTCTCCTGTGGCCAGGAGGCCCGCCACGATCACAATGCTCAGGCCCTGGTAGGCGATGGTCCGGCCGATCGTATAGAGCAGGCCCGAGAGCAGGACTTGGCGCGTCTGCCCGACCCGCCGGCCGATGAAGGAAATCGCCGCGATGTTGCTGGCCAGCGGGCAGGGGCTGATCGACGTCAGGATCCCCAGCCACAGTGCCGTGCCGATCGCCCACCACGCCATCACAACTCCCCGGGTTCCTGCGGGAAGCAGGCCTGGATCTTCCCGGCCACGTACGATCGAAGCTCTTCCGGCTTGTCGGAAAGCTCCCAGACCTTCTCGAGCGGCTCGTGACCGACTTCCTTCCCGTCGCGCAGGTGGACGACGACGACGCTGCTGGATGCCACGTTGTACCGCTTGGCCAACGCTTCGTTCTCGTCGATGTTCACCACATGCCACTCCACCCGACCGGCCTTCACCCGCTCGGCGAAGTCCTGTTTCACGGTCTCATGGGCCGACTTCTCGATGGCGTTGCAGGTCACGCACCGGAGCGTCGCGTGCATGTAGTAGACGATCACCTTGTCGCCGGAAGCCGGCGCCGTCGTGGGACCGATGGCCGTCTCTCGGCCCGCCAGCTTGTGGAGCGTCACCTCCTTGCCGATCGCGTAGCCGATGCTGATGAGCGCGAAGCACAGCAGCACGCCGGCCACCGCCTTCTTCAGCTTGTCGTTCATCAGTGGGCCTCCCACTCGCAGGCAGCGGGCACTACTTGGGCGCACACTCGCCGATCTTGCAGGCCTTGGAGATCTGCTGCGGCGTCATCTTCATCTTCGCCGCCAGGGCGTGAGCGATGGTGATCCGCTTGCCCGTCTCGTGGGGGTGCTGTTCGACCCACTTCCTCAGGTTGTCCACCGTGGTGAAGTTCGCCTGGTGGAAGCACCCCGCCGAGCCCCACGTGCCGTCGGCCTTCCTGCGCATGCCGAACCAGGCGACGGCCGTCTTCGGCTCCAGCGAGGCCACCTGCCCGCTGAGCGTCCTGATGACGATCATCTCGCCGGTGACGGCGTCGCGCTGATGGACCTCGATGTCCTTGCCCGTTCGCGCAGCCACGCCGAGCGCGCAATGCGGGCAGCAGCCCCACGTGTGCACACCGGCCACCTTCACCAGCGAGGAGTCCTCCGGATACACGGCACGGTCGCAGAAGCCGCAGCGGTGGGACAACTCCTTCCCCTTCAGGACCTCGTACGACATTATGTTCCCCCCCGAGGCGCTGCGCTCCTTCAGGGCCGCGTCCCGCGAGGCGAACGCCTTGACAGTCGGTCGGCCTCTCGCATCGACGCCCCGCACGTAGACGGCCGGCTCGGCGGGGACTCGCCGGCCCGTGGCCCAGTCCGTCACGGAGACCTTCTTGTCGAAGCCCGTCTTGTCCTCCGTCATGGCGGAGTACAGGATGAAGTAGCAGTGCGGGCTGCAAAGGCGCACGTCGCCCTTCTCGGTCTGCACGGCCACGCCCGTCTTCGGGTCGACGTCTCCGTCGCACAGGTAGCAGATGGCGTCCTTGGCGCGCGGATCCGGCTTCGCGGGCTCCCATCGCTCCACCTTGGGCGGGACCGCGCCGCTGAAGTCGTGCCCCAGCTCCTTCCACTTGGTCAGGATGTCCTCCTTCGAGAGGAACCCCTCGTGCCGCCAGAGCTCCTTGCCGTTGGCGTCGAAGAAGATCTGCGTGGGGATCAGCTTGAGGCGGTGCTTCTTCGCGGCGTCGGCGTTTTCCTTCAGCCAGACGTCGATGAACTCCACCGCGAACCTGTCGGCGTAGTTCCGCTTCAGGTCCTCGAGGATCGGGGCCATCATCTTGCACGGGATGCACTTTTTGGACCCCAGATCGAGCAGCCGCGGCAGCTTCGCAGTCGTCGCGGGCGCCTTGCTCGCCGCTTCCGACTCCACCAGTCCGAGCCCGAGAAGCGCACCGGCGCCGATTCCGGCCGCCAGCACGGTGATGAGACTGACCTTCCCAAGTCTGTGCATCGCACGTACTCCTTCCTGTTTCCAGGTTTTCTTCGTCCAGAGAACCGTCTTCCACAGCCCGAGACACAGCAGGAACAGCACCAATACGGCGAGGTCGCTCGGTCGCCTCGCGGAGCCGCCACCGGCGCCGCGGCAAGGGCATTGGCCCGGCAGGGCCGCTGTCGCGATCAAGTCAGCATGGCGGCGATGTCTTCCGGCTCGGGGACCTTGCCGACGACCTTCACCTCGCCGTCGACGGCCAGCGCCGGCGTCATCATCACGCCGAACGCCATGATCTCGTTGATGTCGGTGACCTTCACCAGCTCGTAGTCGATGCCCAGCGTCCTGGCCGCCAGCTCGGCGTTCTCGGCCAGCTTGCGGCACTTGGGGCATCCCGTGCCGAGGATCTGGATCTTTCTCATGGTTCGTTACCTCTGGTCTCCGTCGGCCGATCGGCCGCTTCCATCCGCGCTGCTCAGAACAGCGCGCCAAAGATCATCCCGCTGATGGTGGCCATCGCCACGACCAGCGAGACGAACACAAGCGTCTTCCGCGTACCCAGCACGCTGCGGATCACGAGCATGTTGGGCAGCGACAGGGCCGGGCCGGCCAGCAGGAGGGCAAGCGCCGGGCCCTTGCCCATCCCCGCGCCCCGCAGGCCCTGGAGGATCGGCACCTCTGTCAGCGTCGCGAAGTACATCAGCGCCCCGAACACCGAGGCGAAGAAGTTCGTCCACAGCGGCCAGATCGCTCGCGCGAGCGACTCGAAGGCCCCCCCGCCCCAGCCGGTGATCGCCAGGAACGTGTCCGGCCTGTCGCCGACGAGCATCTTGACGTACTTGCCGGGGATCAGCCCTTCGTGGTCCGGCCGGCCGAGAAGGAACCCCGCCACGACCACGCCCGTTAGCAGGAGAGGCAGGATCTGCTTGGCGAAGCCCCAGCTCGCCGAGAACCATTCGCCGGCCTCGCCGCGGTGGGTGCTGGCGACGGCCGAGAGGCCCACGACGCCCGCGGCGAAGGGGATCATCACCATCAGCCCTCGCATGGGCAGCAGCGCCGCCAGCAGCAGCGGCCCCGCGGCGGCCGCGGCGACCTTCCACCACGCCAAGTGGAACCAGAAGATCAGGATCAGCGCCAGGGCGACGGCGAAGGCGGCCGTCACGATCCACTTCGATCGCCAGACGGTCGTCCAGGGGCCCGGCACGGGGGTCCTGGCCCGGACGTCCCCGGCCGGCACGCGCAGCTCCTCGCCCTCGTTGGGGCCCTCGAGCAACTTCAGCGAGTACGTCGCGCCGGCGGCGGCGGGGTCCTCCGGCGCGTGGGTGACGGCGGCGCGGAGCGTCCGGCCGTCGGCCAGGGCAACGTGGTAGTCGTTGGGCGCGCCCCAGTTGGCGAAGACCAGCACGCCGACCAGGGCGGCGAAGAACAGGGCGTTCTGCCACAGCGGGCGGGCCACCTCGGGTGCCGGCGCGGCGAGCTGGGCGGCGGCCTTGGCGGTTTCCTCCTTCCGGAAGACCAGGTGCATCAGCAGGCCGATCACGATGCTGAAGACGACGGCCCCCACGGCCCGCGCGATGCCGATCTCCACGCCCAGGATGCGGGCCGTCAGGATGATCGCCAGGACGTTGATCGCCGGCCCGGCGTAGAGGAACGCCGCGGCGGGCCCCAGCCCGGCCCCCATCCGGTAGATGCCCGCGAACAACGGCAGCACGGTGCAGGAGCAGACGGCCAGGATCGAGCCCGAAACGCTTGCCACGCCGTAGGCCAGCACCTTGTTGGCCCGCGCCCCCAGGTACTTCATGACGGAGTTCCGGCTGACGAACACGCCGATGGCGCCGGCGATGAAGAAGGCCGGCACGAGGCACAGCAGGACGTGCTCGCGGGCGTACCACTTGACCAGGTGCAGCGCCTCGGCGACGCCCTGCCCGAACCGCGCCCAGCCGACCGGCAGGAAGAAGCACGCCGCGAAGGCCGCGACAAACCATGCCAGCTTGCGCCACTCTGTCTTCCAGTGGGTCATCTCGTCGGGCGGCCCTCTCTCAGGCAGTCGCCGGGGCCTCGGGTTGCTCGGCCGCCGCGAACGCCCCACGCGTCCGCAGGCAGATCCGCACCAGCATGAGCATCAAGGGCACCTCGATCAGCACGCCGACCACCGTGGCCAGCGAGGCCCCCGAGGACAGGCCGAAGAGCATGGTGGCCGTGGCGATGGCGACCTCGAAGTGGTTCGACGCGCCGATCATCGCCGAGGGGGCGGCGTCGGCGTAGCGGAGCCTCATCAGCCTCGCCAGCCCGTAGCCGAGGACGAAGATCAGCATCGTCTGGAGGAACAGCGGCACCGCGATCCACAGGATCGTCAGCGGCTTCGAGAGGATCATGTTCCCCTTGAAGCTGAACAGCAGCACGAGCGTCGTCAGCAGGGCGACGATCGTCACGGGCGTCAGCACGTGCAGGAACTTCTCCCGGAACCACGCCTCGCCCTTGGCGGCGAGGATCCACTTGCGGGTGACGTACCCCGCCACCAGGGGCAGGGCGACGTAGATGGCGATGGACAGCAGCAGGGCCTGCCAGGGCACGTCCAGCCGCCCGACCTTCAGCAGCCAGCCGCCCAGCAGGCCGTACAGGACGAGCATGGTCAGGGAGTTGATGGCCACCATGACGAGCGTGTGGCCGTCGTTGCCCTTGGCGAGGTAGCCCCAGACGAGGACCATGGCGGTGCAGGGGGCGATGCCGAGGAGGATGCACCCGGCCCGGAAGCTGAGCCAGAGCGGCACCTCGAGCATCTTCACGCCGTCCACGAGCACGACCGTGCCGGAGGCATGCGTCGCGCCGACGGGCAGGTCCAGGCCGAAGGGCATCTTGACGTAGTCGACGGCCTCGGGGCCGATCAGCCCGTAGAACACGGTCCCGAGGAAGAACGTCGCGATGGCGTACATCGTGAAGGGCTTGATGGCCCAGTTCAGGAAGAGCGTCAGCCCCACGGGCTTGAGGGTCTTGCCGGCCTTGACGACCTCGGCGAAGTCGATCTTCACCATGATGGGGTACATCATGAAGAACAGGCAGACGGCGATGGGAATCGAGACCACCGGCGCGTCCTCGACGTGGATCGCCATGCCGTCCAGGGACCGCGCGATGCCCGGGGCCACCTTCCCCAGCGCGATGCCTGCCACGATGCACAGGACGACCCAAAGCGTCAGGTACTTCTCGAAGACGCTCAGCCCCCGGGGCTTGGGTCCGTGCGATGCCTCTGCGGTATCGCTCATGTCGATCTCTCGCGGGCGTTTCGGCCGGAGGAGGCCCCGAAGGCCGGCTCTGGAGCCGGGCGCCCGGCGAATTCGTGAGTCCGTGGCGGAATAATCACGTAGTTGTCCAAACAAAAAGGCGCCCGGCCTCGTCAGAGCCGCCTCAGGACGGCGTTGTTGGCCTTGACCTGCTCGCGAAGGACCTCGCACACGCACTTCATGAAGCCGACGACGCACGGGGTCCGGAGGCGGTAGATCATCCGCAGGCCTTCCTTGCGGCTTTCCAGGATGCCGGCCCGCACCATCACCGCCAGATGGCGCGAGACGTTGGATCGCTCGGCCCCGACGTGCTCGGCGATGTCACAGACGCACTGCTCGCCGCCGTGGAGGTAGTCCACGATCGCCAGGCGGATCGGGTGCGCCAGCGCCGCCAGCACGTCGGCCTTCATCTCGTACAGCCGTTTCGTCTCGGCATTCATACGTCCACTCCGCTGCGAACGACCCGGCCCATGGATGGACAACGTGATCATCCACTCACATAGTAACCCAACACGGCCTCCGCCTTCAAGCCGATTGCGCTTTTTTCCCGCGTCCGGTCCCCACCGGTTTGGTTGTGCCCGGAGCGGATTCTGTGCTACTATAGGGGTGATGTGCGGCAGGAGGCCCTGTGGCTGTATCCGGAGAGGGAGTTGCTCCCGCCCGCGACCAGGCACCGCGGCGAGATGCGCCGTCCAGGGCGGATCGCGATCCGACGGCGGCCGGTCGCCCGGCGGAAGGCCCGGGGTCCCGGCGGAGGGAAGGCGATGAGTAGTGCAGACGGTTTGAAGGCAAGATGGCTCGCTGTTGTCGTGGTGGGCGCCGTGGCGACCGGGGCCGCCGCGACACCGGTCATCGACGTCGGCCGGCACGTGCTGCTGCCGGACACCCCCGGACAGACCATCGAGCTGTTCGTGACGGGCGGGGACCCCGTCCAGGGATTGAACCTCTTCGTCCAGGTGGCCGACGGCTATCCCACCGGCGGCGGCGTGATCGACGGGCCGAACATCACCGGCGTCGACATCGTGGCCGACACCGTCTTCGCCGCCAGCAACACCGGGCAGGACACCGACGTGGCGCTCGACCAGATCTGGCTCGTCTACACGACGACCGACGAGGAGGTCGAGCCGTTCGTCGGCGCCGAGGGCAAGCTCGCGACGGTCACGCTGGATACCACCGGCTTCCCGTCGGGCACGTGGGACCTGCTTCTGGCCGGAACGCTCAACGAGGACAGCGATTTCG
The DNA here is from genome assembly GCA_964642165.1 of uncultured Planctomycetaceae bacterium. Classification (GTDB taxonomy): domain Bacteria; phylum Planctomycetota; class Phycisphaerae; order SM23-33; family SM23-33; genus CAYRVX01. The sequence goes on along the minus strand of CAZXOC010000014.1, from coordinate 30,696 downwards.
CCGGCGTGGCGGCCGACATCAGCAACGGGACGATCGAGATCCAGGAGCCCCCGGCGGCCGTGATCGTCGGCGACCACGAGCTGTCGGGCAACGCGCCGGACCAGAGCATCCAGGTGTTTGTTTCCGGCGCGGCCGCCGTGGACGCCCTGGATCTCTTCGCGGAGATCGTCCCTGCCGAGCCGGGCGCCGCCGCCGCGCCGACGATCGCCTCCGTGGATATCCTGACCGAGACGATCTTCGCGGACAACAACACGGGAGCGGTCACCGCGCCGGACGGGCCCCGCTTCAGCGCCTCGACCACCGCCGCCGAGGGCAAGGTCGTCGCCGACGGGCTGCTGGCGACGATCACGATCGACGCCAGCGGCATCGCCCCCGGCACGGACTGGCGGCTGCTGCTGACCGGCACGTCCATCGGCGACACGGACCTGGCCGGCGCCGCGATGGACATCACCAACGGGACCCTTGCCGTCGTGCCCGGCCCCCAGACGCTGCCGGGAGATGGCGACCTGGACGGCGTCGTCGGGCGCTCGGACTTCCTGGCCCTGAGAGGCGGCTTCGACCAGGCCGACGCGACCTGGACCGGCGGCGACTTCAACCTCGACGGAGCAACCGACTACCTCGACTACCTCCTCGTCAAGACCAACTTCAGCGATGCGCTGCCGGCAGCCGCGTTGGCGCCCGAACCGGGCACGGTCGGCCTGTTGGCCCTGGGCGGGCTGGCCGGGCTGATCCGCCGGCGAACGTAGGACCGCCGGGCCGCCCCTCGCCAGGGCGTCCGAGCCGCCACCCCTCTCGCGCCTCTCTCGCGATTTCTGCGGGAACGCCACGCCGCGCCGGGCGTCTATAGCCCTGCAGACAGGCGGATTCCCTCGATCCGGCCCCAAGCGAGGCCCCCTCCCCCGAGGGATGCGCCTGTCGCCCAGCCGCTGTGTCGTTATGATAGCCACCGCTTCCGCAAACCTCAGCGAAGGGAGAATCCGATGAAGCGCACGAGTGCTGGCCTGTTGGCGGGTCTGTTCGCTCTGGCGACCGTCCCGATCTGCCCGGCCAACGAGATCGGCTTCGTCGAGCAGTACGTCCTTTCGGACGACAAGGACGAGGCGATCAAGCAACTCATCCCCGGCACGGAGACGTACTACTACTACCTGTCTCTGCGCCACCAGGCGGCCGGGGAGTACGGCAAGGTCGATGGGATCCTGAAGACGTGGCTGGCCCGCAACAAGAACCGGCGCACGCCGGCCTTCGTGGAGATCCAGCACCGCCAGGCCCTGCTGCGCTACCGCCAGCAGCCGGACCAGACGCTGAAGTACCTCGCCGACAAGCTCAGCCTGCGCTTCGATCATCAGCGCCAGATCGCGCGGCGGAGCAGCCTGCCCACGCGGCTGGACGAGAAGCTCATCCGGCGCGACACGCTGATGAAGCGGGCCTTCGCGCACGACTCGCGCCTGGGCGGGTTCACGAAGTCGGCCGTCGAGTGGCTCATCGGGCAGGACCTGTCCGCCCGGCGGATCCGCCACCTGCTGGAGATGCTCGACCGCCCGGACTACGAGGGCCTCGTGCCGCTCGTCGCCGGCGACCTGAAGCAGAAGGACAGCCGCGGCTTCGGCTCCATCGCCATCCATAACAAGCTCCTGCGCAGCCAGCTCGACGAGCTGCGCAAGCTCGACCCGGCGCTGGGGCGCAACAGCCGCTTCGTCCACCTGTACCTGACGCGCCTCTGGCCGAGCAACGACGCCAACTGGCGGGAGGACCCGGCCGAGGAGTTGGCGTACCTCAACCGCCTCTGGGCGTTCGTCCAGGGGCTCGACCCGGCGTTCAACTCCCTCAAGGCCCACGTGCTGTACCGCCGGCTGAAGTTCGACCTCGCCCGGGGCACGTACGACAAGGACCTGTTCCTGGAGTACCTCAAGCTGCCCCGGCGGGTATCGTACGTGCGACCGGAGTATCTCCAGATCCAGGCCCACCGGAACTGCCAGGCCTCGTTGAGCAGCAACTACCAGTCGCACAGCCTGCTGCCGCCGATCGGCACGGACGAGCCGCTCGTGCGGGCGTACCTGGGGCACTTCTTCCTGGAGGAGGACTCCTACGAGCCGTACGCGAAGTACCTGAAGGACTCCTACCTGAAGCGGGTCCTTGCCGAGACCAAACTGCTGAACGGCATCGGCGAGGCCGAGAAGTGGGTCCGCCTGCTCACGCCGGCGGAGTACAAGGCCCTGAAGGACCGCGTGGACCTGGACTTCGCGGCGACCAACCCGCGGCAGTTCGCCCCGGGCGAGAAGGTCGAGCTGGACGTGCACGTCAAGAACGTCCGGAAGCTCATCGTGAAGGTCTTCCGCGTCAACGCCCTGAAGTACTACCAGCAGAAGGCCCAGACCGTGCCCATGAGCCTGGACCTCGACGGGCTGGTCGCCAACGAGCAGAAGACCCACGCCTACAAGGACGCACCCATCCGCCGCGTCCGCAGACGGTTCACGTTCCCGGCCCTGGCGGCGCGGGGCGTGTACGTCATCGAGCTGATCGGCAGCGGCAAGCGCAGCCGGGCCCTCGTCCGCAAGGGGCGGCTCGGTCACGTCGTCCGTACCACGCCGGCCGGGCAGGAGTTCACCGTGCTCGACGAGTCCGGCGCGAAGCTCCCGGACGCCAAGCTCTGGCTGGCCGGCCACCTCTACGAGGCCGACGAGGACGGCACGATCACCGTGCCGTTCACGAACAAGCCGACGCAGCAGAGCATCGTCCTCGTGCACGGCCGCGCCGCGTCGCTGGCGTCGTTCGGCCACCAGGCGGAGAGCTACAGCCTCCAGTGCGGCCTCTACGTCGACCGCGAGGCGCTGCTGCGTCGGCAGAAGGCCACGCTGATCCTGCGCCCCCAACTGCGCCTCAACGGCACGCCCATCTCGCTGTCGCTGCTGAAGGACGTCGAGCTGACCGTCGCCAGCCGCGACCTCGACGGCGTCAACACCACCCAGCGCGTCAAGGACTTCAAGCTCTTCGAGGACCGCGAGTCGACCTACGAGTTCCGCACGCCCAACCGCCTCAGCCAGATCGCCTTCGCCCTGACGGCGAAGATCAAGAACCGCAGCCGCAACCGCGAGGACACGCTGACGGCCTCGAAGACGTTCCGGCTGAACGGCATCGACGCCACCGCGCACGTCGGCGACCTGCACCTGCTCCGGGCCGACGGCAGCTACGCCCTGGAGCTGCGCGGCCGCAACGGCGAGACCCTCTCCGAGCGCCCGGTGCTGGTGAAGCTGAGGCACCGCGACTTCACCCGCACGGTGGACGTGTCGCTGAAGACCGACGGGCGCGGACGGATCGTGCTGGGCAAGCTGAAGGACATCACGCGGATCGACACCGCGCACGGCGCGAAGATGGACGTGCGCCACGTGTGGAACCTGGGCGGCGACGAGCACGATTCGCCGTCCGTCCTGCACGGCAAGGCCGGCGAGGCCATCGCCCTGCCGTACATGGGCCAGGCCAAGGAGCCGCTGCGCTCGGAGCTGTCGCTGCTGGAGGTGCGCGGCGGGCACTACGTGGCCGACCGATTCCGGGCGCTGGCCCTCCGGGGCGCGATGCTGGAGATTCGCGGCCTGCCGGCGGGGGACTACAGCCTGCGGCTGAAGCGCGACGGGCGGGACATCGCCGTCCGGGTCACCGAGGGCAAGGACGTGGCCGGCCACGTGACCTCGCCCGGCAGGCGGCTGGAGCTGCGCCGGGACAAGCCGGTGCAGATCGTCGACGTCACCGCCGACAAGGACGCCGTGAAGGTCCGCCTGGCGAACGCCGGGAAGTTCACGCGCGTGCACGTCGTCGCGGCGCGCTACATGCCGGAATACCCGCTGTTCGGCTCCTTGCACCCGTTCGGGTGGCTGGCGCCGATCGCCGGGCGGGCCTCGAAGCCCGAGTCGCAATACGTCGCGGGCCGGCGGATCAGCGACGAGTACCGCTACATCCTCGATCGCAAGTACGCCGCGAAGCTCCCGGGCAACATGCTCAAGCGCCCCAGCCTGATCCTGAACCCCTGGTCGCCGCGCAAGGCTGACACCGGCGTGGCGCGAGGCCGCGGCGGCGAGCGGTTCCACGGCAAGGGCAAGGCGGCCGACAAGGCGCCCAGCGCCCGGTTCCGCGGCCGGGCCGGGCGGGCGCCCGTGGCGGCGAACTTCGCCAACCTCGATTTCCTGGCGAACGGCGCGGTCGTGGCGGTCAACCTCCGACCCGACAAGAACGGCGTGGTGACCGTCCCGCGCAAGGGCCTGCTGGACAAGCAGCACATCCGGGTGATTGCGGCCGACACGGAGACCACGGCGTTTCGCCAGGTGACGCTGCCGGAGGCGAAGGTCGCCCTGCGCGACCTGCGGCTGGCCGACGGGCTTGATCCGGGCAAGCACTACACGCAGCAGAAGCTGATCACCGCGCTGGCCGCCGGCAAGCCGTTCGCCCTCCGCGACGTGACCACCGCGCGCTTCGAGACGTTCGACAGCCTGCCGAAGGTCTACCGGCTGTACACCACGCTCAGCGGCGACGCCAACCTGCGGGAGTTCGCCTTCGTGCTGACCTGGCCGAAGCTCACGCCCGCCGAGAAGCGCGCCACCTACTCCAAGTACGCCTGCCACGAGCTGCACTTTTTCCTGTACCGGCGGGATGCGGGCTTCTTCCGGGAGGTCGTCCTGCCGTACCTGAAGAACAAGAAGGACAAGACGTTCCTGGACCACTGGCTGTGCGGCGACGACCTGGGCGAGTACCTCAAGCCCTGGCGCCACGCGCAGCTCAACATCGTCGAGCGGATCCTGCTGGCCCGGCGGATCGCGGCCGAACGAGCCGCCACCGCCCGCCACGTCAAGGACCTGCACGATCTGCTCCGCCCGGACATCGACCGCTTCAACCGCCTGTTCGACACGGCCCTGGGCCTCAGCGCCCTGCGCCCGAGACGGGACGGACGCCCCGGCGAGGCCGCGGACAGAGACGCGCCTGAGGGAGGCGAAGACCTGGTCGCTCTGGCCGAGGCCGTCCGGGAGAAGGAATCGCCGAAGCGCCGGAGGTCCGGCAGCGTCCTGGCCGTGGCGGCCCCCGCGACGCGGGCGCCAAGGCCGGCGCCGAAGCCCACCGCCGCCGCCGCTCCGCCCCTCCGGGGCGTGGTGGCGCGCACGTACTACGAAGCCAAGAAGGCCAAGCTCGACCGGACCCGGCAGTTCTACCGCAAGCTCGGGCAGGTCAAGGAGTGGGTCGAGAGCAACTACTACCACCTGCCCATCGACAAGCACAACGCCCAGCTCATCACCGTCAACGCCTTCTGGCGCGACTACGCCGCCTGGGACGGCAAGGGCAAGTTCCTCTCCACCCACTTCGCCGAAGCCGGCCGCAACTTCCCCGAGATGATGTTCGCCCTGGCCGTGCTGGACCTGCCGTTCGAGGCCCCGAAGCACAAGGCCGCCGTCCGGGATGTCTCGCTGACCATCACGCCCGGGGCGGGGGCCGTCCTCTTCCACGAGGAGATCAACGAGGCCAAGGACGTGCCGAAGGTCCGTCCCATCCTGGTCAGCCAGAACCACTACCGCCTCGGCGAGCGCTACCGCCACGTCAACGGCGAAAAGCTCGACAACTTCGTGACGGACGAGTTCCTCTACGGCATGGTGTACGGCTGCCACGTGGTGGTGACGAACCCCACCTCGTCGCGGCGGAAGCTCCAGGTGCTCACGCAGGTGCCCGCCGGGGCGATCCCCGTCAGCAAGGGCAAGGACACGCGGACGTTCTACATCCTCCTCGAGCCGTACCGCACGCAGACGTTTGACTACTTCTTCTACTTCCCCGCCGCGGGCGACTTCGCCCACTACCCCGTGCACGTCGCGCGGCGCGGCGAGCTGGTGGCCTTTGCCGAGGCGGCCAAGCTCCACGTCGTCACGAAGCTCACCAAGGTCGACAAGGCCTCCTGGGAGTTCGTCTCGCAGAACGGCACGAGCGACGAGGTGCTCGCCTTCCTGAAGAGCAACAACGTCCACCGCCTGGCCCTGTCCCGCATCGCCTGGCGGATGAAGGACAAGGCGTTCTTCCGCCGCGTCGTCGAGCTGCTCGCCGCGCGCCACGCCTACGACGACACGCTGTGGTCCTACGGCATCAAGCACGACGTTCCCGCCGCCGTCCGCGAGTACCTCCAGCACGCCGGCTCCTTCGTCGCCCAGTGCGGCAAGGCGATCGACTCGCCGCTGCTGACGGTCGACCCGGTCGTGCGGCGGGCCTACCAGCACACCGAGTACTGGCCGCTGGTCAACGCCCGGGCGCACCTCTTCGGCGCGAAGCGCAAGATCCTCGTCCAGCGATTCCACGCGCAGTACCACGAGCTGATGAACATCCTGCGCTACCGCAGCCAGCTCGGCGACGAGGACCTGATGGACGTCACGTGCTACCTGCTGCTCCAGGACCGCGTCGAGGAGGCCACGAAGTTCTTCCGGCGCGTCAACGCCGCCAACCTGCCGACGCGCCTCCAGCACGACTACTTCACCGCCTACCTGGACTTCTTCCGCGACAAGCCCGCCAAGGCCCGGCGGATCGCCGCGCGCTACGCCGAGCATCCCGTCGAGCGGTGGCGCAACCTGTTCGGCGCCGTGCTGGCCCAGCTCGACGAGATCGAGGGCAAGGGCCCGAAGGTCGTGGACAAGAAGGACCGCGACGAGCAGCAGACCCGCCTCGCCGCCACCGAGAAGACGTTCGAGTTCACCGTCGAGGCCCGCAAGATCGCCCTGAACTACCAGAACCTCGCGGCCGCGACCGTCAACTACTACCTCATGGACACCGAGCTGATGTTCTCCCGCCAGCCGTTCGTGACCAACCGCGGCGGGCAGTTCGCCTACATCCAGCCGAACCACACGCAGCAGGTGAAGCTCGATGCCGGCGGGAAGACGGCGGCCATGGACCTGCCGAAGGAGTTGCACAACCGCAACGTGATGGTGGAGATCGTCGCGGGCGGCAAGACGCGCACGCAGGCCTACTACTCGCACTCGCTGGTCGTGCAGATGATGGAGAACTACGGCCAGCTCCGCGTGACGCACAAGGACAGCGGCAAGCCGCTGCCGAAGGCCTACGTGAAGATCTACGCCCGGATGAAGAACGGGCAGGTGGAGTTCCACAAGGACGGCTACACGGACCTTCGCGGCCGCTTCGACTACACCTCGCTGAACACCGATCAGCTCGGCGCCGTGGACAAGTTCGCGGCGTTGGTGCTGAGCGACGAGCACGGCTCGACCGTCCGCGAGGCCAAGCCGCCCAAGAGGTAGGTCGCGGGTCCCAGCGAATGCGGTGTCCCCGCCGGTGGTTCGCCGCCGGCGTCTGGCCCCGCGCGCTGCCCCCAAACGCCCCGGCCTGGCAGGGCCGGGGGAGCTTCCCGGAAGGGGCGCTCGACGCCCCCGCAGCTCCGGATGGCCCATCGCGCCCGTTTGACACGGCCAGGCCGCCCGGCGACAATGTGTCCCACTGCCCGGGGGCCCCGCGGAGGCCGGGGCCGATCGACGCCACCTGTCGAGGACGCTGACATGAGACACGCCGCAGCCGAGATATCGCGACGACGCTTCCTGCGCATCGCCGGCGCCGGGGCCGCCTGCCTCGGCTTCGACGGGCGCGTCTTTGCCGGCGAGACGCGGGGCGGGAAGCCCGAGCTGGCGTTCGGCGTCCTCGCCGACGCGCAGTACGCCGACGCCGACCGGGGGGGCAGCCGCTACTACCGGCAATCCGTCCGGAAGCTGGCCGAGTGCGTCAAGGCCCTGAACGCCAGGGCGCTGCGCTTCACCATCCACCTGGGCGACTTCATCGATCGGGACTTCGCCAGCTTCGGCACGCTCGGGCCGGTCTACGGCCGGCTGACGATGCCGCACTACCACGTCCTGGGCAACCACGATTTCTCGGTCGACGCGAAGGACAAGGCCGGCGTGCTGGGCGTTCTGGGGCTCGACAAGCTGGGATCGCGGAAGGGCCACTACGACTTCGCCGTCGGGCGCTGGCGGTTCGTCGTCCTCAACGGAACGGACGTCAGCACCTATGCCAATGCGAAGGGCAGTGAGAAACGCAGGCAGGCCGAGGCCGCCCTGCTCGAGCTGAAGCGGCGCAAGGCGCGGAACGCAAGGCCCTGGAACGGCGGACTAGGTGCGCGGCAGCTCACGTGGCTGAGACGGACGCTCGGCGAGGCGGCGACGGCCGGCCAACGGGTCGTCCTGTTCTGTCACATGCCGGTCTTCCCGCCGAACGCCCACAACCTGTTCGACGACGGCGAGGTGCTGAAGGCCATCGACGGGCACCGCAACGTCGTCGCCTACGTCAACGGGCACAACCACGCCGGCAACTACGCCGCGCGCAAGGGCGTGCACTACCTGACGATCAAGGGCATGGTCGAGCAGCAGACGAACTCCTACGGGATCGTCGAAGTGCACTCCGATCACCTGAGGCTGATCGGCTTCGGCCGGGAGATCGGGCGGACGATGCCGGCGAGGCGGTAGACGCCGACCGGCGACTCGTCGAGGCTCCCTGGCCGCGGGAACGGCGGGGCTTCGAGAGGGTCGCCGCGCGCGGTTCCTTCTGCGGAGAGCGCGGACGATGAGATTCGGCGGACCGGTGCTGGAGACGTGGAGCGATCCGGACGATTGGGCGGCGAAGGTGCGCGCGCTGGGCTACGGCGCGGCCTACTGCCCCGCGCAGCCGGAAGACAGCGACGAGCTGGTCGCGGCCTACGCCAAGGCGGCGGAGGCCGCCGGCTTCGTCATCGCCGAGGTCGGCGCGTGGTCCAACCCGATCAGCCCGGACGAGGCCACGCGCAAGAAGGCGATGGACAAGTGCAAGGCGCACCTCGCCCTGGCCGACCGGATCGGCGCGCGGTGCTGCGTGAACATCGCCGGCTCGCGCGGGCAGACCTGGGACGGGCCCGGCGAGGCGAACCTCACCGACGAGACGTTCGACCGGATCGTGACGTGCGTGCGGGAGATCGTCGACGCGGTCAAGCCCACGCGGACGTTCTACACGCTCGAGACGATGCCGTGGGCGTACCCCGACTCGGCCGACAGCTACGTGCGCCTGCTGCGGGCCATCGACCGCGAGCGCTTCGCCGTCCACTTCGACCCGGTGAACCTGATCCACAGCCCGCCGCGGTACTTCGCCACGGGGGAGGTGATCCGGGACTTCCTCGCGAAGCTCGCCCCGCACGTCCGAAGCTGCCACGCCAAGGACATCTCGATGTCGAACCAGCTCACGACGCACCTGGACGAGGTCCGCCCGGGCCTGGGCAACCTGGACTACCGCGTGTTCCTGACCGAGCTGGACAAGCTGGACGCCGACGTGCCGCTGATGCTGGAGCACCTCCCCACGGCCGAGGAGTACGCCGAAGCCGCCGCGTACGTCCGCCGCGTCGCCGGGGAGGTCGGCGTGACGTTCCGCTGAGGGGCACCTCCGCGCGGCGCTACTCGGAGTGGCGAAGGCGGGAGCCCGTCGGCGGGGCGGACTGCCAAGGGCGCTGCCGCCGCCGGCGCCCGGGGACGCCGCCGCCGGTCGGGTCCGGGGCGTAGTCCAGGTCCCCGGCCGGATCGGCCTGCAGGGGCGCCCCATGGTGGGCGAGGGCCTCGGCCATCGCCTCGAGCAGCCGTTGCGGGCTGATGGGCTTGGCGATGTGACCGTCCATGCCGCCCTGGAGACATCGCTCGGCGTCCCCCTTCGTGGCGTGGCCGGTCATCGCGAGGACGGGCACGTGCCCGCCGGTGTCCCTCTCCCTCCTGCGGATGGCCGCCGTCGCCTCCAGGCCGTTCATCTCCGGCATCTGCACGTCCATCAGCACGAGGTCGAAGGGCGCGGCTTCCAGCGCCTCCAGCGCCCGGGCCCCGTCGGGCACGACCGTGACGTCGTACCCGGCCCGGTCCAAGAGGCGGGCGACGAGCTTCTGGCTGATCGGGTCGTCCTCCGCCACGAGGACGCGTCGCGAGCCGGCGGGGACCGTTGCCGGGGGATGGGACCTGCTTGCATCCGGGCGGGGGGCACGGTCGGCGCCGTCCGCACCGGATACCGCCCTGCGAAGGGCGGCCCGCAGCTCGCCTCGCCGGACGGGCTTGCTCACGTGGATGCGGACGCCCAGCTCCGTGGCGCGTTGTGCCTCTTGCGTTCGAGCGGCGGACGGCAGCAGCAGGACCACCTTGCCGGCCGGGACGCGGCCTTCGCGCAGGCGCTCGATCAACGCGAGCCCGTCCGCGTCGGACAGGCAGGCGTCGAGCAGCGCCGCCTGGAAGGGCCGGTCGGACGCGGCCGCCTGGCGGAGCGTCTCGACGGCCGAGTCGGCGCTGCCGGCGCACTGCGGCTGCATGCCCCAGGCCGTCAGGCAGGCCGCCAGGGCGCGACGGGAGGCCTCGTTGTCGTCCACCACGAGCACGCGCGTCGGGTGGAGGCCGGCGTCCTCGGCGTCGGCGGACGGGTCGGGCGGAGCGTCCTGCACGCCGAGTCGAGCCGTGAAGTGGAAGACGCTGCCCCGGCCGGGGCGGCTGTCGACCCAGATGCGCCCGCCAAGGAGCCCGGTGAGACGGGATGCGATGGCCAGCCCCAGCCCGCTGCCGCCGTGGTGGGGCGTGCCGGGGTGGCGGGCCTGCTCGAACGCCTCGAAGATCACCTGCTGCTTCTCCGGGGGGATGCCCACCCCCGTGTCGCAGACGCGGAAGTGCAGGTGCACCTCGTCGTCGCTGCGCCGGTCCGCGCCGACGCGCAGCACCACCTCGCCCTCGTGGCAGAACTTGATGGCGTTGCCGACCAGGTTGACGACGATCTGGCGCAGGCGAACGGCGTCCCCGACGAGCCGCCCGGGCACGTCCGGCGCGACGTCGCAGACGAGCTCCAGGCCCTTGGCATCCGCCTCCAGCGAGAACAAGGCCAACGCGCCCTCGAGGCACTCGCAGAGATCGAACGCCACCGGCTCCAGGGCCAGCTTGCCCGCCTCGATGCGCGAGTAGTCCAGCACGTCGCCGATCAGCCGCAGCAGCCACCGGGAGGCCTCGTCGATCAACTCCAGGTAGCCCCGCTGCTCGCCGGTGAGCTCCGTGCCCAGCGCGAGCTGCGTCATGCCCAGCACGCCGTTCATCGGCGTGCGGATCTCGTGGCTCATCGCGGCGAGGAAGTCGCCCTTGGCGAGGCTGGCCCGCTCGGCGGCGGCCCGGGCGGACCGCAGCTCGCGCTCGACGGCCTTGGCAGCGGAGACGTCCGCGAAGGACCCGACCGCGTGGGTGACGCTGCCCCGCCCGTCGCGGACGGGCGTCCAGGCGCCCTGAAGGGGCGTCGGCGGGCCGGGCTCCCGCGGCAGCTCGATCTCCAGGTCGGTTCGCCGCCCGGAGAGGGCCGCCGCGACCGCCCGGCGGACGCGACGCCGCGCGAGCCCGGGCCAGACGTCGGCCACGTCGCGCCCCAGGGCGTCGGGCTCGTCGACGTCGAGCAGCTCGCACATCGCGCGGTTCAGGAAGCGGCACCGATGCGCGCGGTCCACCAGCAGGATTCCGAAGGGGCAGTGATCGGCAAGCATGCGCGAGCCGCGCCAGGCGCCCGCGGGGCCCGGGCCCGCCGCGGCCTGTCGGGCGCGGGGGCTGCGGGTGTACCGGACGGCGAGCCAGCCGGCGAGGACGCCGACGCCCAGCAGGGCGACCGCCGCGCACCACGGCGACCAAGCCGCCGGAAGGAGCGCCCCGCATGGCAGATGACCGCAGCCTGCTCCCGCCGCAAGCAACCTGTAGCGCCTCCTCGGGTCTGGACTACCCGCTCGTCGTGAACCGCCAGGCTCCCCGCCATCGCATCGGTTACCGCAGGAGGCGGCTTTAGCAGCGGCTCGCCCTCGCCCCCGGTATGGCGCTGCCCGGGCGGCTTGACCCGCCGCCGACGGTCTCGTAGAGTCGCGCCGTCTGCTTCCGCCCCCGCCGAAATGCCCGTGTCCTGGGAGGACGGTGCCATGGGACGATTCGCGCGAACCGCGGCGATGCTGGCCGGTCTGCTCCCCGCCGCCGCGGCCTGCCCGCAGGACGCCGAGGAGCTGGAGCTCGACCACCGGATGTCCATGGCGTTCGAGACGCCCCACGTTCGCTGGGCCCGGCCGTACGCCCTCGGCCGCTTGCGCGTCCTGCTGTTCTGCAACGGGCGGGGGACCGTCCCGCGCGAGGGCGTCGAGCTGAAGCAGCGCTTCGACCTGGACGTGGACGCCGTCTTCTGGGCCCGCATCGTGGACACGACCAGGCAGGGCTGGCACGGCGGGGAGCTGGGCATTCGGCGCATCCGCCGCCTGCTCGCCGAACCCTACCACTGCTACGTGTTCTTCGAGATCGGCCCCGACAAGCTGCCCAGCGAGATGCAGTACAAGCTGCTCAAGGCCGTCACGGAGGGAGCGGGCCTCGTCCTGGTCGGTCCGCACGACCGGCGAATCCTCAAGCCCCCAAACCGCCTGGCGAAGCTCGGCCCGTTCGCCGCACGCGCCGGCGTGAAGGAAGCCTACCGCGCCGGCAAGGGCCGCGGCATCGTGCTGCCCAAGCGGCCGAACGTCCCCTACGACGTCGGCTGGCAGAGCGACTACGAGTCCTGGCAGGAGCGATTCGGGCGGGCGATCCTCTGGGCCGCGGGACGCGAGCCGGAGGTCCGGCTGCCGAAGGTCGCCGTGGAGCCATCCGCCGTGGACCGCGCCTCGCTGCCGGCGGAGTTGGTGACCGTGGCATGGCAGGGAGCCGCGGCCGGGCCGCTGACGATCGGGCTGACGCTGCGCCGCCGCGACGGCGTCGCGATCGACCTGCCGGCCGAGACGACCAAGGCCAAGGAGGGCAAGCTCCGCCGCAAGCTGCCGCGCCTCCGGGCCGGCGCGTACCACCTCGACGTGATCGCGTGCAGCGCCCGAGGCGTCGAGAACTGGGCCCGCGTGCCCTTCGCCGTCCGTTCGCCCGGGCGCGTGGCGGCCGTCAAGCTCCGGCAGGACTGGGGCGAGGTCGGCGATCGACTTCGCGGCTCGGTGGAGCTGGCGGGGGGCGCCAAGCCCGGCCGGCGGGTCGTCGTGCGCCTCCGCGACCGCCGCGAGCGAATCCTCGCCCGGGCCGCGCTGCCGGCCGAGGCGCCGGCGAGCTTCGACTTCGCCGTCGAGCCCTGGATGCCCATGCTGCTCCGCGTCGAGGCCGCCCTGGTCGAGGCCGCCGGCTCGGACGTCGCCGCCGCCCACGCGTGGTTCCACGTGGTCAAGCGCCACCGCGATCGGTTCAACTTCCTGATCTGGGACTGCCCCCGCGGGGCGACCGCCCCGTACGCCGAGGAGAGCCTCGCGCGCCTGGGCACGACGCTCCAGCTCAGCGGCGGCGCTCCCCCGCGCATGCTGGCCGCCTACGACATCGCCTGGGTGCCCTACACCACGCGCATCCTCGAGGGCTTCGACGCCAAGGGCGTCATGAAGCCGTCCTGCTGGAACGACGACGCCAAGGTCCTGCCGCGCATCGCCGCCCTCGCCGAGAAGTACCGCCCGGCCCGGCGGCACGGCGTGTTCGTCTACTCCCTCGGCGACGAGAACCACGTCCGCGGCTCGTGCCTCGGGGCGCACTGCCTGGCCGCCTACCGGCGATACCTCGAGCGGGTCTACGGCCGCATCGACGCCCTCAACGCCTCCTGGGGCAGCCGCTACAAGGGCTTCGGCGAGGTCCGGCTGCTGAAGGCCGACGACAACCAGGCCCACGAGGCCAAGCGGCGGAAGAACTACCCGCGATGGTACGACCGCCAGGCGTTCCGGAGCTGGAACTACGTGCAGTACTGCAAGAAGTTCGCCGCCGCGTACCGCAAGATCGATCCGAACGCGCTGACGGGCTTCGAGGGGGCGGGGCGCTTCGGCCGCGGCGACGACATCGACCTGTTCGTCCGGGAGCTGGGCTTCTGGTCGCCGTACCCGGGCACGGCGGACGAGGTCCTGCGGTCGATCGCGCCGAGGGGCTTGCCCCGCGCGAACTGGATGGGCTATCGCAAGGACGCCGACTCGCTGATCGGAAAGTACTGGCGGATGGTCACGCGGGGCTATCCGAGCGTGTGGTGGTGGCGGTGGGACTGCATCGGGCGGTTCCACGGCTTCCTGGCGCCGCACCTGGGGCCCTGGCCGGCGACGCGCGAGCTGGTCGAGGACACGCGGATCGTCCGCGACGGGCTGGGCGACCTCCTGATGCGCTGCGAGATGCTGGACGGCGGCGTCGCGATGCTCTTCTCGCACCCGTCGTCCTACGCCAACCGCGTCGAGAGCGGCATCACCTACGGCTCCTACGAGGCCAACCACCAGGCCTGGCACCGGGCGATCCGCGAGCTGGGGCTGAACTTCCGCTACGTCACCGACCGCCAGCTCCGCCGCGGCGAGTTCGACGCGAAGCGCTGGCGCGTGCTGATCCTCTCCCAGGCCGAGGCCGTCGGGCCGAAGGAGGCCGAGGTCATCCGCGCATTCGCTCGCGGCGGCGGGCACGTGATCGCCGACGTCCGCCCGGGCCTCTACGACGGCCGCTGCAAGCCGCTCGGCAACGGCTGCCTGGACGACCTGTTCGGCATCCGCCGCACCGGGCGCGGACCGGCGCGGAAGGCGCGGGCGACCAGCCGGCTCGAGGGCATCCCGCTGGACCTGGACGCGGCGCTCTGCGACGCGGGAGTAGCGCTCGCCGGCGGCAAGGCCTACGGCCGGTGCGGCGACGTGCCCCTGATGATCGTGAACAGGGGCGAGGGCGTCGGCAAGGGGGCGGCGCTGCTGCTGAACTTCGCCATGACGAGCTACCCGAAGCTGGATTCGCCCGATGCGCCCGAGGCGGCGGCGAACCTGCTGGCCGAGCTGCTTGGCATCGCGGGCGTCAAGCGACCCGTGCGGGTGCTGACCCACGGCAGGCGGACGCGCAAGTTGGAGGTGATCCGCTGGCGGAACGGCAAGCTCCAACTCGTCGCGCTGTTTCGCCACAAGGGCGAGGGCGACGACGAGGACGTGAGGCTCGCCCTGTCGGGCGGCCCGTGCGTCCGCGACCTGCGCCACAAGCGATCCTTCGGCTCTCAGCAGCTCTACCCGACGAAGGTGTACGGCTCGCGCCCGACGTTCCTGGCCCTCGGCGATCGCCCGCCGAGGGCGGTGAAGGCGACGCTTGCCAAGCCGACCGTCGCGCCCGGGGAGCCGGCGACGCTCCGCCTGCACGTGCCGAAGGCCGCCGGCCTGCACGCCGTGCGCCTCCGCGCGACCACGCCCGACGGCAAGCCCGCTGAGTGGCTGCACCAAGTCGTCCTCGTCGGCGGCGAACCGAGGCCTATCCCGCTGCCCATCGCCTTCAACGACCCCGCAGGCGAGTGGACCATCCGGGCCATCGACCTGTTCACGGATGAGCCCGTCGCGGTCACGCTGACCGTGCGGGCAGAGGGGAGGTGAGCCCATGACCCGGCGACTGGCAACCTTGATGGCGCTCGCAGTTCTTGCCGCGGCGGCGCAAGGCCAGGACACGTACGAGATCAAGGTCTACCCGTGCCCGCGGTTTGCGGCCGCGCCGAAGATCGACGGCGACCTGTCGGATGCGTGCTGGAAGGCGGCGCCTCTGGTCAGCGGCTTCACGTTCTACAACAAGCCCGAGCGGGCGCCCGTCCAGACCTCCTTCCGCGTCGGCTGGGACGATCGGTGCCTCTACTTCGCCGTCCGCTGCGACGAGCCGAACGCCGGGCGCCTCACGCCGGAGCACGCGGGGCGGGACTCCCACGGCTGCTTCCGCGGCGAGACGATCGAGATCTTCCTCGACCCCAACCACGATCACGCCGGCTACTACCAGTTCGCGGTGAACCTGGCCGGGTCGTTCTACGACGCGCGCGGGCACGACCCGACGTGGAACAGCAAGAGCCGCCTGCGAACGAAGGTCGCCGCGGACGGCTGGACGCTGGAGATGGCCGTCCCCTGGGCCGACCTGGGCGTCGCGGCGCCGAGGGCGGGCAAGGTCGTGGGCTTCAACGTCTGCCGCGACCGCTACGTCGGCGGGCGCCAGTGGTCCAACTGGTCGCAGACGATGGCGAACTTCCACGACCCCGTTCGCTTCGCCCACCTGGTGCTCTCGCCGACGGAGAAGATGCTCGGCGGCCTGCGGGCCGAGTTCCGCAAGGGCGACCGCCGCGGGCCGATCGCGATCTTCGGCCGCGAGGGAGCGGCGCGGAAGGCGTACCTGGCGATGGCCCGGGAGGCCCTGACGCGCCTGGACGCCGTGCTGGGCACGCTCGAGAAGGAGGGCCGGGCCGAGCCCCTCCAGGAGACGCGCAAGGAGATGGCGCTGCGCCTGGAGACGGCGCGGCACCTCGTCGAGCCGTTCCGCAAGCGCATCGGCAGCGGCAAGCCGCTGGACGCGGCCGAGTGGGCGCGGCTCAGCGTCCGGATGGCATCGCTGGAGAGACAGCTCGGCGAGCTTCTGTGGGAAGCGCGCCTCGCGGCGCTGCTGAAGTCGATCTGAGGGCGCTGTTGCTAGCGCTCCTTGGGGGGCGCCTTGAGCTTGCGCACCTCCGCGAGCGTGACCTCTTTGCCGCCGCGGTCCTTGCTGAGCTGGGCGGCGGTCATGAACTCGATGATCTCCAGCGTCTCGGCCGGGTCGATCGGCGCCTTGCCGGTCTGGAAGAACTTCGCGATGGCCTCGCACAGGCCGCTGTAGTTGTAGCCGCCGGTGCTCTCGGCCTGGCCGTCGGTGCCCCAGAGCTTCACGAGCGGCTTGTAGTCGCCCTTCTTGACGCCGCGGAAGACGCCGACGCGCCCGTCGGCCCACGTGCCGGTGGTCGACTCGACGGTCTTCTCCACCTTGTGCGTCACGCGGACGCAGCCGCGGCCCATCATGGTGTAGAGGGCCTCGACGCCGTGGATGCCGTACCAGAACAGGTCCGGGTGGTGCGGCTCGAACGACAGCGGGCTGGAGCCCTGGGCCTTCGTCAGCTTGCCCACGCCGCCGGCGGTTCGGAGCTTCGCGATCTCCGGCTGGAAGCGGACGCACGAGGAGCTAAAGAAGGGCACCCGTGTCTCCTTCGACAGCCGGACGATCTCCCGCGCGTCGGCCAGGCTCGCGGTGAACGGCTTGTCGATGAACACGAGCTTGCCGGCCTGGAAGGCGGGCCTCGCCTGGCGCAGGTGCGGGCGGCCGTCCACGCTCTCGATCATCACGGCGTCCACCTTCCGCAGCAGCTCGTCCATGCTCCCCGCGATCTCGACGCCGCTCTTGCGCAGTGTCTCGACGAAGCGGGGCAGGCGCTGGACGCTCGGGCCGGGCATGTCCTTGCTGGCCTCGGGGTACGCCGCCACCACCCGCACGCGCCACTGCGGGCGGGAATTCAGGACCCGCGCGAAGGCCACGGCGTGGCTGGTGTCGCAGCCGACCATGCCGGCGCGGATGTCCTTCTTCGCCCACTCGGGTCGCTGCGCCTCGCCCGCCGGGCTCGACGCGGCCAGCGCCAGCGCCGTCAACGCGCAGGTGGCCTGGAGTGCGTGTCTCATCGGTGCGATCTCCCACTGGTTGGTACCGGGCACGATTCTCACTTCCGGCCGACGACGTACGCGTCGCTGACCTCGAGGGTGTTCTTGCGGGCCGTGCTGTTCAGGCCGATCGAGATTCGCCGGACCTTCTCCAGGTCCAGGCGGTGGTTGGGGTCGGGGTCGTTGGCGCCGCTGGGCGAGAGGTCGTCGAAGCGCACGGCGGCGGTGTGCCACCGGGCGTCGGCGGGGATGACGGCGGCGGGCGTCAGGTAGCCCACGTTGGCGTCGCCCTCCCAGAGGAACAGGCGCACGGCGGCGGCCTGGTGGCACCGGGCGCGGATCACCAGGGCCTGGTAGCGCGCCAGCGAGACCGTCTCCGGCAGGCGGAAGAACGGATAGACCCACGCGTCGCCCTTGCCGAACTCGACGGTGAGGCGCCAGTGCCCGTCCTCGGTGCGGCGCATGGCCATGCGTCCGTGGCCGGCGACGTTGGGCGTCCATCGCGACGTTTCGCTCACCGGCAGCGCCGCGTGCTGTTCGTACCGCTGCAGGCGGTGCGCCACGGTCGCCTCGCCGTACAAATCGATGGCCAGCGGGGCGACGCGCCCGGCGGCCCCCCGGGCCGTGACCACCGCGCGGACGCGGTCGCTGTCGACGAACGCGCGCGACAGGTCGACCCGCCAGGTGGCGGCGACGGACCCTTCGGCTGGGACGGCGGCCTCGCGGGTCGCCTGGCCGGTCACCCGGGCCGCGCCGCCGGTGAAGGCGAGGCTCAGCGAGAGCTTCCGGGCCTGCTTCGACAGGTTGAAGACACGCACGATCAGGCCCATCCGGCCGGGCGGGCTGGCCTTGACGCGGTATCCCGCGGCGTTGGGCTTGACGCTGGTCGCGTCGAACTGGTAGCGGAGCACGATGGGCGCGGGCGGGACCCGCACGGGGGGCGTTTCCTGGCGTGCGGCCCGGGTGAGGCGAGACGCGGGCGTCTCGATGCGCAGGTGGCCGCGAAGCTCCGGGCCCTCCAGCCAGACGTACGCCAGGCCGTCGCCGATGGGAACGGCGCCGTCCTTGCCGACGTCCAGCCGGCGACCGTCGATGCCCTCCGCGCGGGTCGGCGGGACGGGCAGCTTGACCCGCGCGTCCCCGCCGAGGCGGGGGCGGTAGATCACGGCGACGGTCTCCTTGGCGTCGGCGAAGACGCGGGCGC
The DNA here is from genome assembly GCA_964642165.1 of uncultured Planctomycetaceae bacterium. Classification (GTDB taxonomy): domain Bacteria; phylum Planctomycetota; class Phycisphaerae; order SM23-33; family SM23-33; genus CAYRVX01. Next base: position 12,040 of record CAZXOC010000014.1, on the reverse strand, counting down.
GGTCCACCGTCCGGTCGTCGAAGCGCAGGTCGCCCAGGTAGCGCTTGCCGGCGAGCACGGAGGCAACGCGGGCGTAGGCCCCCATCGAGCGCAGCGGCGTGCCCCTTCGCCCCATCATGCCGAAGTTGTTCGTGCCCTCCTCGTAGAAGGGGTAGACGAAGGCGAAGTAGCGCGCGACGCCGCACGCACGTGCCTCCACCGCCTTCATCGTGATGTCCAGCGCGCTGTCGGCGTCCTGCCGGACCGGCGGGCGATCGGGGCCCTTTCGCCAGGGCCGGCCGCACTCCGTGATCCACAGGGGCATCGTCGCCTTGCCGCTGCGTTGGAGCCACGCGCGGTACCTGCCGACGAGCGGCTCCATCTGGGGTGCGCGGCCGTAGGTGTGGAAGCTCGCGGCCTGCACGCAGTCGAGCATGCCGTTGGCCGCGGCGTTGTCGAGGAACGGCTCGTTGCAGTGGGCCAGCACGCCGCCGACGAGGGGCAGGTCGACGTTCTCCTGGGCGAGGACGTAGGCGAGGACCTTGACCAGGGGCACGTACTGGTCGGCGGGCAGGTCGCCGCCGAAGAAGATGTCCGGCTCGTTCCAGGCCTCGAGGGCGCCCCACGTTCCGCGCCAGCGGCGGGCGATCCGGCGCCACGACCGGGCGGCGGCAACCAGGTCGTCGGGGTACTTGCCGACCGTCCCGCCCCACGCCGTGGCGTCGTGGAACATCTCGAGCACGGGCACGCCGGCGGCGGCGCAGGTGCGGCGAAGAGCCTCGTAGCGCCCGCCCGCCTGCCAGTCCCACCGTTCGGCGGCCCGGTGCACCTGTCCCCAGTGCAGCCGCTCGCGCGACATGGCGATGCCGCAGCGGCGCAGCGCCCGGACCAGCCCGTCCCGCACGTCGTCGTCGCGGACCAGCCAGGACATCGCGCTGTCGATGCAGAAGAAGGCATCCGGCTCGCCCCGGGCCGCCGGCAGGGCGACGATGCCGAATTGCTGCTTCGCGGCCGGCAGCTCGATGTCGTAGTAGCCCTGGGCGAGGCGGACCTGCGCCTCGATGACGCCGCTTCCCGCGGCGCGGGTCCGGCCGGTGCTGACGGCGTGGCCCCAGTAGTCGCGGACGGTGTACTCCAGGGCGCCCCGGGCCCGCGCCGGGTCGGCCTTCCATCGCAGCGTGGCCTCCTTGCCGGGCTCCACGAAGAAGCCGGCCACGTCCAGCGGCTTGAGCGCCGCGGCGCCGGCATGGGCGGCCAGGGCGGCCACCAGAACGGCCATCGCGATCGCGTGGAGCGTGGTCATGGCTTGCTCCTTGTCCGCACCTGGTTCGCGGGCGGGCGCACCGGCTTGTCGTGGACGGTCACGTCCGTCATCGACTGCTTCGATTCGATCCGCAGATCCGCCCAGCACGCCCAGTCGCCGGAGGAGTTGTCTTTCCGCCCGACGTCCGCGACGAGCTTGAGGCGGACCTTCTTTCCCGCCCACGGCGACAGGTCGGCGGCCAGCTCGCCCCAGGCGTGGCGCGTCCAGTGCTTCTCGGCGAGGGGTTTGGGCCGTCCCTGCTCATCGACGACGGCGACGCGAAAGAGGATTCCGTCGCCGGGGTCGCTGCCGTCGCCCTTGCCCACGCGGCATCGGAAGGCGGCGGGCACGTCGCCCGGAAGCTCGATCGGCTCGTACAGGACGTAGGAGTATCCCACGCCGCCCTTCCACGGCGGGTGCATGAACAGGCCGTCCTTCCGCACGCCGCCGCAGCTCATGTCCTTCCGCGGGGAGGCGATCGAGCCGGTCGTCAGCGGGCCTTCGTCCTTGCCTCGGAAGCGCTGGCCGGCCTCGAATTGCGTCGGCAGCTCGGCGAGGCGGCGGAAGCCGCGCGTCGCCCGGAGCCACCACGTGCGGCGCATCCGGGAGTCCCCGGCCGAGAGCTTCAGCTCCACGGGCAGCACCTGGTTCTCGGTCAGCTTCGGCAGCGCCAGGTCGAGGTGCACGTCCTCGCCGGCAGGCAGCCTCGCCGCGTGCCGTCGGCCCAACAGCTCGACGGTGAAGTCCGCCTCGCCGGACAGGTTGCTGCGGAGCCACAGGCGAGCTCGCCCGCCGCGGACCGACAGGCCTGTCTCGGCGAGGGCGACGGCCACGAAGTCGATCCACGCCCCGTCGGCCTGCTGCCATAGGTGCTGTCCCGGCCGGGCCGTCGGCGCGATCCGGCACGCGTGGGTCTTGCCGCCGCAGCGGATGCAGACGGTCTCGCCGGGCACGACGTGGAGACGCTCGCAGGCCGGCTCGCGCCCGGGCTTGTCCGCCGGCGTCAGGAGGTAGCTGAACGCGCCGTTGCGCGACAGAATGTGGACCAGCCCGCGCGCCGGGCGCGTTTCGGCCGGGCCGAGCGGCCGGCGGTCCTTGTCCAGGGCGACGGCCGTGGCGGACCGCCCGCCGAGCGACACGGCGACGACCTTGGGCCCGCCGACGGGGATGACCTCGAGTCGGCCGTCGTCGCGCTTCAGCGCGATCATGGCCTGGTCGCAGGCTCCCTTTGCGAAGCACCTCAGCTTGCCGCGGCCGTCGCAGTAGACGTACGCGGGCGAATCGACGTAGTCGAAGCGCCGGCCCTGCTCGTCGGCCCCGCTCCAGGTGACCAGCCCGCCCGTGCGGTCGACGGCGTAGTAGCCGTTCGGCGGCAGCTTGGCGTGCGGCGTGGGCCAGCTCTCGCCCGAGTGACCGTTCACCCACACCTCCAGGCCGTCGGCGTAGGTCGTCTTGACCTGCGAGCGCCGGGACGCCCCGGTCGCCACGGCGGCGGACGTGTCCAGCAGGCGGCCGCCCGCGTCGGCGTACTGGATGCGCTTGACCTTCTGCTGGGCGTATGCCGCCGCCAGCGCCTGCATCAGGTAGTAGCTCCGGACCGCGCTGCGCATGCCGCCGGCGCGGACGAGGAAGCCGGTGTGGCCGAACGCGGCGGTCGCGGCGAGGAACCGGTCGAGGCGCCGCTCCCGCTGCTCCGGCGTGCGTCCCAGGCCGTCGCGGCCGTAGAACATGCCCGGGTTGCCCATCCCGAAGTTGCAGCACAGCGGGTGCATTTCGCGCAGGTCGAAGTCCACCAGCCAGGGGCGGTTGGGGAGGTCGTAGCCGCGGTCCTGGGCGTAGTTGCCGTCGGTCAGCCCGCAGTAGTACCAGTGGTTGGCGCCCTCGCTGTAGACCGGGCCGTTCCACGTGGCTTTCTGGTGGAGCATGATCTCGCCGTAGCAGTAGAACGTCTGGGCGAAGGTCCCCGCGCCGGGCACGCGGGCGTCGTGGTCGACGTAGCTCCAGGGCCGCACCGCCGTGTGCACGTCGCAGTACGCCGTCGAGAGGGCGAACTTCCGCTGGATGACCGGCGCGAGCCGCGCCTCGTACTCCACCGCGCGGAGGGGCTTGGGGTTGTAGCACCGCGCCCAGGCCGTGCGCCAGTTGCCGTCCGGCACGCGCGTCACCATGTCGCCGTGCCAGTGCTCGTTGACGGGCGCGAAGTCCGTGTAGTTGTTGTAGATCCCGTAGCGAAAGCCCAGCGCGTGGAGCTTGCGGGCGTAGTCGGCCTGGGCCGCGTCGCCCCCCTTGCCCGGGGCGGCCCGCGTGCGGAAGGTGAAACTCTCCCCGCCGTCGCGCCAGCCGGTCTCGTGGTCCGTGATGACGACCTTCGTCATGCCGTGGCGTGCGATCTCGGCCCACGTGGCGTAGTCTCGCTTCCGGTCGGACGCGCCGTGGGCCCGCCAGAGCCGCTCGCCCGCCACGTGCATCCAGGGGCTCTTCGGGTTGGGGATGCTCGGCAGGACCTCCTCGAAGCGCGGCGAGACGGTCAGGAAGACGCGCTCGAAGCAGTCGTTCCGCCGGCCGTCCGTCTTCGACAGGTACGCCGAGCCGCCGTTGCAGGTCACGCCGGCCCGGTCGATGCGGTTGACGAACGTCAGCTTCGAGGCGTTCGAGCGGGTGTGGTCCATCAGGGCCGTCAGGAACAGCGGCTCGCCCGGCGCCCCCATGACGAGCACCGCCGGTCGGGCGGCGTCGCCGACCAGGTAGGGGACCGTCACGAGGCGCGGGCCCTCGCTGCCGACGGCCCGGCCGATGACGAACTCGCCCGCCTGTCCCCCGAGGCACTTCACGTCGATGACGAGCGACTTCTGCCAGAGGCGGAACGTGCAGGTCGCTTGCATCGCTCGATCGCCGAGGCGGAGTCGCATGCGCGTGACGATCGTCTCGCCGTCGCGGCGGCAGTCGAGCAGCTCGATGCGCCGCGGCGCCGCCGAGCCGCCGTCCGTCGCGAAGCGAACCCCCCCGCCGACCAGCACGTCGAACGGCTTGCGGTCGTTCCATTGGGCGGTCACGAGGCCCATGTCTCGCGCGGCGGGCTCGTAGCGGTAGCGGAGCCGCCCGTCCGTGCCCCTGTATTCGAAGACGTACGCCTTGCCGTCTTCACGCAAGGTCGTCGTGAACTTCGTCGTCAGGTTGTCCGGCAGGATGGTCTGGTCGCGCGTGGGGAAGGGCAGCCGGCCGGGGCCGGCGTTGACGCCGGGCGACTGCCCGGGGAACGGATCCACGCCCCGCTTGCGCCGCGGCGGGAACGTCAGCGCCGGCAGCTCTTCCCGGTGAAATGCGAGGTTGTCGAAGTACAGCAGCCGGTCCGCCTCGTTCGTCCCCCGCGTGATGCGGATGCCGGTGAAGCTCGCGCCCTTCGCGACGGCCGCCCGCTGGGCGACCGAGAGCTTGCGGTGCATCAGCCACCACTCCTTCCACCGGACCTGCCCCAGCGGGACGGCCAGCTCGCCCCCGCCGGCCGGACGCATCAGCACGTCGATCTGCACACGCGGCGTCGTCGGGTCGGGCCGCCACGCCCAGTTGTTGCCGCAGACCCACACGCGGACGCAGTCGAACGCCTTCGGCAGCGGGATCGGCCGGGGCGGGCGGATCGTTACGCGGGGCCGCCTGCTCTTGCCGTCGCCGCGGTAGAGGAGCTTGCCGACGTGCCGGCCCCAGATCTGCTGCTCGCGCGAGCGGGAGAAGCTCGCGCGGGCCCCCGCGACCTCGACGCGCCAGCCGGCCAGGTCCTCGAAGCCCACCAGCGGCGGCACGTCGTCCGTCGTCCGCCCGGCCCGGACCATCTCGTACGGCCGCTTGCCGACGTTCTCGGGCCTGGCGTTCACTGCCAGTGCGGCCAGAATAATGTAGACGGCTCCGGTCATTCCCCGGCCCTCCTCAGTTCCATGGTGGCCCCACGAATGGCCGGCTCGAACGGGCGGGTCCAGCCTGTCGGGAAGGTCATGTCCTTGACGACCAGCTCGTGCGTCCCGGCCGGGACGGACAGGCCGATCAGTCGCGTGTTCCTGTAGCTTCCCCAGCCGCTGGCGGGGTAGTCCGTCCAGCAGGCCATCCACTCCTGGCCGTCCACCCAGTACTGCGGGCGGACGATGAACGGGGGCTGGGTGACGTGGATCACGCGGTCGCGGCCGCGCGCCGAAATGCGGATCGTCTCGCCGTCCAGCTTCGCATCAAACGGGCCTTCGCCCGTGACGGCGACGCCCTTGCCCAAGTCAACGGAGAGCCTCCTCTTCTCGTATCCGCCGGCGATCGGGTGCGTGCCGGGCCTCAGGTCCGCTCGCTTCCCGACGCGCTGGAAGGGCCCGGGGCCCTCGAGGACGTGGCCTTTGTATCCGATCCTCCCGGACCCGGCGTTCATGCACAGCGCGACGCGGTCCCGGAACACGCGGACCGCTCCGGCCCGGCCGGTGAAGACGACGCCGTCGCGGCTCCAGTCGAACGGCTCGTCGCCGAGGAAGACCGTGTCGGTCGCCTCGGCCGTCGCGATGCGAAGCACGCCGTCGCCCAGCCGCTCGCAGGTCGGGGCTGGTTCGCCGTCCGCGCGCGGGTAGACGACGTACAGGTAGTCCTCTCCGGCCGCGGCGGGGACCTCGAGGATCGTCTTGGTTTCCCTGCCGCCGTGGGCGGGGCAGTCGAACGTCATGCGGACGGCGACCTCCCGCGGGCGGGCGAACCACATCCACGTCGAGGCCCGGAAGCCGGACTGCATCTCGACGACGCGCCCGCGGCGGCGGGGGAAGTCGGCCTCCGGGACGACCTTGTTGAGCGGCGCGGCGTTCGGGTCGAAGGTCCGGCCGTCCACGGCGATCCGGTCCGCCGTGCCCAGGTTGAGCCACGTCCACCACGTCCGGCGCTGCTCGCCGCCGGGGAACGTGTCGCGCAGGACGAAGAAGCTCGGCCCATCGGCGCGGCGGCTCTTGAGGAACAGGACGTGGCGACGCCAGTGCATCTCGCCGGCGCCGTCGCGGAAGAGCTCCGGCGGGTAGTAGCGGTCGGCGACGGCGTAGTCGGTCTCCTCGCCGAAGCCGTAGTCCGCCACGCAGCCGTCCACGCGGCCGAAGACCTCCTGAAGGTCCCGCCGGCCGACCTTCACCTGGTTGTGGTACAGCGCGCTATCCGCCGCGGCCGGGCCCGAGTAGTACTGGTAGCCCGTCCCCGGCGACAGCGGCGCGCCCCGGCCGTAGAGGATGACGTTCAGCGCGTCGGTGTCCCAGTGGCTCCAGTTCATGCCCGCGCGGAAGAGCAGGGCCGTCTCGTCGGGCGTGTTGAAGTGGGCGCGGAAGACGACGCCGTAGGCGGGCAGGAACGTCGTCCGCAGGGGCGTCGGGCGCCGCGGCACGTCGGGCAGGTAGTACATCGCGTGGGGCGTGTCCTTGTCGTGGTAGTTGGGCCCCTTCTCGAAGCTCTGGTGCTCGGGGTTGGCCAGGCGGTTCATGGATCGCAGGAAGCCCGCGAGCTTCGGGTCGCGGTCGGCGACGGCCGCCATCGAGAAGCCCCAGACGTTCTCCGGCAGGTTGGACGAGTTGCCCATGCCGGGGAGGATCCGCCGCCCGCCGAAGCGCGGGTCGCCCATCGTCAGGTGGGCCAGGTACCGCAGCGTCGCGGCGTGGTAGCCCTGCTCGGAGAAGTCCACGATCCCGCGGTTGCGCAGGACGTTCTGCGTGATGTTGAGCGTTCGCAGCGGGCTGTAGGTCTGGTAGCTCGGACAGGCGACCCACACGCCGTCGGGGGCCGTCTGTGTGGCGAACTTGAAACGCGCGTACCGGCGAGCGCGGTCCAGCCAGTACGCGCAGCGCGGGTGGTCCGGCAGCAGGCCGGCGAAGTAGGTCAGGGCCAGCGTGCGGTTGATCGTCATGTTGTTGTTGCCCAGGTGCACGCCCGAGCCGCGGGGGTTGAGGTCCGGCTCGCTCAGCACGTGGGCATAGAGCGCCAGCCACCGGCGCAGCTCGCCGCGGACCTCCGCGGGCAGCGCCGGGCAGGCCAGCGCGTCCTCCGCCCGGTGGACGAACGTGAGGAACTGGCTCTTGCGGTAGCCGCTCAGGCCGACCAGGAAGAAGTTGTTCTCGCCGTAGGGCTTCTTGAGCTTCTCGATGACGAACCGGGCGTGGCGGACGGCGTCCCGGCTGCGGCCGCTGAAGAGGTACCAGCTCTTCAGGAACTCGCCGTCCGGGTGCCGGTCGAGCGTTCTGCGGATTCGCTCGACGTGGGCCGGCGAGAAGAACCCGCCGGGCCAGGCGGGCGCTCGGGCAGCGCCGGGCCGCTCCGGGCAGTCGAGGATCCAGTCCTTGTATCGGTCCAGGCCGATGTAGCCGAACCGGGCCTGGGCCGTCGCCATCTCCGTGCCGACGTACAACCCCCAGACCCGCCGCCCGTACGTCCGCGAGAGCCCTTCGTCGTGCTCGTGCGTCGAGAACGGGGAGAAGTCGTCGGCGATGTCCAGCGACCAGCGCATCGGCCGCACGCTGATCGGCAGGCCGATCATCACGCCCGTGCCGGGCTTGTGCCACGCGTTGAGCGCCATCGCCCGCCGCCACGAGCCGGCGAACAGCGGCACCAGCGCAATGGTCCGCCCCGTGCCGGGCCGGGCGATCTCGCCGTCCCAGAGCTGCACGCCGCCCTTGTAGCCGCCCCATTTCCCGGCCGGGACGTTCTTCTCCAGCAGGAGCAGGCCCTTCTCCGGTGGGCGGGGGCTGGGGGCCCGGCCGGTGCCGCCGACGGGCAGTTCCTCGGCGCGGGCCGTCCGCTTTCGCCGAACGAAGGCCTCGAGCGTGGCCGGCCGAAGCGGGGGCATCCGCTCCTCGCCCGCCCCGTCGACCCAGCCGACGTGCCTCGCCCGCCAGCCGGCGTGCACGTCCAGCAGCAGCAGGTCCTCGCCGTCGCGGACGGAGCCGAAGTCGAACTCCTCGGTGACGACGGCGATGGGCATGCCGGGCGACAGGCGGACGCGCCAGACGTACTCCCCGGCCGCCGCGAAGCGGTACCTCGCCTCGTACTCGACGCACGCCGGGCCGCGGCGCAGGAGCGAGAACCGCTGCGAGGCGACCCGGCGTGTCGAGGCGAATCGCGCCCGGCCCATCCAGCCGGTCTGCCGGCAGGCCCACTGAAGGATCGGCGGGGTGGCCTCCGCGGCCGGGGCGGGCGGATCGAACGCTCGCGTGCCCGGCGGTGGCATGCGAAGCGCGACGTGCTCGTTGCGGACCTCGAAGTCCTTGCCGCGCCGTCGGCAGACGAGCGTGGTGTTCTCCTTCGAGCGATCGCTTGGGCAGAACGTCAGCCGGTAGACGGCGCTTCGCCCCTTCGGCACGGAGGCGACGAACGCGAGGGTGTCCCCGTCGATCTGGAACGGCACGGCCGTCCCGCGGGCGTCCAGCAGGACGAGCCGGCCCGGGCGGAAGCGCTCCGTGTCGACGCGGTAGTGGACCAGTTCCGGCCCCCATTCCCGGCAGCCGTGGTCGGCGATCGTGATGCGTCCGTCGTCGCGGACCACTCGGCGCGCGAGGGGGTCCTTCACGTCAGCGGCCCCGCAGGCTGCCGCGAGGAGCACGCACAGCGCAAACGCTGGTGCGACTGTCCCACCATGCATATTGGCCTCCGGAAAGGGCACGAGGAGAACGTGGCGGCTTGGCCCAATGAAACCTCGCCGCCCCTTGCCATGCAAGGACCGTTGTGGTGCAATCCCCGCGTTTGGCGTGTCTGTCGGTGCCCTGTCGGCCGGCGGGGAGCGTCTCTCCCGGGCGGAGGCAGGGCGGCAAGGTGAGGCGGCGGCCGGTCAGCGAGCCGGCCGGGCCGGAAAGGGATCTGTAGCGATGGCGAAGAAGAAGCACCTCAAGGTCGGCATCATCGGCGTAGGCGGGATCTCCGGCGTGCACTACAGCGGCTACACCAAGTGCGGCGTGGCGGACGTGTATGCCATCTGCGACATCAAGCCCGACGTGCTGGAGGCCAAGAGCGAGAAATACGACGTGCCCGAGGAGCGCTGTTTCCTCGACCACCGCGAGTTGCTGAAGCTCAAGGAGATCGACGCCGTCAGCGTCTGCACGCCCAACAAGTCGCACTGCGAGATCACCTGCAACGCCCTGAGGGCCGGCAAGCACGTCCTGTGCGAGAAGCCCATGGCCATGAACCCCCGCGAGGCCCAGCGGATGGTGGACACGGCTCAGAAGGCCGGCCTGCTGCTCCAGATCGGCCTGATGCAGCGCTTCCGCGGCGACGCGAACTACGTCCAGCAGCTCGTCGAGCAGGGCGTGCTGGGGAAGGTCTACTACGCCCGCTGCCAGTCGATCCGCCGGCGCGGCGTGCCGAGCTGGGGCGTTTTCGGGCAGCTCGAGGAGCAGGGCGGCGGGCCGCTCATCGACATCGGCGTCCACCAGATCGACCTGACGTGGTGGATGATGGGCAAGCCCAGGCCCGTCGCCGTCAGCGGCATGACCGCCACGACGATCGGCAACACGCCGGGGCACTTCGGCATGTTCGGCCCGTGGGACTGGAAGACCTACACCGTCGAGGACTTCGCCTGCGCCCTGGTCCGCTTCGAGGGCGGCGCGACGATGACCATCGAGTGCAGCTTCAACTCCAATGTCGACCGCGACAGCCACGCCGCCCACATCCTCGGCGACAAGGGCGGCGCGGGGATCGGCCCGCTCAGCGTCCAGCTCGAGGTCAACGGCCACCTGATGGACTGCACCCCCTGCGACATCAAGAACCTCGACCTCGCCGGCATGCCCACCCGCTCGACCAACCACGAACTGGAGGTCGCGCACTTCTGCGACTGCGTCCGCAGGGGCGAGCCCACCCGCGTGCCCGGCAGCGAGGCCATCTGGACCCAGAAGATCATCGACGGCCTCTACCGCTCGGCGAGGCTCGGGCGGGAGGTGAAGATCAAGTAGCACCCCGCCCCAGGCCGGGAAGGGACACGCTCGTGACGACATCCCGCGCACGCCGTGGGGCCTGGCTGGCCGTCGCCCTGGCGGCCGGGGCCGCGGCCCCGAACACCACCCGGGCCGACCCGCCGACCACCCGGCCGGCGAAGCCCGCAACGTACCAGCCCACCTGGGAGTCCATCGACCGCCGCCCCATCCCCCCGTGGTTCGGCGAGGCCAAGTTCGGCATCTTCGTCGTCTGGGGGCCGTACTCCGTGCCGTCCTGGGTCGACCGCGGTTACGCCGAGTGGTACTGGAAGCGGTCGCAGCGGCGCGGCTCGGCCGTGCAGAAGTTCCACCACCGCGTCTACGGCAAGGACTTCCCCTACGAGCGCTTCGCCGAGATGCTGACGGCCGAGCTGTGGGACCCCGACGCCTGGGCGGGCCTCTTCGCCCGCAGCGGGGCGAAGTACGTGGTCACCACGGCGAACTACCACGACGGGTTCTGCCTCTGGCCGTCGCCGTACTCGAAGACGAAGACCACCGACAAGTGGAACGCCGCCGTCGTCGGCCCGAAGCGCGACGTGCTCGGCGAGCTCTTCGCCGCCGGGCGCAAGCGCGGGCTCAAGATGGGCATCTACTACTCCCTCTACGAGTGGTACCACCCGCTGTGGCTGACCGACCGCGCGCGCTACGTCACCGAGCACCTCCACCCGCAGTTCAAGGACGTCGTCACGCGGTACAAGCCGCACTTCATCTTCCTCGACGGCGAGTGGGAGCAGGACTGCCGCGCGTGGCGGAGCCTGGAGCTGGCGGCGTGGCTGTACAACGAGTCGCCCTGCCGCGAGTACGTGGTGACGAACGACCGGTGGGGCAAGGTGCGCGGCCGCCACGGCGACGTCTTCGAGAGCGAGTACGGCGGGGGGCGGATGGCCCCGACGCACCCGTGGCAGGAGGACCGCGGCATCGGGCGCAGCTACGGCTACAACCGCAAGGAGGGCATCGACGACTACGACAGCGAGTACGAGCTGATCCGCATGCTCTCGCGGGTCTGCGGCAACGGCGGCAACTTCCTCCTGGACGTCGGCCCGACCGCCGACGGGCGAATCCCCGTCATCATGCAGGATCGCCTGGTGCGGATCGGGCAATGGCTGAAGGTCAACGGCGAGGCGATCTACGGCTCGAAGGCCAGCCCGTTCTGGCCGCGGCGGCTCCCCTGGGGGGCGTGCACGGCCAAGCCCGGCAAGCTCTACCTGCACCTATGGGGGCGCCCGAAGGGGCTCATTCGGCTGCGAGGGCTGGTCAACAGGGCCCAGGCCGCCTACGCCCTGGCGGACGCGGGCAAGAGGCCCCTGGCGGTCAAGACGGAGGACGGCGCCCCCGTCGTCGCCCCGCCGCCGCACCTGCGCGACGGTGAGGTGACGGTCCTCGTCCTGGAGATCGCCGGCGAGCCGATCGTCGATCTCACCATCCGCCAGTCGCCCGAAGGCAACGTGGGCCTGCTCGCGGACGCCGCGCGGCTCCACGGCCGCAGCCCCAGGCTCGAGGCCTACGACGAGGTCCCCAGCATCGGCTACTGGAGCGATCCGAAGGACTCGGTGAGCTGGGAGTTCGTCGTCGCCCGGCCGGGGACGTTCGACGTGACGCTCGAGGCCTCCTGCGCGAAGGGCGCCGGCGGCAGCGAGTTCGTCGTCTCCGTCGCGGGCCAGAAGCTGGAGTGCCGGACGGTCGAGACGGGCGATTGGGGCAAGTTCGTCAGCCGCAGCCTCGGCCGCGTCCGGCTCCCGAAGGCAGGCAAGTACACCCTCACCGTTCAGCCGAAGCCCAAACCCAAGTGGCAGTCCATGGGCCTGCG
>CAZXOC010000013.1:20597-48127 GCA_964642165.1 uncultured Planctomycetaceae bacterium | reverse complement strand
GCGTCCCTGCCGGGACGCACAACACGCAGAAGCCTGTCCCGTAGGGACTTCTGATCCGTATCCCTTGCCGCTTCATCAGCGCCTTCCTGCAATCGCGGCCCATGATCTTCTCACCAGACCACGCCGCGCGGCTCCACCTCTTCGCCCGCCCGCTCGCCCCTCCGCCGCCGAGCAGAAATGCGCGCCTGTCCCGGGCCCTCCATTGTCTACGTAACGCCATTCCGCATGGGAAGCCTGCCCACGGTGAGCTACCTGTCGTGATTCCTTCGCGGGCTATGGATTCTGGTTCGACTTCCGACGCTTCAGGCCGGGTCCCTGCTCCTTGAGAGTGCCTTTGCAGCCGCTGCGCTCCACAATCACTGCAGGGCCTTCGGCGCTGTAGCTGACGGACGTGTCTTCAAATACGCAGTCGTGGAAGCGAGCAAGCTGGGTCTCCTTGCCAGCATGGAACACGACGTGTTTCATCGTGGAATCCGCGAAGTCGAAATACGTGCCGGCTACGCTCCTGACGTTGACGAGGGTCTCTCTTCTGAGACGAACCGGTGGCGTTTCAGGAAGCACGCCCTTTTCTCGGAAGAACCCATTGTTGAAGCCGCGCGGGTCAAACCGGACCAGCATGGTGCAATTCTCGTAGTAGTTATCCTCGGCGGTTACATGCCCCGTTCGGGTCTTGAAGGCAACACGCCCACCCATGACTTTGTTCTTCCGGAAGGTGTAACTAAGCGTTGCATCCCAGAAATAGGCCCCTTTTTCAAACTCGTTGCCCTCAACAAGCAGTTCGCTGCCGCCGCAAACAACAAAGTCGCCTTTGATGTTGTTCTTAAACCTGTTGTTCCGAAACACAATGTCCTGCGTCATGAGCCAGCCGTCTTCAAAATCCACCCCGTAGCCCGGCGCCTGGGGGCCGTTCTCCTCGAAAACGTTGTTCTCAATGATCCACTGCTGCCCGCCGCAGACCGCCATTCCCAACTGGCGATTCTTCAGCATGTGATTGTGATGGAAATGCACGCCTCGCGGCGAGCGGAAGTTGCTGATGAAGCCGCAGTAGGGATTCTTGACGCTCCCATCGCTGCCAACGCCCAGGACCTCAGGCTGGTTGAACTCCAGATGAATCCATTTCGCGCCTTTAGGGACAGGTCTCTTCTTGTACTGGATGTAATCGTTCTTCTCGATGAAGGTCATATCGTCGGCGTAGAAACAGGCTTGATACCTCCGGCCTTTGACATAGGGGAATCCCATGTATCCGGCGGTGTAGCCGAATTCAAACTGTCCATTGGCTTTGGCAATGTCGTAGGGGTTGATCGTTCGCGTCTTCTCCGGGGCCTCGACCTTCGTGCCATTCTCGGCGAACCCGCCGGACTCCAGGTTCTTCGTGTGGATGTAGTGATACCTCTGTTTTCCGCCCTTGCCGGAGATGCCATTGAGCGTCCTGACGCCTTTGCCCGTAGCATGGGTCAGCAAAAGGTGATCCACTTCAATGTCCCGACCGCCATTAACGTGCAGGAGGTCAACCCACTCACCGCTCCCCTTCGTCGCCTTGAAGTCGTGCTTGTCTCTTTCCCCGCGCAACGTCCCGTTCGTCAGGCGGAAGTTCTCCGCCCCGTCGTCGATAATTGCCATGTGGCACTTCTTCAGCGCATTCGGGTTCATCTGCAGCGTGCAGCCGTTCAAGTCCACGATCGTATCCGTGTGATCGAACACAATCGGGACTGTCTCGCTGATGAGATACGTTCCTCGCGGAAACACGATTCTGTTCGCGCCAATCGTCTTGGCGTGTTGCAGCGCGGCATTGATTCCCTTGGCGGTTGCGAGCGGGTTCTTCCCCGTATTGGTGATGCTGAATCTTGCCAGGTCTATGACGTATTCCCTGGTGAACGTGCTCATGTCGGCAGTAGCTTTCGGGGTAGATGTTATGACTACATCGAGCCTTCTGGCATCGGGGTCGATCTCCTGATCGTTGTTCTGTGCGGCAGCGGGGACCCACTCGAGTGTCTCTTCCGCCTTCTTCTCCTGCGCTTGAAGCGCGGAAGCCGCCACAATGGCGATTCCCAGCAGGGCTAGAACGCTCATCCGTCCGTCGGCTCGGTCTTTTCTACCAGTCGTCATGCGCACAGTCCCTTCTTGTGTGGGTTGCCACGTGTATTGTCCGCTTGTCTGACATCCACAAATCGTCCTGTCTCGGCTGAGCGTTTTGCAGCCAAACATGTGTAGGCGCTGTGTATGCCGGTCTGGATGGGAGTACGCGAGTCGCCCTTGCCGGCAATCACGTTGATGAAGTCGTGAGCCAGTTCACGGTCGCCGCCGAAGTGTGCCATGTTACCGTCCGGCTGAATTTCATCTGTGAACCGGGATTTCCCCGATGGGATTTGGCCGACGACCGCCGTCGGCCTCTCTGACGAGTCTATCACCGATCGCGAGATCGGCAAGCGTGATCTTTGCTCGGCGAAGAGCGTGCCCTGCTGGCCGGGGCCGGTATTACGAGGCGAATCGGCCGGCAAGCAGCCCTTTGCTGTCGATCCGGACACACCGTCCCCGTCGTCTCCGCGCCCGCCGGTTGTCTCGTCCGCCGTTCGAGTCATCGCGGCACCGTCTCAGGTAGACGCAGTCGGCGTATCCGGTCCAGGATCGCTCGGAAGAGCCGCTTGGGCACCGCCACCTCGGCCATCTGGAAGAAGACGTACCGGGAGTGTGCCACCACCTTCGCACCGATCTTGATCAGCTTCTCCCGCAGCGTCGTCAGCGACCAGTGCTTCACCGACCGGGGCAACGCCAACCGACGTAAGAAGTTGCCCAGGTTGTATGCGAGGGCGAACAGCTGCAACCGCACCTGGTTGTCCACGAAGTCGTGGCAGCTGAGCCGCGTCCACTTCACGGCGTTCTTGCCTTCCTTGATCCACTGCTCCGCAGTGCCGCGGCTTGATAGACCCGTCGAAACCCACCCGGAGAGCGTCCTTGCTGGCTTCACCCATCGCATCTCTGCCTTCCGCCGTCCGTGGCGTCAAGAAGACCCTTTGTTCATGCGGTCAAACGACGCTCTATTGTACCTGAAGTGTAGTGTCCATCGGGGAAATCCGGGCTGATAGCAGCCCGCCACTTCAGTGGTGGGTCAGCAGGAACCGCAGCGTCCAGTCCCGCCAGGGGCGGCTGAACGGTTGTTCCCCGGGGCACGCCGCTACTCTCACGGCGTCCCTGCCGGGACGCACAACAGGCAGGAGCCTGTCCCGTAGGGGCTTCTGATCGTAGCCCGCCACTTCAGTGGTGGGTCAGCAGGAACCGGAACGTCGAGTCCCGCCAGGGACGGCTGAACGGTTGTTCCCCGGGGCACGCCGCGCGCATCGCCCGGCCGGAGGTGTTACCTCGATCGGAACCATGCCGAAATCGCGCACTTGATCGTACGCCAAGCGCCTTCCCAACGAGGCCGCACGTGCGCCTTCGCCCGAACCAGCTTCAGCGGGTAGCCCAGACGCCGGCCCACCGCCACGTAGGCCCCCGGCAAACGGCCACTCCCCAGCCCTCTCGCCACCGCGCCACGTCTCGACTCTACCGGAATCCAACGGCCATGCCGTCGCCGGGCTGGCCGGTCCGTGGCGAGGCAGGCCGGGCTGCCTGGGTCCCCGCATCCCCAGACATCACCGACCGGCGATATATACGGCCGTATTTTTTTGTCTTGACGCGGCTGGGCATGCAGTATACGATGATAGCCATGTTCCTGTTGAGTGCACGGAGCTCAGGGAGGCCATGGATGCTCGAGAGGAGTGCCTGGAGGCCATGAGCTCGTCGCCTGTGTCCGCCTGCCGGAGAGAACGGAACAATGCTGCGAGATAGCCCGAATCTCATCAACGCGGGGCTGATTGGCCTGCTGGCCGGCGTGGGCGGCTACGTCTTCGCATGTGCGGCTCATGTCTGGCGGAAACGGAACCGCTCGACGGCGCTCGCCGGCGGGGTCAGCCGGCCCCGACGGATGGCGTCCTGGTCCACCGGCATGGTCCTGCTGGGCCTGTTGGTGATCGGGGGCGTTGCCGGCTGGCGCGAGCTGGTGCCGCGAGAGGGGCACCTCACCGGCGAGGGCCTTCTGACCGTGCGGGTCCCGGCCGATCAGCACGTCGCGGAGGTCACGTCCCAGGACCGCGTGGCAAAGGGGGCGGTCTTGGCCCGGTTCTCGTGCCCGAGGAGAGAATCAAGGATCCGCGTGCTGCAACTGCACCGGGAAGCCCTGGAGGCCAGGAAAGCCATTCTGGCCAATGCCCCGCTGGCGCTGGACCCGGAACTCGTGCGTCGCTACCAGGACGCTGCTACGGATCGGCGCCAGATGTGCGCGTCACTCGACCAGTTGGCCCCGGCCCGCGATCTGGTGCTGCGGGAAAGGCTGCGGCAGCGGCTGGACAACCGGTGGCGGCTGAAAGTGCTGGCGGGGGGGGTAGAGCAGGCGGATAGAGAGTTGGCGCAGGCCAAGGCGAAGCTCTCCTATCTCCGGAAGGCACTGCAGAGGAAGAAACTGGCCGCCGCTCGCGGCGTGGCCACCCCCGAAGAAGTCCAGGGAACGGAAACGGACGTCCAGGTCTCGGAGGAGGAAGTCGGGAAGGTCCGCGCAAAGCTCGACGCGCTGAAGGCGGAACGCACGGAGCTGCAGGAGACGCTTGAGGAATATGAGGCGGTTGCCGCCCAGCAGGCCAAGGGCCTGTCCGAGGAGGTCACAACGGCCGAACGCAGCGTGGCCCACGCGGGACGGAAAGCGGAATCCCTCCTCCGGCAACTCGATCGTGACGCCGAGCGCGCCCGCGACGTGCGCCGAGGCGAACTCGAGCAGTTGGATGCGGAAATCGCCCAGACCACCGCGGAAAGAGAAGGGCTGGAGGAGAGCTTGGTCGTTGAGGCTTCGTTCGGAGGGACGATCGTCTACCGGGAGCCTTCGCCGCGCACGGCCGGGCGGGAGGCCCCGCTGGTTGTCCTGGCGGGCAAGAACGCCTTGCGCCTGCGGCTGCGACTCTCGGCCGCCGAGGCGGACGCCCTCGCGAAGGAGACGGAGGTCTTGCTGTCGCTGGACCAACCCGACGTTCAGAAGCGCTTTGCCGGCATTCCGTTGAGCAGCAAGCCTCTTCCTGCCGAGCCGGGCTACGTGGCCGCCGAAGTCGCGTGCCGTCCCCCCGGCCTGGTTGTCCGGGAACTGGTCGACAACCCGCGGATCCCCGTCGGACTGACATGGCGGCCCCCGCTGACAGTCTATCCCCTGCTCTGGATCGGCGTCGCGCTGGTCGCCCTGGGCGCGTCAGGGCGGATCGCTGTGGCGTGGGTGGCGAGAAGGGCGGAGGCCCACGGCGGCCAGGCCGTTCCGCAAGATCGCTCCGCCCGTCCGGCGCCTGACGGGGGCCCCGAGGGCTTCGGGGCCCCGGACCACGACGAGCGAACTGCCGATCTCGAAGCCGCGCTCGATCCAGCCGGCGGCAGCTCCTCCCAGCCGGAGGTCCGAAACGCGCCGGCAAGGCTGATGCACATTCTGGGCGAGCAACTGCGGGACATGCTTGCCGACGGCCGTCGAGACGAGGCGCTGTTGCGAGCACTGGAGTATGTGCTGGAGCACGGCTGCAAACAGGCCGTTGTGAGCGTTCGGCAGGGCCTCAACGGGGACCCTGCCGTGCACGAGCGGATCCGCAAGATCGAGGAATCCGTCGGCAGAATGTCGGATCCCGTTGAGGAGCGCCTGGTCCGCGTTCTTCGAACCGTCGCCGACGACGTACTGTCCGAGCGGCCGGCCCTTCGCTGAGACGCATCCGCCGCGATTGGAAACGAAGAAGCGAGGCTTTATGGTCCCTCCCAGCCCAGGCAATTCGGCTCGTCGCGGCGTGACCGTGGAGACGCGCCCGGGCTCATCGGCCGTCCCGCCGGCCCGGGAGATGAGAACGGAAGCCACGGACCGGGCGCCCGCCGCTGGGGGGCGACCATCCCAGTCGGGCCGACCTCCCTGGTACGTCGACGTCCTGTTCCTTTCGGGCCTCGTGCTCGCGGCCGTGGTGTTCACCTACTTCCCGTACCGGTTCTTCGGCTGGGCACGGTCCTTTCTCGTCGCGGGCCGATCGGCGGGCATGGTCGCCGGCGCCGTGTTCCTCGCGCTGGTGTCGATTGTCAGCGGCTGTCGGTGGGCGATCCTGTTGGTGCTGTCCTATCTTGAGTTCCGGCGTCAATGCGGCTGGCAGCCCGGCCCGGGCAGGGCGGCTCCCTTCGTCTCGGTGTTCGTGCCGGCGCACAATGAGTCGGAGACGATCGCCCCGGCGCTGACGGCCCTGCTTCGCCTGGACTACCCCCGCTACGAAGTGCTCGTGGTCGACGACGGTTCGACCGACGACACGCTCGCCCGCGCTCGCCGGTTCGAGGGCCGACACCCGCGGTGCCGGCTCCGCGTCCTGGCCAAACCCAACGGCGGGAAATGGAGCGCGCACAATCTGGCGTTCCGCCATGCCCGCGGCGAGCTGATTCTCTGCCTCGACGCCGATTCCCGGCTGGCGCCCGACGCCCTGACCCGCATGGTGGCCCGGATCCAGCAGCCCGGCGTCGCCGCGGTCGCCGGGCAGGTCCGCGTGCGGAACCGCATCAACTCCGTCACCCGGCTTCAGGGCCTGGAGTACCTTGTCGGCAACGGCTCGGTCCGCATGGCCCAGGGGCATTCGGGCACGGTCCTGGTCGTGCCCGGCCCGATCGGACTGTTTCGAAGGGACGCTCTGGCGGAAGTCCACCGACGCTTCGGGCAGTTGGGGGGCGATGACGAGGGGGCCGTGGGCGGGCCGTTCGAACCCGACACCTTCGCAGAGGACTTCGATCTGTCTCTGACGATCCTGGGCCTTGGGGGGAAGGTCGTCTACGAGCCGACCGCCGTCTCCGACACGAAGGGGCCCGACGGGCTGTTCGACCTGATCAACCAGCGGTACCGCTGGTGCCGGGGGACCATCCAGGTGCTGCGGAAGTACCTGCGCCGTTGCCGCCGGTCTGCCGTCAACCGATCCCCGCGACTGCTCACGTGGCTGGGCGGCACGTGCGGCTTCGATCTCCTGCTCCAGCCGTTCCTGTTCCTTCTCGGCGTCGGGCTGCTGACGGGGGCGTTGCTGAAGGGGGGCGATCCGCTGCTGATCCTGACCAGCCTGATTCCCCTCGTTCTGCTCAATGCCGTCGCGGCGTCCTTCTTCGTCGCGATGCACCGGGATGACCCGAAGATCCTCCGGTACTGCCCGGTCTACGATCTCTACCACACCTTCGTCGTCAGCAGCGTCTGGGTGATCGCCGTCCTGGACGAGCTGCGGGGCAGGCGCATGCGGTGGTGAAGTCGTGCGCCTCGGTGACCGGCGCCTTGCCCGGCCTCCGGCAACGATTGCACGCAAGCCGATCCCGGCCGCAGACGGATGGTGGGAATCCGGGTCAGTGGGAATCGGGGTCAGGCTGGAATGCCGTTGACTTAAGGACGTAACCGTCCGGCAAAAAAGTCATTACGATCCTCTACATGCGGCAGCCCTCCCGTGGGGCAGCCGGTGGTCGCGCGGCCGTTTCCTCGTGAATCCACGCGCTCCCGCCAGAAGGGCGTCCCGTCCCCCGGTCATCGGAGGGCGAGCCCGAGAACCTAAAGTATTCTCCTAATATGGCTTAACGCCTAAGTCAACGGTATTCGGGTCAGGCTACTTTTTCGGCCCCGCCGGGCCACCTGCGGGCTCGTTACGCCTTCCGGAACCGCGGGCAAGCGCGCCTGCGTTTCCGGTGCGCCTCCGGCCGCGGAGGCG
The DNA here is from genome assembly GCA_964642165.1 of uncultured Planctomycetaceae bacterium. Lineage (GTDB taxonomy): Bacteria > Planctomycetota > Phycisphaerae > SM23-33 > SM23-33 > CAYRVX01. The sequence goes on along the minus strand of CAZXOC010000013.1, from coordinate 40,367 downwards.
GTCGGCCTCGCGGCCGCGCGGGTGAACTCCCCGTAGCCCATGATCCTCTTCCCGTGCCGGCGATGCCCCGAGGCCGCAAGGGATTCGGGGCATCCCGGCCATCTGTCATCGTACCGGCCCCGTGGCGATTCGGCAAGCCCGCGCGCGTTCAGTCGCCCCCCTTCTGGGGCTCGGTTCTCTGGGCAAGGCTTCCACGGGCTGGCGCCCGTGGCAACCGACACGTGCCCCCGTTCGGGGGCTGCCGGAGGCCGATCGGGCGGCGCCGCGCGGTGCGCGTGGCGTTCCCTCGCCCGCGTTCAGGAGCGTGGGGACGGCGCGAGGGGGGGGCGGAGCCCGGCTGCGGCGGGAAACGGGATAAACATCTTATCACTAAAGGCGTTACGAGCGTTTCGGCGGGCGAGGCCGGGCGCGGGGAGGCTGATTGTCCAAAATGGGGCTGATTGTCCAAAATCTGGACAATGCTAAGTCATTTGAAAACAAGTGGTTACACTGATTCTGGGCCGTCCGGCAGGCCCCAGGATTGGACAGTTCTGACACAATCGATCTAGACTTACGGCCGTTTCGCCGGGGGCGATGGGCCGCGAGATGGCCCGCGAGGATTTCGCCGAAAGGGGCGAAAAGTGTCGCGCTAGGGCGCGCTCGCACCCGGCGGAGCCGCCGCCAGGCCGTCGCAGCGCCTCCCGACGACCGCCTGCGGGCATGCCTCGGGCCCGCAGGAGGCTGGCCTTGTGAGGGAAGCGTCCATAAGCAAAGGAGTAGCGCGGGGCCAGGAGAAGGCCTCGCACACCCGGGAGAGCCTGCTTCTGCGCAATACGGCGCGCGCAAACCCTTGGAAAACCAAGGGGTGGAACTGAGGGAGCTGGGACTCGAACCCAGAACCTACGGCTTAAAAGGCCGTTGCTCTGCCAATTGAGCTACTCCCCCGGGCTCGGGCGAAGGCCGACCGGTTCGGGCGACGGCGCTGCGCCGACGGATTCCATTCTACTCTTCCCGGACCTCCTTGGTCTTGGCTTCCAGGATTTCGGTGATCTTCTTCTCGTAATCGCTGGTGAGCTTCTGGATCTCGTCCCTGGTCTTGCGGGCCTCGTCCTCGGTCAGCTCGGCGGCCTTCTGCTGGTGCTCGGCGTCCTTGTTTCCGTCGCGCCGGGCGTTGCGGGCGGCGACTCGGGCGGCCTCGGCCATCCTCTTGAGCTGCCCGGCAAGCTGGTTGCGGCGCTCGATGCTGAGCGGCGGGACGGCCAGGCGAATGATCTTCCCGTCGGCGTTGGGCGTGATGCCCAGGTCGCTGGCGAAGATCGCCTTCTCGATGTCCTTGAGGCTCTGCGGGTCGAACGGCTTGATGACGATCAGCGACGCGTCCGGTGTGGAGATCGTCGCGAGCTGGCGCAGGTCGGTGGGCGAGCCGTAGTACTCCACCTTGATGTGCTCGACCAGCCCGGTGGAGGCGCGCCCGGTCCGGATGCCGCGGAACTCCTTGCGGAGGTAGTCGACGGCCGCCTCCATCTTCTCCTCGACGTCGAGCAGAATCTCGTCCATCGCCATGGGCCACCTCCCGCGCGCTATTCGGTGACGAGGGTGCCGACGGGCTCGCCGCAGACGGCCTTAACCAGGTTGCCCGGCTCGAACAACTGGCAGACGACGATCGGGATCCGGTTGTCCGAGCAGAGCGAGAAGGCCGCCAGGTCCATCACGCCGAGCTCGTCCTCCAGGGCCTTGTGATAGGTCAGCCGGTCGTACTTCCTGGCGTTGGGGTTGATCATCGGGTCGGAGTCGTAGACGCCCTCGACCTTGGTGGCTTTGACGATGAGTTCCGCGTCGACCTCGGCGGCCCGCAGCGCCACGGCGGTGTCGGTGGTGAAGAACGGGCTGCCGGTGCCGCCGGCGAAGAGGACGACGCGTCCGGCGTTCAGGTGCCGGACGGCCTGGCGCCGATTGAACGACTCGCAGATCGTCGGCAGCGGGATGGCGCTGAGGACGCGGACGGACTTGCCGTGTCCTTCCAGGGCGTCGCGCAGGGCGACGGCGTTCATCACGGTGGCCAGCATGCCCATGGAATCGGCGGTGACGCGCCGGACGTGGGGGTCGCCCGCCAGGTCGCGCGCCCGGATGAAGTTCCCACCGCCCACCACGATGCCCAACTGCACGCCCAGGTCGGCGACGGGCAGGAGCTCGTCCACGGTGGCGGAGACGGCGGCCGGCTCGACGCCGAAGCCGTCGGCGGTGCAGAAGCTCTCCCCGGAGAGCTTCAGCAGGACTCGCCTGTATCTGGGTTGGCCGGGCATGGGCGGGCCCGTCCTGTCTCACGCCCCGACGGCGAACCGCGCGAACGCCGTCACGGTCGCGCCGCCGAGGACCTGCTTGACCTTCTTCTTATCGTCGCGGACGTAGTTCTGCTCCACCAGCGCGCGCTCGGCGAGGAACTTGCGCACCTTGCCGGTGACGATCTTCTCGGCGATCTCCGGCGGCTTGCCGGAGTCGATCGCCTCCTGCCGGGCGAAACTCCTCTCCTTCTCGATGGCGTCGGCGGGGATGTCGTCCGGCGTGATGCCCACCGGGTTGGCGAAGGCCACGTGCATGCACAGCCCGCTGAGGTCGTCGTCGCCGATCTCCCCGTCGACGCCGAGGATCACGCCCACCTTCTGGTTGTGGTGGAGGTAGGTGGCCACGCGCGGGGCCTCGACCTTGATGCCGCGGGTGAAGCTCATGTTCTCGCCGATCTTGGCCAGCGTCTCCTGGACGAGCTGTCTCATCTCGTCGGTCGGCTCGATCTCGCCGGCGGGCGCCCCGGCGGCCAGTTCCGCCAGCCTGCCCACCATCACCCGGAACTCGTCGTTGCGCGCGCAGAAGTCGGTTTCGCAGCGGACCTCGATCATGACGGCGGCGCCGTCGAGGGCCTTGATGGCGATGAGCCCCTCGCCGGTGGCGCGGTCGGCCTTCTGTTCGGCCTTGACGAGGCCCTTCTTTCGGAGGATGTCCTGGGCGGCCTGCACGTCGCCGCCGGCCTCCTGGAGGGCCTTCTTGCATTCCATCATGCCCTGGCCGGTCTGGTCCCGCAGGGCCTTGACCATCGCAGCGGTTATTTCAGCCATGGTGATTTCTGTCTCTTTCTCTGTCGGGGTGGAGCTGCCCGGCGTGGGCGGAGCCGGTCCGCCCCCGAGGGGGATCCGCGCCACCTACGCCGGTTCGGTTTCGCCGGCGGGTTTGGTCTGGGCGGGGTCTCCGGGGGGCGTGTCGCTCGTGTCGGCTGGGGGCTGGGTCGCCGGGGTATCGGGGTCGTTCTCGCCGGCCGGCTGCGCAAGCGGCGCCGCCGGTGCGGCCACGGGGGCCTCGGGCGGCTCGGCGGCGGGCGCCTCGGGCTCGGCGGCGGGTGCCTCGGGCTCGGCGGCGGGTGGCTCGGGCTCGGCGGCGGGTGGCTCGGGCTCGGCGGCGGGTGCCTCGGGCTCGGCGGCGGGCGCCGTGGGGGCGGCGGCGGGCGCGGGCCCCTCCTCGGCAACGGGAGCCTCGGGCGGCTCGGCCCGGGCCGTCGTGGGCCGGCGGCTGCGGCGCCGCTCGCGGGCCTCCTTGGCCCGCTCGGCGTCCACCGTCGCGCGGGCGCTGACGCCCTCGGCGACGGCGTTGGCCAAGTGGCGGATGACGATCTCGATGGCCCGCATCGCGTCGTCGTTGCCGGGGATCGGGATGTCCGCCAGGTCCGGATCGCTGTCGGTATCCAGCAGGCAGATGACGGGGATATGGACCTTCCTGGCCTCGCGGACGGCGATGATCTCGCGCCGCTGGTCGACGATGACCAGCGCGCCCGGCAGGTTGTCCATGCGCCGGATGCCGCCGAGGTTGCGGCGGATCTTGCGCATCTCTCGCCGCAGCGAGGCGCCCATCTTCTTGGAGTACTGGTCCAGCAAGCCGTCGGCCTCGAGCTGCTCCAACTCGTCCAGCCGCCCGACGCGCTTGCGGATCTCGCGGAAGTTGGTCAACGTCCCGCCCAGCCAGCGGTCGGTGACGTGATGCATGCCGACCCGCCCGGCGTTCTCCTGGACCGCCTTGCGGGCCTGACGCTTGGTTCCCACGAAGAGCACGTCCTTGCTTTGCGAAACGGTGCGGGCGAGGAACTTCCTCGCCAGCAGGATCCCGCGGACCGTCTCCTTCACGTCGATGATGTGGATGAGGTTCCGCTTGCCGTAGATATACGGCTTCATCTTCGGGTTCCACCGGCTGACGCGGTGCCCGAAGTGGATGCCGGCGTCGACCAACTCCTTCAACAATCCTGTTGCCAAGCCTGCACCTCCGCTCGTTGGCCCGGATTCAGGCATCCGGGCCCGGGTCCTGCATGAGCTTTTTCTGGGGGCCGATTCGGACTCGAGAACCAGTACACATTCCGTGCCGCTCGCCCGCGCCGCGTCGGAGGCGCATGCATAGACCCCACCCGCGGCGCCGCGAAGCGTCGTACGGTAGCGTTTGCGGGGCGATCCGGTCAAGCCCTTTGTGCGAAAAATGTCGCCTGCGGGGCCCCCGCGGGCACCGATCGGCCCGGAGTTCGCCCCGCGGGCGGCCTGAAACGCCGAGCCCGCACTGGCGGCGCCGGCGGGGCGGGCGTATGATCGCCGCGAGTTGCGTGCGGCCCGCACGGCCCGGCGCCGTGCTGCTGCTCCGGCCGAACGGAGCACCCAATGGTCGGCTTGGCAGACGGCAGAGTCCACCCCACCGACGAGATGACCTCCCGCCAGCGCCTCCTGGCCGCGTATCGCCGGGAGCCCGTGGACCGCCTGCCGTTCTGGGCGAAGGTCACCAACGGGACCTGGCGCCGCAGCCAGCCGGACCGCATCCGGAAGTTGTCGGACCGCGACCTGCTGGACTACATCCACGCCGACGGTATCTTCCACGCCCCGCGCTGCGCCCGGGCGACGTCGCCCCGCGCGGAGGTCGCCGAGACCATCGACGGCAACGTCCGCACCCGCGTGACCCACACGCCCGACGGCGACCTCGTGGAGCGCTGGACGCAGGACCCCACCACGGGCAGTTGGCACCCCACGGAGTTCCCCGTCAAGACGCGCGAGGACCTGCGGCGGTTCCGCTGGCTTTGCGAGCAGCGCATCGAGCCGCCCGACGACGACGAGGCCGCCCGCGCGCGGCAGCGCGTCGAGGAGATCGGCCAGCGCGGCATCAGCAAGACCGGCTGGGGCACCAGCCCGCTGATGCACCTGGTCGAGCACGTGATCGGCCCGGCCGGAACGATGTACTTCCTCGCCGATTACCCCGACGAGATGGATGAGCTGATCGCCCAGATGCACGAGGCGAACCAGGAGCTGGTGCGGGCCGTGGCCGAGCGAACGCCGGCCGACCTGGTCGTCTCGGTCGAGAACACCTCGACGTCGCTGATCAGCCCGGGCCAGTTCGAGCGGTACTGCCGCCGGCACCTGTGCGACTACGGGCGGATCATCGAGCGGGCGGGGAAGATGCACGAGCTGCACATGTGCGGGCTGCTGTACGACCTGCTGGAGCGGATCGACACGATCCCGGCGGCGAGCATCGAGGCGTTCACGGCCCCGCCGCTGGCGAACACGCGTCTGGCCGACGGCAAGGCGCGCTGCCCGGGCAAGACGTTCGTGGGGGGCACGTGCGTGAACGTCTGGTGGCGGCACACGCCCGGGGAGATCCGGCGCTACGTCCGGGGCGAGCTGGACGCCTGCCCGGACCACTGGGGCATCGTGCTGACGACGGCGGGGGTGGCCCCCCCGGCCTGTTCGGCCGAGACGTTCCGCGCCGTGGGGCAGTGGATCCCCTCCGTGCCCCTCCGCGGGCCGCGCGACCGGCCCGGTCAGCCGCCGAGCGCGAAGGAGCCGGCCCGTGAGTGACCCGAGGGTCTGCATCGTCGGCGCCGGCAGCCTGTCCACTCGGCGGATCTACCCGTACGTCGGGGCGGCCGGCGGGCAGTTGGTCGGGGTGTGCGACCTCGACCGCGACAAGGCCGAACGGAACGCCCGGCGCTTCGGCGGTCGCGTCTACACGGACATGCCGGCGATGCTCGACGCCGAGGGGCCCGACGGGGTGATCCTGTGCATCGGGCCCGACGCCCACGCCGAGCTGGCGCCGGAGGTGATGCGGCGCGGGTGCCCCGTGTACACGGAGAAGCCGCCGGCGGCGACGGCGGCGGACGCCCTGGCGGTAGCCCGCGTTTCGGCCGAGACGGGCGTCCTGTGCACCACGGCGTTCAAGAAGCGCTACAACGCCGCCTACAACCGGGCGAGCGAGTGGCTGGGGCAGTTTCCCGCCGAGCAGCGCGAGAGCCTCTCGATCGACTACGCCTCGGCCCGCTACCGCAACGACTCGCCGCGAAGCAGTTTCCTGCTGGACTTCGCCATCCACGCGATCGACCTGGTGGGCTACCTCTTCGGCGACGCGGCGGAAGTGTTCAGCTTCGCGAAGGGCGCCCACAGCTACGCCGTGAGCCTGCGCTTCGTCCACGGGGGCGTGGGGACGATGAACCTCACCGACGGGCGATCGTTCGGCGTGCCGACCGAGGAGGTGGAGATCACCGTCGCCGGGGGGAACTTCATGACCGTCCACAACTCTTCCTGCTGGCGGATCGCCGAGGACCAGAAGTGCGTCGAGTGGCGCGAGCCGCCGACGTTCGTCAGCGGCGGCGACAGCGGCAACGACACGGGGCACCTGGCGGAGATCGCCGACTTTCTCGCCGCCATCCGCGAGGGCCGCACCACCCGCTCGAACATCCACGAGTCCTACAAGTCCATGGTGCTGTACGAGGCGATCGCCGCGTCGGCGGAGACGGGAACCGCCGTGCCGGTGACGTACGAGACGGTGGGGCGGTAGGGGGCAGACCGAGGCGCTGGTTCCCCGTGCCCGGGGGGTATGCGGAGAGGCCCGGCCACCGCCGTGCCTGGGCGTTGCCGGGGCGCGAGTCAGTTGTTGCCGCCCGGCGGCGTGATGCGCGAGGCGATGAAGTCGAACAGGTCGTAGAGGATGTACTCGGCCCTGGGGTCCTGGAGCAGGCGGGACCAGACGTAGACGACGCGCCCGCCCGTCGCCAGTTCGGTGCACGTGACGGCGTCGCCGAGCGGGCGGTCGCCGGGGCCGCGCAGCGTCAGCAGGGGCGTGTGGCCGTCGGGGCGTTCGGCGACGAACGGTCGCCACCGCAGGTCGCCGGAGGTGGGGAAGGCAAACTGCTTCGGCAGGTGGGGCAGGAGCCTTCGCTGCCCCGGCTGGACGAAGCGGAGCTTCCGGCCCGCCGGCGGGTTCTCCCAGCCCATGCGAAGCGTCAGGCCCAGGCGAGCGCTGCGCCGGGGCGCGACGGCACCGTCCTCGTCGTAGAAGAACGGCCAGGGCAGTGACGGCACGGCGACGAGCCAGCCGCCGTCCTTCAGGTAGCCCCGGATGGCGGCGTCCACGTCGCCGTCCCTGGTGACCGTCCTGCGGCAGCGCTCGCCCCCGGCGTAGAGCAGCACGGGGTGGGTCTGGGGCGAGAGCCGCCCGGCGGCCAGGTCCTCCCAGGCGATCATCTCGGCCTTGGCGCGGAGGTCGGCGGCCAGCCACCAGAACGCGAGGGACTCGGCCTCCGGCAGGACGGCGATGCGGACGTTGGCGAGCTTCGTGCGCAGGCGTCCCATCGCGGCCGCGGGGATCCGCGGCTTGGCCGGCGGCCGGGGACCACGCGGCTTGGCCTTGAAGCGCCCGGCGTACTCGGCCGTCAGGTCCAGGTACGTCTCGCCGTCCTCGGCGGACGGCTCGATCTCGCTGCCCTCGTGCCATTCGTTGAAGCTGGTGATGAGCACCCAGTGCGGGTCGGCGGCGATCGCCTCCTCCCACTGCGCGCGGTACAGCTTGCCGTCGTGGCGCGCCACCGCCAGGCCGGGCTTGCGGACCTTCGTGTCGTCGTAGCCCGGGATGACCGTCAGCGTGCTGATGCGCCGCGCCCCGTCGGCGGTGTCCACCCAGCCGCCGTAGGTCGCCTTCGCCCAGGCGCGCGCCGCGGGTGCGCCCTTGCCCCGCAGCGAGCCGCACGTGTTGTACGTGTGAAGCCCGTCGAAGACCCGCGCCGAGCTGTACCCGAACCGATCGCCGATCAGCGCCGCGCCCGGGCGGTACTGCCGGTTGATCCTCACGGCGGCCTGGAGCCAGCCCGACACGCCGATCTCGTTGAGCGCCCGCGCGTAGACGAAGACGACGGGCTTGCCGGCGACGCGAAGGTGCGCCGGGTGCTTGCCGTACTTGCCCAGGGCCTTGACGACGTCGTCGGCGGCCGCCTGAGGCGTCTGCGGCTTCGGGACCGTCTCGTAGTAGATACAGGCGGCGAGCTGGTGGCGCCGGCAGGCGTCGAGGATCTTCGGCATCGCCCGGTCGGTGTAGTCCCCCTGGCTCCACCAACTGACGACGAAGCCGTCCAGCTTGGCGCGGACGGCCCAGCGGCAGTGCCGGTCGATCACCTTCGGGTCGTGCGAGTCGTAGGCCCCGAGGGCGGGGTAGTGGGTGCTGGCGCGGATCTGTTTGCGTGCCGCGTCGATCGGGCCCCAGTGGAGGGTCCGCCCGGCCCCGCCCGGGCCCGAGGCGGTGCCGTACCACGGGTAGTAGAACGCCAGGACCTTCCGGGGCACGTCGCAGTAGGCCAGGCGGCTGCGCGCCCGGAGTGCTTCCAGGTCCAGCGAGGAGGCCCCGTCGGCACCGGCCAAGACGGCTGCCGAGACGACTACGGCGAGAAGGGGGGTCACGAAACGAGTCACTGGCTCACCCATCTGCTTGGCGATCAGGCCCAGAGGATGCCCGGCCCGCCCTTGCGGACCTTGCCGAGGACCCAGCACCGCTCGTGCATCCGCCGCAGGCGGTACATGATGGAGCGGGCGAAGCTGGGCGCGACGATCATCACGAACCCGATGCCCATGTTGAAAACACGCATCATCTCCAGAGAGTCCACCGGCCCCCGGGCGGCGATGAGCTTGAAGATCGGCGGCACGTGCCAGGAGTCCCGCTTGATCCGCACGCTCAGGCCCTCCGGGAGCACGCGGGGCAGGTTGCCCGGCACGCCGCCGCCGGTGATGTTCGCCATGGCCTTGACGATCCGCTTGACCTTGTAGCGCCCGAGCACCTTCAGCACGGGCTGAACGTAGATCCGCGTCGGCCGAAGCAGCTCCTCGCCGATCGACGCGCCCTCCAGCTCCGCGGGGCGGTCGTCCAGGGCGTGGCCCGCCCGCTCCAGCAAGACGCGCCGCGCCAGGCCGAAGCCGTTGGAGTGCAGCCCGTCGCTGGCCAGGGCGATGGCCACGTCGCCGGGCTCGACGCGGCTGGCGTCGATCAGCCGCCGGCGGTCGACCACGCCCAGGGCGAAGCCGGCCAGGTCGAACTCCTTCGGCGCGTAGAAGTCGGGCATCTCGGCGGTCTCGCCGCCCAGCAGGGCGCAGCCGGCCTGGAGGCAGCCGTCCGCGATCCCCTTGATGACCTGGGCCATCCGGGCGGGCTCGAGCTTGCCCACGGCCAGGTAGTCCAGGAAGAACAGGGGTTCGGCCCCGGTGCAGATGAGGTCGTTGACGCTCATGGCGACGAGGTCGATGCCGACGGTGTCGAGCTTCCCGGCGGCGAGGGCGACCTTGAGCTTGGTGCCGACGCCGTCGGTGCAGCCGACGAGGACGGGCTCGCGGTAGTTGCGCTGGAAGAGCCGCTCATTGTAGTCCAGGCGGCACAGGCCGGCAAACCCGCCGTAGTGGTCCATGACGCGCGGCGTGAACGTGCGGCGAACGAGCGGGCGAATCAGGCGAACCATCTCGTCGCTCGCGTCGAGGTCCACGCCGGCCTGGCGGTACGTCATGGGGGCGGACGAACTGGAGGCCATGGCCGTATCCTACCGCGCACCGGGGGCATTGCAACGCCCCCCTGGACAAGAAAAACACCGGAAAACCCCCTCCGGCGCCCAAAGAGTGCTGGCCAGACGCCACGCAGGGCGATATCTATACACGTGGCTCGCGCCGCCTGCCTCGTGGGAGGGCGGTTTTCCGGCCGTTTCGGGGCGATTCGCCTGATCCGGGCGAACCGCACCCGAGCGGCACGTGTTGGATATACGGGGCGAGGCACCCTCGGTTCCACAGGGCGCACACCACATGAGGCGCACGGCAAGGACATTCTGGGTTGCGGCAGCCTGCGGGCTGGTGGGCGGCGGGCTTCTCGCGACCCCGCGGCCGTTGACGGACGAGCAGGAGCAGGAGCTGCAGATGTTCAGCGGCCAGCTCGCCGACTCCTCCCGCTCGGCCAAGACCAAGGCCGAGGCCGCCGACATGCTCCTCCGGCGAACGTACCCCCAGGCCGCCGAGGTGTTGCGGAGGTTCCTGACGGACGCGAGCAACCGCCCGGCCCAGCTCGCCATCGCCGAGGCGATCGCCCACCACGGCTCCGGCTCGCCGACGTTCATCGATCCGCTGCTGGCCATGCTGACCGGGGCGGAGGCTTCGGTCCGCGCCCCGGCCGCCCGGGCCCTGGCGACGTACAAGAACGGCGGGGTGATGGGCAAGCTGATCGCCATCGCCGAGGACGGCCAGGCCGACAAGGCGGTGCGGCTGGCGACGATCTCCGCCCTCGAGCGCGTGCTGGACCGGCAGGCGGTGGGCGCGCTGGTGCGCCTCGTGGACGACGGCGACGCGGGCATTTGCGGCGCGGCCGCCGAGGCGCTCGCCAAGCTCACCAACATCCGCACGTTCGACACCGACGCGGGCCGCTGGCGCCGCTGGTGGGCGCGGAGCAAGAACAAGCCCGCCTCGGAGTGGCTGGCGGACCTGGCCGAGAGCCTCGGGCGCGACAAGGCGCGCCTGGAGGCCGAAAACGCCGCGCTCCGCAAGCGCCTCGCCACGGCGATGATGGACTACTACGCCGCGACGGCCCCGGCCGAACGCGATGCGCGCCTCGTCGGCTTCCTCAAGGACCCCCTGGCGGACGTCCGCCTTGTGGGCGTGACGCTGGCGGACCGCCGGGCCGCCACCAACGGCGCCGTGCCCGCCGAGCTGCGGACCCAGGTCCGGGCGATGCTCGGCGACGCCGACCCCCGGATCCGGCGCGCCGCGGCCCTGGTCGAGGCCAACCTCGGCGACCCCAACGCCGTGGACGTGCTGCTGGGCTGCCTGAAAACCGAGGAGGTCCCCGACGTCAAGCAGGGGCTGCTGGCGGCGCTGGGGCATTTCGGCAGCCCCAAGACGCTCGGGCCCATCCTCCAGGAGGTGCAGTCGAAGGACGAGGCGGTTGCCGCGGCGGCGGCCGCCGCCCTGGCCCGCGCGACGGGCGCCCGCCCCCTCGAAGACCCCATCCGCACCCGCGCCGTCCGCACGCTGCTGAAGCGCTACGCCGGCACGTCCGCCACCGGCGGCGAGAACGGCGCCGCGCTTCGCGAGGCGCTGCTGACGGCCATGGGCACGGTCGCCGACGAGGAGTTCCTGCCGGCGCTGCGGGACGGGCTGAAGGACCCGGCCGCCACGGTCCGCCTGGCGGCGGTGAAGGGCATGTCGCGGCTTCGGGACCCGGTCCTGGCGGACACGCTGGTGGCGCTGGCGTCGGACGCGGACCGCGGGGTGCGGCAGGCCGTCGTCGACGCCCTCGGCGCCCTGGATGGCGCGAAGCACCTCTCGACACTGCTCCAGCGGACGGACCCCGCCGCGGAGCCGGACGCCGCCGTCCGCGGGAAGGCCTGGACCGTCGCGATGGCCGTTCTGGCCAAGGCCGACGCCGCCACGCTGTCCGGCGTCTTCGCCTCGCTCGCCGACCGGAAGGACGCCCTCAGCCGCCGGATCGAGGTCGGGCAGATGCTCGTCCAGGCCCTCAAGGCCGACCAGAGCGCCGAGCTGCCCGGGGCCCGGCGCAAGCTCGCCCAGGCGTTGATGGCCGCTTCGAGGCCGGCCGAGGCCGCCCCGCTGTTCGGCCTGGCCTTCCGCCGCTACCTGGCCGACAAGCACGTCGATGCCCCGGCGGTCTACCTCGAGTGGGTCGACGCCCTGCTGAAGGCCAACGATCCGACGGTGGTCGAGGCGATGGCCGCGGCGCACCCGCCGGAGGCGTTCGGGGAGGCGCTGCTGCGGCTGAACAAACGCCTGACGGCCCTCGTGGGCGAGAAGCGGTACGCCCCGGCGATCCTGCTCGGCGGAGCGGCCCTCCAGAAGCTGCCCGCGCGCCTCGGGCAGGCCCAGCAGGAGCAGATCCGCCGTCTCGTCGCCGACGCGACCGCCAAGCAGGCCGACGAGGACCGCCAGCGCGTCTCGAAGCTGGCGGCGCAGCTCCTGGCGGCCGACCCCGCGGCCGGCAAGGCCGCCGCCGCCGAGCTGAAGAACCTCGGCGACCGGGCCGTCCGGCCGCTGGTCATGGAGCTCCAGAAGCTCGCCCAGGCCGAAAAGCCCAACGAGGCCGCCGAGCGGGCCATCCTCAACGTCCTGACGCAGGTGGCCCCCAAGCTCACCGGCTACGACCCCAAGGCCCCCAAGCCCGAGCGGCTCCAGCGCATCGAGGCCTGGCTCAAGGCCCTCTGACGGCCGGGCCCCCGGGGCGGCCCCTACTCGTCCAGTCCCATCTTCGCGAGCATGGAGCGCGCCTGTTCGGCGGCCTTCGAGTCGGGGTGCTTCCGGATGACCTCGCGCAGGATGGAAAGGCCCTTGTCCCTCAGCCCGGCGCTGAGGTACATCCGGGCGGCCCCCAGGCGGCTGTCGGGCGTGGTGGGACCCGGGCGGGACAACGGCTTGGGCTTCGGCGGCTCCACGCGCGGGCGGACCGGCTCGTAGCTCGCGTCGGGCTTGTGCAGCATGTTGACGCCGGCGGCGACCACCAGGGGCGCGGCGCCGCGAACGGCGCAAAGCCTGCCGGCGACGCAGCACGGCATGCCCTTCAGGACGCTCACCTTGCCCCGGTACAGGACCAGGGCGTGGCGGTCGGCCCCGGCGACGCCGACGAGGTACAGCAGGGCGGCCTGGTCGGTGCGGGCCTCGGCGACGCGCCCGGTGAAGACCACGGGCTCGCCGAGGTGGGCGTCGGGCTTGGCGAGCGCCTCGGCCGCCGCGGAGCTCAAGGCCGCGCCGTAGCCGGCGTGGTCCAGCGCGGCGTGCTCCAGCACGTCGCCCGCCTCCTGCCAGGCCACCAGCGCCTGCCACGCGTTGTGGTCCATCGCCAGCATCGGCTCGAGGATCTCGCGCAGGGCGGCCGACGTCTGGGCGGGCTCCGGGTGGACCAGCGCCTTGCGGCAGCGGTCGCAGTTCACGCGGACCCGCACCGGCACCGTCACCCGGACGGTGCGGTAGCGGGTTACGAACCGCTTGCCGGAAACCGCCGTGTACGGCTTGCGGACGTTCTTCGCCTTGTACTTGGTGACCATCACGTACCCGCGGCCGCCGCACTTGGGGCAGTACATCGCCCACTTGTGCTTCAGGACGGCCGCACGCACGGGGTGGCTGGTCGTCGCCGGGCCGAAGAGCCGCTCCGGCACGTCCTTCCCCGCGGCGGCTCGGACTGTCTCCAACGCCAGGGGCTTGGCCGAGGCCGCCCTCTTGGCGAGGTCCGTCACGGCACGCCACTCGATGGCAAAGCCCATCTTGACGCCGGGCACCTTCAGGGCACAGACGCCCAGCGGGCGCCCGGCGGCGTCCAGCAGGAGCCCGCCGCTCGCCGCCCGGCCGATGCGGGCGTTCGTCTCGATGTACTGGTACCCCTGCCCGCCGGTGAAGCGACCGGCCAGCACCTCCCGCAGCGCCTCGGCCGTGTAGATGCCGTTCACCGTCCCCGGCGAGTACGCCAGGAACGGGCGGCACGGCAGGGCGAGGCTGACCACCTTCAGGCCGCTCTTGACCTCGGCGAGCCCCCGCCCGGCGAAGACGTGACCGGGGCGCAGCGCCCGGGCCGGCTTCAGGATCGCCAGGTCCGTCTTTTCGTCCAAGGCCACGACGGAGGCGGGGACCGGCTCCCGGCCGTGGGGGCGGATCTCGATGCTCGCGAGGTCCTCGTGGGCGACGCCGTGGAGGCACGTTGCGACCAGGCCGTCGCGGCTCACGAAGGCGCCGGTGCAGGAGAAGTCCGGCCTCTTCGACCGCCGGGCGACGACCGTCACGGCCCCCGGGGTGACGTTCGCGAGGAACTGATGAACTTGCTCGAGGGCGCGGAGGTCCCCGGCCGACGGGGCGCTTGGCGCGCCGCGGCGCACGGCAGGCGCGGGCCGCACCGGCGCCGGGCGGCGGCGCCTCAACGGCCGCGCGAACAGGGCCGCGCTCACCAGCAGGGCGGCTGCGAGGAAGCCGACTTGTCTCGCATAACGGGCCACGGGCACAGAGCGATCCTTCGTTCCCCCTTATCATAACGTCTCCGGGGCCGGTAGCGTACCGCGCGATCCCGCCGCCGGCTCGGGCCCTGGCGGCACGACGGGCACGCCGGTATGCTGCCGGGCACGTCCCGGCGGGCCCGAGGGGCCCGGGAGCGGCCACCATGTCCCGACAGAACGCGGGCGACGCGCTGGCGATCCACGGCGGGCCGAAGGTCCGCGCGGCGCCCTGGCCGGCGCGCGGGCTGTTCGGCGACGAGGAGAAACGCGCCGTGGTGGCGTGGATGGACCGGGCCATTGAGGCGGGGCAGTTCCCGCCGTACCACGGGCCCGAGGAGGAGGCCTACTGCCGCGAGTTCGCCGACCGGCTCGGCGGGGGCTACGCCGACGGCGTCAACTCCGGCACGAACGCCCTCTACGTCGCGCTGCGGGCGATGGAGATCGAGCCGTTCTCGGAGGTGATCGTCCCCCCGATCACCGACCCCGGCGGCGTCATGCCCGTGGCGCTGATCAACTGCATCCCCGTGCCCGCCGACGCGGCGCCCAACAGCCTCAACACCGGCGCCGACCAGATCGCGGCGCGCCTGACCGGGCGCACGTCCTCGGTCGTCGTCGCCCACATCGCGGGGCTGCCGGTGGACATGCCGGCGGTGATGGAGCTGGCGCGGTCCCGCGGGCTGGGCGTGATCGAGGACTGCGCCCAGGCCCACGGGGCGACGTGCGCGTCCCGGCCCGTCGGTACGTTCGGCGACGTGGCGGCCTTCTCAACCATGGCCGGGAAGCTCCACGTCACCGGTGGGCAGGGGGGGGCGGTCTTCACGCGCAGCGAGGAGCTCTACTGGCGCGTCCGCCGCCACGCCGACCGGGGCAAGCCGTTCGGCCTGGCCGGGGCGAGCGGCAACGTGGTCGCCTCGCTCAACTGCAACATGGACGAGCTGCACGCCGCGATCGGGCGCGTGCAGTTACGAAAGCTGCCCGAGGTCGTGCGGCGGCGCCGCGACCTGGCGCGGCGCATCGCCGACGGCTGCTGCCGGCGGCTCCGGACCGTCCGCTTGGCCGAGCCCCTGCCCGGCTGCGAGGGGGCCTACTGGTTCCTCCTGCTCGAGATGGACCTCGAGGCCCTCCGCACGGGCAAACAGGAGTTCGTAGACGCGCTGGCCGCCGAGGGGATTCCGGTCGGCGCGGACTACCTGCACGCCCCGGCACTGGCCGAGTGGTTCCGCCGGCGCGAGGTCTTCGGGCGCAGCGGGCTGCCCTGGTCGTCCCCGCGCTACCGGGGCGATCCGGAGCGGCAGTACGACGTGCCGAACGCCGTGGCCGCCGAGGCGAGACACTTCCGCATGATGTTCCACGAGCGCTGCGGCGAGCGGGAGGTGGCCGACGCCCTAGCCGCGATGGAGAAGGTCGAGCGGGCCTGCATTCGGGAAGACGCCGATGATCATTGATTCGCATCAGCACGTGTGCTGGCACGGGCGCGACGAGGCGGCGCTGGTCGCCGACATGGACGCCCACGGCATCGACAGGGCGTGGCTGCTGACGTGGGAGGTCCCGCCGGCGGAGGACGAGCCGCCCTGGCAGGGGCACTACAACCCCGAGCACGTCCGCGCCGACGGCACGCACGCCGGGCTGCCCCTCGCTGACGTGGTGCGCGCCTGCCGGCGGTACCCGGGGCGATTCGTGCCCGGCTACTGCCCGCCGCCCACGCTGCCGACGGCCCCCGAGCTGCTCGAGGCCGCCTGCCGCATGCACGGCGTCCGCGTCTGCGGCGAGTGGAAGTACCGCCTGCTGCTGGACGACCCGCGCTGCCTCGAGCTGTTCCGCAAGGCCGGCGAGCTTCGCTGCCCCGTCGTCCTCCATCTCGACGTGCCGTATCTGCCCGACGCCCGGACCGGCCGCCCCGCGTACCAGCGCGCGTGGTACGGCGGGACTGTCGAGAACCTCGCCCGCGCCCTGGCGGCGTGCCCGGAGACGGCCTTCCTCGGCCACGGGCCCGGCTTCTGGCGCGAGATCAGCGGCGACGCCGACCGCCGCAGCGAGATGTACCCCGACGGGCCGGTCATCCCCGGCGGGCGGCTGGACGGGCTCTTCGAGGCCCACGCCAACCTCCACGCCGACCTCTCGGCGGCGTCGGCCCTGACGGCCCTGCGGCGCGACCCGCCCCACGGACGCGAGTTCCTCCGCCGCTGGTGCGAGCGGCTGCTCTTCGGCCGCGACCAGCACGGCGGCGACCTCCGGGCCTTCCTGGAGGCCCTGGACCTGCCCGACGGCGTGCGTCGGGGCATCTTCGCCGCGAACGCCCGGAGACTGATCGGCTGAGAGCGTCCGCCCGCTACTCCAGAAGCTTTAGCAGCGCGCAGACCACGGGGACGACCACCGATCCCAGGATGAACAGGAGCTGCTCCATCCCGAACGCCCAGGAGCTCTTGCCGTTGACCGTCTTCTGGAGCTGAAGCAGATTGTCGAGGCTCTTGAAGTTCGCTTCGCTCGGCCGGTCCGCCGCCACCTGGTAGGACTCGTCCAGCCTGTTCACCAACTCGCGGAGCTTCTCGCGCTTCCGCTGGATCAGGGCGCCGCGGATGTTCAGTTGCGATCCCGCGAAGTACCACAGCACAGCCAGCCCAAGCACGGCGGCGGCAATGGCCGGCAACAGGTTGCCTTTGAACTGCGGGTTAAGCAGGAAGTACAACAGGCCAATGAGGTAGAGGAAGATGGCGATCACGGAGATTTTGAACACCACCAGCGAGACCAGACGCAGCGCACTGGTCCCGGCGTCGAGGACCGACGTGTGTAGCTCCTCCTTCCTTCCCAGCGAGGAGATCATCCTCGACGACTGGTACATGATCCAAAGGATGGGCCCGCTCACGAGGCCCACGACGAAGCACAGGAAGTGCACGTAGGCCCTGGAGAAGCCACCCCCATAGAGATCCTCGACCATCTGGTAGCCGAAGCCGACGTAGGCGAGACCGACCACCAGCCCGACAACGAGGTGCGCCCTTGGCCGAAAGATCCGGAGGTGCCATTCGGTGACCCAAACCCTCGCATCCGCCGGGTCCATGGTCATGCAGTCGGGGAAGGCATCGGTCGCGCGGTCCAGGACGCGCTCACAGAAAACGACGCCGCTGCCTCCGGCCGCAATCAGAAGGGCGATGTAGCCCAGTATCAGTACGCGGCGCGGGTCCTGCGGTCCGTCGACCCACTCTTGGAGGGATTCCCCGTTCGGGCCTCGCTCATTCCCGGGCCTGGAGAAGTAGAACGCCACGTCCTGGAGCGGAGGGCGGTTCGGCAGCGTGTAGTATCCACCCAGGAAGAACAGCGCGCCGATGAGGGTCCAGGGAACCGGCAAGGGCAGGTGCAGGCGCTCGTGCACCTTCGTGTGCCAGGCATCTGGGATCCGGGAGCGAGACACGTCCGGTGCCTGAGTCGAGGCGTCGTTGGTGGCAGGCATGTCGTTCTCCTTTCAGCAGAGCTACCCACGAAAACCGAGTCCGAAAGTGGCGAAACCCCATTGCCGTAGGAATCGTAGGCGCTCCGCGCGACGGGGACCACCCCAATTGCCTCTCGCGCGGAAGCCCGAATGAGACCCTCGAGGGGGGATACGCCAAGTCTCTGCGTGGAAGGAGTACTCGCTATCGGTAGGCCCAGGCAGTTTCCCCGGGGCGCGCGGGTGGCCCCGGCACGGCGTGCGCGCGGCGCGGGCCGCAGCGCCGTGTCAGCCGCTGCGGCCCGCGGTGGGTCTCGCGTCGGTCAATGGCGGTTGCGTCTTCGTCTCCGCAACCCGGCCAGGGCGCCCAGCGCCAGCAAGGCCAGCGTGGCCGGCTCGGGGGTGATCCCGCCGCGGTCGGGGACGGAGTCGCCCATGCTGTGCTTCAGCGGGATGTAGTCCAGGTCGTCAATGGCGCCGTCGACGCTGACGTCGCCGCCGACCCAGCAGCACCGACGCCCCGAGGCCCAGCAGCAGCACGGCGGTCGGCTCCGGCGCCGGCGCGGCCGCGGGGCCGCCCACCGTCTCGCCAAAGGCGCCTCGGAGTGCCAGGAAGTCCAGCCGGTCCACGTCGCCGTCGAAGTCGAAGTCGCCGTCGCCCCAGACCGCGCCTGCCGTGCTTGCGATGTGGCGCTTCAGAGCGAGGTAGTCTCCGGCTTCGACACTCCCGTCGAGGTCGACGTCCCCGGCGAGCTGGTCGTACAGCGTCAGGACGATCAGCCAGCCGCCCGTGCCGAGGTCCACGTTGTACTGGACGTCGGCGATGTAGGCTGCGCCGATGTTCCCCCCGCCGCGGATGTCGAACTCGCCGAACGTCTCGTAGGCGTCCACCACCACGTAGTCGCCGCCGAACATGGAGCTCGCATCGCCGCCGGGCAGCCACGACGGCGCCAGGGCGTCGTCGGGCGCGTCGAGGTCCAGGTTGTCCAGCACGTAGAGCAGGTCGCTCTGGTCGCCTTGCACCTCGGGGGCCAGGGAGGCCCCGGCGGTCAGCGCGGCGTCGCACGAGAGGTCCAACTCGCCGATGCCGTTGCCCGGGTCGATCCGCCCGCGGACCTCGCACAGGCCCGCCGTGCCGCCCTCCAGCCTGATCTTCAGCTTGCCCTCGCCGCTCAGGTTGCGGAAGCTGGCCGTCGTCGCCCCGATCACGTCCAGCCCGCTGAGCTGGGTGCCGCGGAAGGACAGGTCGCCCAGAACGGCCGTGTCGGCGTCGACGTCCAGCGTGGCCGACGGCACGGCGACGTCGATGTGGGCGTTCGGCGCGTTCAGCGTCGCGCCCGCCCCGGCCGGGTTCGCCAGCGCGAGCGTGCTGTCCTCCTCGATGATGGCGACGGTGATCTCGCCGGGCTGGCCCGAGCCCATCGCCTGGAACGACTCCGCGTCGGACGTGACGACGACGCCGGGGGCCCGGAGCGTGCCGCTGACGACGATCGCGTTGTCGCCCGTGTCGAGCGTCCCGCCGGTGATGGTCAGCCCGTCGATGGCGACGGCCGCGCCCGGCTGCACGGTGAGCGTCCCTGCCGACTCGAGAGACGTGGCGGCGACTTCGCCGGCGACGTTCAGCGCGCCTCCGGGGCCGATCCTCACCCAGTTGCCGACAGCCAGGATCGCCTGCACGTCAACGGTTCCCTGCGTGATCTCGAGCGACCCGGTGGCGGCGTTCGCGTCGACCGTGATCTCGGCGCCCGCGGTATCGACGAGCGCCCCGCTGCCGCCCGAGGGCGGTCCCTCGGGATCCCACTTCACCGCCGTGGCCCAGGTCCCCGCGCCCGCGCCGCCGATCCACGTCATCGGCGCCAGCGGGCTGTAGGCGATGTTGGACAGCACGAGATTGCTGTCCGCGTACACCAGGGTCGCCGCGCTGACGTCCCAGCCGGGGTTGGGAATGAAGTTCCAATTGCCGGGCACGTCGATGTTGCCGCCGGTAGCCACGACGAACTCGTCGGTGGGCACAATGTCCCGGGTCAGACTGTCGTCCACCATCGGCGAGAAGTTGATCGTTCCCGCGCCGCTGTCG
>CAZXOC010000013.1:1664-20497 GCA_964642165.1 uncultured Planctomycetaceae bacterium | reverse complement strand
GGTCAGACTGTCGTCCACCATCGGCGAGAAGTTGATCGTTCCCGCGCCGCTGTCGTTGACGTCGAAGTCGAGCAGCGTCCCGGCGGTGAGCGTGTCCCAGCCCTCGCCGGCATTGCCGTCCGGATCGGAGATCATCCAGGCGAAGGTCCCGCCGTCTTCCACGAGATAGCCGCTGCCACCGGCAATGGTTCCGTTGCCGCTGATCGTGCCGCTGATCGTCGCGGTCTTCCCGCTCGCCATCTTCAGCGTGGCGCCGCCTGCGACGTGAAGATTCGGGACCGTGAGATCCTGCTGTAAAGTCACGGTGCCAAGTTGATGCCTGATCGTCTCGGCCGTGATGCTGCCCCCGAACTGAATCGCCTTGTCCGGGACGAGCGTGCGGCGGCGGTTGTCGTGTGCGTTCCCGGGGGGATTGGATGAGTTGTATACGCTGGTCTCCAACGCCTCGGTGGTGTTGAAGAGAACCGTCGCACCGGCAGCCTCGATGTCGGCCTGAATGTCCAGCGTGTTCCTCATTGACGCGAAACCGATCGTCGTGCCGGGCTCCGCTCGTACGATTCCCGCCACGTGGGGGATCTTGGTTCTGCCCTCATTGCTCTGCATCCACTTGCCGTCGCCAAGCGTCAGTCCGTCGCCGGCGAACGTGATCGCCGAATTGTCATAGTCCGCGTTCAGCCAGACATTGGAGGCCTTGATCAGGTCGTTCATCTGAGGAGTACCCGCAGCGGTAAACGTGTGGATAACATCAGGACCTGCCCAGGCCGACCCACCCATCACGACGAAGGGAGTGCCGCTTTCGGTCACGTTGATGTTCTCGAATATGCCTTCCCCCCCCGGCTGGAGGAACAGAAGGCTGCGATCCTTGAAGGCAAGCGTGCCACCCGAAGCCGACAGCGGGGCGTGCCAGGCGGTATCATCAATTTCAAGATCTATGCTGTAGTTCACCAGAGCGCCGCCCGCGCCGATCTCCAGCGTGCCCTTGAGGAACGTAGTGCTGGTCCGGGTGTCGAGCACACAGATGCCGTCCTGGACAGTAAACGTCTGACCGGCGGCGATCTCCGCGGCGGGGTCGGAGATTCCCAAGACCCTATTGTGCTCCTTCCCGCCGGCCTCGCCGATGACGTTGAAGGTCGTGGCCTTGGGAGCGGTGAGAACACCGTTGTTTATGGGTCCTACCACATTGACGTAACCGGCACCGGGCGGGACGATCATCTTGGCCACCTGCGTGGGCGATTCCAAGCCGGTCCCGGCTCCCAGATCGGCGTTCCGCCCGGTGACAAAGACATTAAGGTCACCCGTGCCTGCCAGGGCCTGCACGGTGGTCTCGATCGCCGTACTGCTACCCCACCCCCCGAACCCGGCGGCGTAGTAGACCGTCGAGGAACCGCCATCGCCAACGACGGTCGGGGTCGCGGAGGCCGTGTCAACGACTCCCTTGGCGAGGATGGCCCCGCCAATGTCCCTACGTGCCGGATCCGCGCCTGTCCCCGGATCCCGCGCCAAGACGGAGTCCTGGCCGAGGATGATCTTCCTGCCTGAGCCGGCCAGGCCGAAATCAGCCGATGTCAGACCGGTAAAATCCCCCGTAAGTGCGGACGCTGCTCCCACAACGACGTCGGGGAAGTTGCTCTGCGCCGCGCCAACGATCACGGTCCCGCCGGGAGCGCTGAGGTCGACGACATTATCCGGAAGCGTGCCGAACGCACCGTCGACATAGCCGCCGTAGATGCCTCCCCCGGAGATCGTGATCGCAAGGGGCGTGCCGCCCGTATACGGGTCGACGGCGTTGTGCACGTACAGCTCCGGAATGGCAGTGTTCTGGTCTTCCCACAAGGTCACCTTGTCGAACTTGTCGTTACCCGCGTGCGCTGCAATGGTCAGGTCGCCGTCACCGATCTTGACCAGAGGCGTTTCCACGACGTTCTCGAACCGAGCATAGACCCATCGCCAGTGGAGCTCCACCGAATCGGTGGCGTGGATCGGAATCTCGGAAATGACGTAGTCGTAGGACTGATGGATATAGAACTTATTGCATGTGAAAGAGGCCGCCCCGGTCCCGGAACTGTCCTTGAACGTCATGTTGAATGGGTCGTCCCAACTTATGCTCTGCGAGCGAAGACGGATGTCAATATTGGCGGTTCCCGTATTCACGGGCTCGGAGACATTGACATTAACGGGGTGCTGGACCCTCCACTGGCTGAACCTCGCCTGCGTGTCAGCGAGGCCGCCGGCGATACCGGGAATGTTGGCGTCGCTATTGGCGTCTTTCCAATTGGCAGGGTCGTTCCAAGCATAGTCGATCGCAGGATCAATGGGGTTGGCCCAATCGACCGCTTCGGCGGTCCCGCCCGGGCTGACGATCATCCAGGCCGCCAGGATCGCGACGGCCCATCCGAACTTGTGACATCTCATCGGTTTCCTCCTCGTTCGCAAGAAGGGCTTGGGGTGTACCTGTCTGTCACGTACGGCAGCGCACGAACGCCGCCGTACGAATGGACTCGGTGTCCGCTTGTGATCGCCGCGCGCGGCGACAGAGAGGTCCTCGGCCGTCGACCGTCGGGCGGATCAGCGCAGAAAATGCACCTCGCGAGGCAAACAATTGTCACCGTTGAAGATAACCGTCCGTTCGCCTCCGTGCGCCGCTGCCTCACTGAGAAGATGAAAACTCCCGTCGAGCTATCAGAAGCCATCTGAAACTCAACGGCACAGATCACGAGGCCACAACAGCCTCTATATCATGTCAGATCAGATTGTCTTGTCAAGCGTTTCAACCCCGCCCGCGGCAAGAACTCGCAAGATTCTTGAGAATCTGGCCGAAAACTGCGTTCGGAGCGGGGTCTATGGCTGCTTGGGGGCGCAATCCGGGCCTGAAGCAGCGTGGGATTTCGCCCTTCAGGCGGCCGCCAGTTCGGCTTCGCGGCGTAGGCATTCGTCGAACAAGGGGCCGGAATTCGTTGCGCGGCCGCGTGGTCGTCCGGAACCTCCTGGAACCCAGGCCGAGGCGCTCGTCTTGGCAGCTGGTCCGTTTGTTCGGTTCCATTGGTCGTGGGACCGAGTCCCTACGCTGCCCGCCGCCGCCGGCAGACCGCCGCTCTGCCGTGTTGTCTGTTCGGTTCCGTCTCGCCGGTTACGCGCGGCGCTTCTTCGTGGTTTGCCTCCGGCCGAGCAGGCCGCAGGCGCCCAGCGCCAGCAGCAGGAGCGTCGCGGGCTCGGGGGTGATCCCGACGCCGCCGGGGACGGAGTCGCCGATGCTTCGCTTCAGGGCGATGTAGTCGAGGTAGTTCACGTCGCCGTCGAAGGTGAGGTCGCCGCCGAGCCAGTCGGCATCGGTTGAGCCGAAGGCGCCCCGCAGGGCCAGGAAGTCGCCCCGGGCGACCTCGCCGTCCAGGTCCACGTCCCCGGCGAGCTGGTCGTGCAGCGTCACCCGGATCCCGTGGTCCCCCTCGTCCCAGTCGACGTCGTGCTCGACGCCGGCGATGTAGGCCGCGCCGATGTTCCCGCCGCCCCACACGGCGAATGGGCCTGCAATCCCCTCCACGCTGTCGGCTACCACATACCTGCCGCCGAACATCGAGTCGGCGGCGTCGCCCGGCAGCCAGGAGATCGCCAGCGCGGCGGGCGTCACGTCCAGCGTCTCATCCACGTTCAGCAGGTCTGAGGCGTCGGCGCCCTGCACCTCCGGCTGGAAGGCCGAGCCCGCCTCGAAGACCAGGCGGCCGAAGAGCACGTCCAGTGTCCCGATGCCCTGTCCCGGCCTCACCGCGCCGCGAACCGAAGGGATGACCGCGTCGCACTGCACGGCGCCCAGTCCCCCCAGGTTGCGGAAGCTCACGGGGGCAGCCGCGCTGGCGCTGAGCGTGACCCAGGCGTCGTCGACGACCGTCAGGTCGCCCACCAGCGCGTCGCCGGCATCGAAGTAGAGCACGGGCGTCCCCATGTCCGGGGGGGAGCTCCGGAAGCTCAGGTCCGGGGCGTTCAGCGTTCCGCCCGGCCCGGCGGACGGCGTCACCGTTGTCCTCTTGCCGTCCTCGGTCATGCCGACGGTGATCTCGCCGGGCTGGCCCGAGCCCATCGCCTGGAACGATTCCGCCTCGGACGTGACGACGGCGTCCGGGGTCGTGAGCGTCCCGCTGAGGACGATCGCCTTGTCGCCCGTGTCCACCGTCCCGCCGGTGATCTCGACGTTCTCGGCCAGGACGTCCTCGGCGAGGTTGGCCGACCCGCCGGTGATGGTCAGGTCGCCCACGCCGACGGCCGCGCCCGCCTGGACGGCCAGCGTCCCCGCCGACTCGAGAGACGCGGCGGTGAGCGTGCCGTCGACTTGCAGCGTGCCGGAGCCGCCCACGGCGACCGTCCTGGCCACCTCCAGCGTCACGCCGTCCTTGACGATGAGCGAGGCGGTGTTGGTTTCGCCGACGGCCACCGAGGCGGCCGGTCCGCTGTCGCCGGAGATGAAGTCGGCGGCCACGGTCACCTCACTGCCGCCCACGTCGATGGTCATGTCGGCGTCGGCGGCGGGGAATTGGGCACTGATGGTGCCGTCGTGCCAGTTGGCGCTGGCCCACTCGGCGGCGCCGGCGAATTCCCACGTGTAGGGGATCGTGCCGCCGATCAGCCCCGTCAGGTAGATCCGATCACCCGCATCGTCAAAGACAACAGTGGCGCCGGAGGCGTCCCATTCATCGGGTACCGCGCCGATCGTAACCGCGTTCACGGTGGGCGCGCCGGTCACCTCGGTGAACAGTTCGAACTGTTCGGAGCCGTCCATGGCGCCAATCAATCCGGCGTCGATGATATCAAGTATCCAGCCGGCTTCCAAATCCACAGTGGGGCTGCTGATAGCGTCCCAACCGGTGCCCGGGGCACCGGCTGGATCCGACATTTCCCACGCGTAGATCGACCCATCTTGCATCGTAAAGGCATCATCGGCGACGGTCAACGTGCCGACGCCGTCGCCGGGTGCGATCGTGCCGCCGGCCTGGACGACAGGCCCACCCGAGCGTGCCTTGGCGATGGTTGCGGTGCCGCTGAGTGTGCCCCCATTACGGACTTCAAATGCATGAGAAGGGTTGAACGTCCCGTTGAGAATCAGCGTACCCTCATCGACGTAAAACCTGGCATCACCGTTCGGCCCATTATCGTAGCCGCCGTTGACTGTCCACGTGCCTGATCCCTTTTTGGTCAAGGTCAGCTGTTGGCCGACGTTCGACCACGTGATCGCATCGGCTGAATTGTCGGTATCGCCGCCCAGAACAAGCTGGGTGTTGGCTGCTGACGAACCCTTGATCATATTGATGGTTGCCATATCCATCGTGGTGGAACCGGCGGGCGCCAGAGTCAGCTTCCCACTGTCTCCTGCCGAATGATCGAAGTTGACCGTCGGCTTGCCGGTGATCCCGGACGTGATCGTTACAGTCTTCCCCGAGATCCCCGTGATCGTTTTGGTCCCGGTGAAGTTCAGGGTGTTGCCTTCAACGGTGTAATCGACGTCCTTATTGGTTCCTGCAAATTCAATCTCTTCGACGGTGATATCCTCACCCAGCGTGACCGTGGCGTCCGACGAGCCGCCGAAGATCGCCTTCTTACTGGTGCCATTGACCCACGCCTCTTTGGCGGTGAAGCCCTTGTCCCAGTTCTGGGTCGAGGTATCCCAGTCGCCGGACCCGCCGTCGCTGACGGCGTCGCCGGTGCCGCCCACGCTCGCACCGTCCCAGTAGAAGCGACCGTCGGTATACACGCCGCCGATATTGTTGATGATGCCCGTGCCGGAGAAGTAGGTGTCGTCCTGGTTGTCGGCGGCGCTGCTGGTTGATCCCCAGGTGCCAGCAGCCGCGGGGCTGCCGCCGAGGTTCAGCAGAAAGACCTCGTCGGTGTCCGAATGGGCGAGGTCCAGCTTGGCTCCGCCGCCGGCCACGGAGAGGACGGAGCCGTCGTCCAGCCAAGCCGTGCCGAGTCTGAGCGTGCCTGCCGAGACCGTCGTGTCGCCGTTGTAGGTGTTCGCCCCGCCCAGGACCAGCGTGCCGTCGCCGCCCTTGGTGATCCCGTAGATATTGGTGCCGTCGCCAATCGCGCCGCCGACGGTGAGGGCACCCGCCTCGACGGTCACCGTGGGGCTGCCCGACAGCGTCACGTTGCCGGCGCCGAGGTCCAGATCGTCGCTGCCGATGAAGGTGAAGCCGCTGCCGGACCAGGTCATATCTACCCGGACCGGATTGGGCGGCTCCTGTCCGTCATCGGGCGGGACGACGATGGGCGCGCCGCTGCTGTTGTCGAAGCTGCCGCCCGATAGATTCAGTCGACCGCCCCCGCGCGCTCCGATGGAGTTCAAGAGGAGGGGGTTGTTGTAGTGGAACACGCCGCCGCTGAGATAAACGCCGTGGCTGGCCCTGATGGTGTCGGCGAACAGTTCGCCCGCTAAGAC
The DNA here is from genome assembly GCA_964642165.1 of uncultured Planctomycetaceae bacterium. Classification (GTDB taxonomy): domain Bacteria; phylum Planctomycetota; class Phycisphaerae; order SM23-33; family SM23-33; genus CAYRVX01. The sequence goes on along the minus strand of CAZXOC010000013.1, from coordinate 14,076 downwards.
AGTGACTTTCCCCTCGCCTCCATTGCCCGCGCCGGAACGATTATTAAAGGTCACGTCGCCCAGCGTCCAGGTGCCCGAGCCGTTTTTGTTGACAAAGATCTGGCTGGCGGTACCGTCGTGCCACTTGATCGAAGCGGCCGAGCCGTTGCCATCGCCTTGCAGGTTAAGAGTCGTGTTTCCGCCGACAGTCTTGTTTACCTGGATTGCACCGAGGTCCATGTTGAGCGAAGCGGGGGGTCCCAGCGTCAGCGTTCTAGAACCAGCGTTATGGGTCAGCGCCGGCGATCCGGTGATGCCTGTCTCGATGTTCGCGTTCACCCCGTCCAAGAGGATCGAGCCGCTGAAGTTGAGATCGAATGCACCGTCAATGGTGTAGGTCCCGGTGGTTATGGTCATGTCGGTGATCGAGATGTTCTTGGTCAGCGTGACTGTGCCCGCCGTGCCACCGAAGATGGCCGAGTCGTTGTCGACCCAGACGGCGCCGTCCCAGTTGGGCGAGATTGTGTCCCAGTTGCCGGTCCCTCCCACCCAGTTACGGTCCGCCGCATCGGCCCAACCGGCGACCAGCAGGCAGCAGACAACCACAGACAGACAGATGGCCGTGCGTCTCATCGCTTCGTTCCTATTCTGCAGACAGAAAGGCTCGGCGCCACGGGCTCGCGGCAACCCTCTCCTTCCGTCCTTTCCACCTTTGGATGAGAACAGCCGACACGGCGCCGAGCGCCCACCGACCAAGCACAACACAAGCCGGCCTGCGCTCGCGCAACCGTCAGTATACGCCTCCCCCCGCGGATTGCAAGAAGAAAGGGCGCCAGTACTTGCGACAATTCACAAGCGTATTTGCGACAGCAAGTATCGAGCAGGCCCGGCCCGTAGGACATGCCCCCTATGGCCGCGCGCCGTCGGAGATGGAGAAGCGGGGTGTTGCGGCAGGCCTGATGGTGGCTTATAATGCGACAAGTTCTCGTGATCTGGCGACAGCCGGGCACCGGCGGGCGCCGCGCCCGGGCGTGGAGGCCTTGCCGATGGCCAGGCGGCGACGTGTGGCGGTAATGCTCGAATTGGATTGGCCGTACAAGCGGCACCGCGGCGTGTTCGCGGGTACGCAGCAGTACGCTCAGGAGTGCGGCCGATGGGAGTGCATCCTCGACCCCTACGCCGAGCAGAGCCTGGAGGGTGGGCGATCCAGGCCGGGCTACGACGGGGTCATCGCCCGCGTCACGCCGCGGCTGGCCCAAGCGGCCCGGCGGGCCTCCGTGCCGCTGGTCAATGTCTGGGTCAACTCTTCGGCGACGGACGTGCCGCTGGTGGCGCCGGACTTCGAGGCCGTCGGACGCATGGCGGCCCGGCACCTCATGGCGCGCGGCTTTTGCCAGTTCGGCTTCCTCGGCTTCAGTCGCCAGCGCGCCGTCAAGACGCAGCGCACCGCATTTGAGGCGACGTTGGCGGAGGCGGGTTTCTCCTGTTCTTCGCTGATGGTTCCCGTCGGCTATGCGGCGCGACCGGCCAACTGGCAGGTCTTCAAGGCCCGGATGGACGAGTGGATCGACTCCTGGACGCCGCCGATCGGCGTGGGCGTCTCCTACGACCTGCTGTGCCGCTACCTCGCCTGCGCCTGTCGCGGCCGGGGCGTTCAGGTCCCGCGCGACGCGGCGCTCGTGGGCACGCACAACGAGCCGGTGATCTGCGCCCATCCGGAGCCCAGCCTCTCCAGCATCGAACTGGGATACGAGCGGGTGGGCTACCGCGCGGCCGAGCTGCTCGATGAGATGATGGACGGCGCGCGCGCGCCGGGCGAGCCGGTCCTCGTCGAGCCCGTCGCACTCCTGCCCCGCCGGTCGAGCGACGCCCTGGCCGTGGAGGATGAGATGGTGGCCGCCGCCTTGCGGTTCATCTCGGAGCACAGCCACCAGCCGATCCGCGTGAGCCACGTAGCGAAGGGCCTGAACGTCACGCGCCGCACCCTGGAGCGGCGGTTCCGCGCCGTGCTGGACCGGTCGATCGCCGAAGAGATCGCCCGGCTGCGGGTCGAGCGGGCCAAGCGCCGGTTGGCCGAGAGCCGTACGCCCATCAAGCTCCTCGCCGTCGAGGCCGGCTTCGGCGACGCGACGCAGATGTGCACCGTCTTCAAGCGAGTCGAAGGCGTCACCCCCAGCGCCTATCGCCGCAACCACCGGCGCGCGCAGAGAACAACGTAACGGGTAAGGGGGTACGGCCAGAGCATTACGCGGGTCACCCCTGTGACACACCAGGCGGCGGCGGGCACCGTGCGAGAGTGTGTTCTTGCGGCTTTCACCCATTGGATTCTCCGAGCTTCGTGCCCTTGATCTTGAGCAAGCTCTTTGTTCCTGCGGTCGAACGATGCTCTGTCGTATCGAGGAACGAAATCTGAACCAGGGAATCCGGGTGGAGCGCCGATGCCCCGACATCCGCGGGTGCGGCGGGGGACTAGTGTTCCGTCAAGGTCGATTCTTTGGGTGGCACAACTCTCCGAGTTGTGTTCTTCGGGATGCAAGTCCACACAACTCAGAGAGTTGTGCCACCAACATCAAGAAGGTGGACCCAGAAGTTCGATGTTGACGGAGCACTAGCCGTTTCCGTCCAGGCGAACCACCGTCCCGACGCCGGGCAGGAGGCAGCGATCGGCGAAGCGCTGCTGGAAGAGCTTCCTGGCGCCGTTCCCGGAGCAGTGGCACGGTCCGGCGCGGCGGACGCCCAGCTTCTCGAGCCGGTCCATCGCCGCGCGAATCCGGGCGCCGCTGTGCCCGCCCATGTGGAAGCCCCCGATCACCAGGTCGAGCGGCCCGCCGGTGAGCTCCTTTGCCGCGGCGGCGAGGTTCTCCACCCCCGGGTGCGCGCAGCCGGTGATGACCACCCAGCCCCGCCCCGTGCGGATGCACAGGGCATGCTCCTCGATCGCGCCCCGCCCGAGCGTGCCGGTCGTGCGGACGCCCTCGCAGACGAGTTGCGAATCGTCGCAGTCGATCGGGCGCGCGCCCAGCGCGCGAACGCGCTGCTTGAACGCCGCGGGGAACCCGCCGGGCAGATAGACGGGCACGCCGGTTCGCACCCGCAGAAACGACGCCAGCCCGCCGGTGTGGTCGCCGTGGACGTGGCTCAGGACGATGGCGTCGACCTCGTTGGCATCCAGGCCCAGCCGGCGGAAGTTGTCCATCAGGATCCCGCCGTCGCCGCCGGTGTCAAAGAGGATCGTCTTCTCGGTGCCCTGCACGAGGCAGGCGAAGCCCCACGCGGGCGTCAGGTCGGCCCGGCCGGGGTTGTTGTCGTACACGATGGTCAGCACGATGCTCCCTTCCTTCCCCGGGCGTGTGGCGGGCCGCTCCGGGGCCCCAGCCGGTTCCTGGTGGCAGCCGAGCAGGGAGAACGCCAGCTTCGCCGCGAGAGCCGCCGCCAGGGCCCAGAGGCGCGTGCCGAACCGGACCGTCTCGCTGCCGACGCCCTTGCGATGCTCTGCGGCCATGAGCGCACCCCTTGTTCCGCGCCTCGTCGTGCCGCGGCATTCTACCCCGCGCCGCGCCTTCCGGGCAACCTCGCCGCGGGCGCGCCCGGGGGGCGGGTCACGGCCGCGCCGCCGCCTCGACGGCGACAGCCTGGACGGCGGTGATGGCCGTCACCAGGACGATGTCCTCGGCGCCGCACCCGCGGGAGAGGTCGTTGACGGGCCTGGCGAGGCCCAGGAGCAGCGGCCCCAGCGCCGTCGCCCGCCCGAGGCGTTCGACGAGCTTGTAGGCGATGTTCCCGCAGGAGAGGTTGGGGAAGATCAGCACGTTGGCGCGTCCGGCGACCTCGCCGCCCTTGCCCTTGCGCGCGGCGACGTCGGGCACGACGGCGGCGTCGAGCTGGAGCTCGCCGTCGATCTTGAGGTCCGGGCGCTTCGCCTGGGCGAGCTTCGTCGCTTCGACGACGTGCTTCACCGACGGGCTGTAGGCCGAGCCCTTCGTCGAGAAGCTCAGCATGGCGACTCGCGGCTCGGCGCCCAGCAGCGCGCGGCAGGCCTCGGCGGCGTGGATGGCGATGTCGGCGAGCTGCTCGACGGTGGGCTCGGGCACGACGCCGGTGTCGGCGAAGACGAGGGCCCCATGCACGCCGACCTCCGGGACGATGGTCTGCATGACGGAGCAGCTCGAGACGGTCCGGTTGCCCTCGGCGAGCCCGACGCTCCACAGGGCGCTGCGGATGGTGTCCTTGGTGGGGCAGATGCTGCCGGCGACCATGCCGTCGGCGCGCCCGTCGGCGACCATCGCGCCGGCGAAGTAGACGCTCCGGGCGATCAGCGACTCGGCGTCGTCGGGGGTGATGCCGCGGGACTTGCGGCGCTCGTGGAGCGCCCGGACGTACTGCCCGCGCGCCGGGTCCGCCAGGTGATCGACGATCTCGACGCCGCTCAGGTCGATTCCGGCGTCCGCCGCCGCGGCGCGGACCTTGTCCGGATCGCCCAGCAGGGACACGGAGGCGTAGCCGCGACGCGTGACCTCGCCCGCCGCGGCCAGGACGCGAGGGTCCTCGCTCTCGGGGAGGATGATTCGCTTGTTCGCTCGGGAGGCACGAGCGGTGATCTCCTCAACGACGGCACTGCGCATTTCTTTGCCTTCGCCCGCGTTTCCGGGTACGATGGCCGCCTTTACGCGGCAGGACCACGATAAGCCCTGCATCATAGCCGCTGCAGCCCCCGGATGTCGAGTGCCTTATGACGCATCGCCGCCTCCACTGGCTCGAGAAGCTCCAGGTGCAGCTCACCGCCGCGGGCGTGCTGGCCGTGGCCTACTTCCTGGTCTGGCGGCTGATCCGCCCCGCCGATCCGACCGGGGCGGTGGCCTTCGTGGCGACCGGCGCGCTGCGCGACGCGGGCGTGCTGGCCGCGGCGGTCCTCGTCCTGACCATCGTCGGCGGCGTGACGACGCTCACGGCGCGCCCGGAGGGAGCGATGACGGCCGTGCTGCTCGGCCTCGGCGGCGTGAGCCTTCATTCCGGGCCGATGCGGACGCTCCTGTGGGTCCGGCAGGACGACCTGGCCGCCCTGTACTGGCAGATGGCCGCCGAGACCGTGCTGCTCGGCGCGATCCTGGCCGCGGCGGCCGCGGTGCTCCACGGGCTGCGGCGCGCCATCGACGGGCGGCTCGGGCGCTGGGCCTGGCGGGACCTGCTGGGCGACTTCGACGAGCGCCAGCAGCGCGAGTACGTCCGCTTCGTCGCCGCGGGCAAGGACGCCGACGGCGCCGACGCCTACGACGACCTGCCGCTGAAGATCCTCGGCGGGGGCTTCGCGCGGATCATCGTGGGGCGAGCGGTTGCGGGGCGGCGGGGGCGATCCGGCGCGACCCCCGGCGACGAGATGGCTCGCCGCGGCATGTGTTTTGCGCTGCTGGTGGCCGCCGCCCTGGCGCTGGTGTGGCTGCTGGCCCGGTCGGTCGACCGGGGGCAGGTTCTCTTCGCCGTCTTCGGCGGCTGCTTCCTCGCGGCGATGCTGGCCTACATGGTCTTTCCCATGCGCTTCAGCCTGCCGGCGTGGGCGGGGCCGATCCTCGTGGGCCTCGCCTCCTACGTGCTGGCGGCGACGGGCTCCCTCGAGAGCGGGCAGGGCGCCTGGATGAGGGTGCCGGCCTGCTACCAGGCGCTGCCGCTGGACTGGCTGACCGGCGGCGCCGGCGGGGGGCTGCTGGGGTACTGGGTCGCCAGCCGCATGCACGAAAACAAGTTCCTCGAGTACCAGGAGGAACGGGAAGAAGGAGCCTGACATGGCCAAGGGCATCCCCGGGGCGCAGCTCTACACCGTGCGTCAGTTCACCAAGACCATCGAGGACGTCGCGGCGACGCTCAAGAAGGTCGCCGACATCGGCTACACCGCCATCCAGGTCTCTGCCTTCGGGCCCGTCGAGCCCGCCGACGTGGCGAAGATCTGCCGGGACCACCAGCTCACCGTCGCGGCCACGCACCTGCCCTGGCAGCGATTCCTCGAGGACCTCGACGGCGTGATCGAGCTGCACAAGCTGTGGGGCTGCACGCACCCGGCCATCGGCGGGCTGCCCGGCGAGTACCGCAGCCGCGACGGCATCCGGCGCTTCGCCGACGAGCTGGCCCCCGTGGCCGAACGCCTCGCCGCCGAGGGGATGGACTTCTCCTACCACAACCACAACCACGAGCTGGCGAAGTTCGACTGTGAGAAGACCTGGCTGGAGACGCTCTACGACGCGATCCCGCCGGAGCAGCTCAAGGCGGAGATCGACACGTACTGGATCCAGGCCGGCGGCGGCGACCCGGCGTGGTGGCTCGGCAAGTGCGCGGGGCGCATCCCCGTCATCCACCTGAAGGACATGGCCGTCAGCGCCGAGCGCGAGGTCCGGATGGCCGAGATCGGCGAGGGCAACCTGAACTGGGCGGCGATCCTCGAGGCGGGCGAGGCCGGCGGCGTCGAGTACTACCTCGTCGAGCAGGACAACTGCTACGAGCGCGACCCGTTCGAGAGCCTCGCCATCAGCCTCCGCAACCTCCAGGCCATGGGCGTGGGGGCCTGATCGCTCGCGGACCCGGCCCGCCCGTGCGGCGAGGCGCGCGGCGGCGAGGAAGGAAGCGCAGCATGGCCAGACCGCCAGTACGAGCAGGCGTGCTGCCCTGCTTGGCCGCGGCCGTCGGGGTCGCGGCGATCGGGGGCCGCGCGGGGGCGGCGGACCCCGTGCCTCCCGAGCCGACGGCCGCGGCCCGGCGTGCGGCCGAGGTGATCCGCCGCGAGGCCCTGCGGCCGCCCAACGGCCCGGCGGGCAGGCCACTGCCCCTGGTGAGCCACTGGAACGTCGGCTCGGTGAGGGGCACCTTCCAGCCGGACCACCAGATCGAGCTGATCCAGCGCGGCAGCCACGTCCTGCCGTGGTGTGCCTGGCCCGGCGGCGACCCGAACAACCCCAAGCAGCGCGACCGCTTCCTGGGCTACTACGCGCGGCTGATCGGCCTGTGCCGCGAGCTGAAGCTGCCGATCAGCATGCGCGGCACGCAGTGGGAGGCCATGCTGGTCAAGAAGGCCTACCGCGACGGCCCGCTGGAGCGCTGGGCCGGCGTGCTCACCCCCGACGGCCAGCGGATGCCGAAGCTCAGCCCGTTCGGCGCCGTCGAGCCGTGGAAGGACCCCGCCGCCGCCTACGTCGACACGCCGGGGATGAAGTGGCTCCAGCAGGCATACCCCGACCCGCCGCTGGTGCTGTGGGTCTCCAACAACGAGGCGCCCGACCTCCGCTGGCACCAGATGCGCCACTCCAAGCGCTACCAGGACACCCACGGCGCCGGACGTTCCGACCAGTTCAAGCGCCGGGTCGTCGCGAGGGGATGGATGCGGCGCTACCCCGTCATGTTCCGCGCCATGCGCGACGCCCTCGTCAGCGAGACCTGGCGCAAGAACGTCCGGTTCATCGGCTACGGCGCCTTCGGGCCGAGCCATTTCGGCCGCTGGAGCGCCTGGAAGCAGTACTCCCTCATCACCGACGAGTGGACCTCGCCCAACTGGCACATCTGGGACGGCGGCAGCCCCTCCTACTACACCCACAACTGGTGCCCCAACCGCGACCACTGGGTCTGGTCCACCCAGGTCCAGTCCATGAACTGGATCTTCCAGCTCGACGAGGCCTGGCGCGTCAACCCGAACTTCTGGTTCGAGATCTCCACCTGGGACGGCAACGAGATCAAGGCCTGGCTGAAGGGACGGGCCGCGAAGGACCCCGCGAAGATCGACCCGGAACTGCTCAAGAAGTCCAAGGCCCTCCAGTACCTCAAGGACGGCCAGGACTACCCCCCCGAGCGCACGCTGGGGTGGGTGCAGTTCGGCCTGTGGCTGCTGCGCCCCCGCGCGGTCCGCGAGTTCCGCGGGCATGCCACGCCGCTGGCGCCCGTCAAGGAGTACTGGCTCCAGACCGTCCGGGCCGTGGACCGCCTCTACGCCGGCGGGACGCTCGAGGAGTTCTGGCGCTTCGGGCGGCTCGTGCCCAACCGCGCCCACCGCCATCCCTACCAGGAGGCCGTCCCCGAGAAGTACGCCGAGGTCCACCGCTGGTTCCTGCTGGACACCAGCCTCGACCCGCCCCGGCCGTGGAAACACCAGACCAACCTGCCGGTCTTCAGCCTCGCGCTCGTCCGGGGCGAGAAGCCCGCCCGCCGCTGGCTGCTGTATGCCCACTCGCCGCTGGCCGACCGCAAGGGCGTCCGGATCACCATCCCGGGCGGCCGGCGGGCGACCGTGGACGTGCCGCGGGCCGGGGCGTTCTACCGGGTCGAGGAAGCCGGCGGGCGGGTCTCGCCGATCGAGGTCCGCCCGTAGCGAACCGCCCGGCCGGGGCGGCGGCGGGATCGGTCATTCCTGCCGGGCGAGCAGGGCGCGGGGCGAGCGGCGCATGACGCGGAAGACGGCCGGCAGGGCCGTCACCAGCGCCGCGCCGATCAGCGCGAGGGCTCCCCAGGCGATCACGTCCCACGGCACGTGCAGGGCATAGTCGATGCCCATCAGTTGGCGGTGGAAGACCCGCTCGATGAGCACCGCCTCCACGCCCAGCATCACGCCGGCGACGCAGCCCGTCAGCGCGACGAGCAGCGTCTGGCCCGCGACGAGGCGCCCGAGCAGCCCGCGCTGCGCCCCGACCGCGCGGAGCACGCCGAACTCGAAGCGCCTCGCGACCACCTCCGCGACGATCAGGTTGCCCACCCCGAAGCACGCCAGGACCAGGCTGCCGACCGCCAGGGAGCTCATGACCTTCATCAGCCGGTCGAGCGACCGGGTCACGCGCCGGCGGATGGCGCGGCTGGTGCCGGCGACGCTGCCCGGGGCGGCCGCGGTGAGCTGGCGGACCGCCTCCTTGTCGCTGACGTCCTCGCGCAGCGAGAGGAGCACGAGGTTGGCGCCCTCGACGCCGAAGTACCGCTTGGCGTCGGCTCGCGTGCCGAAGACGCTGCTCATCGCCGTGTCGGTGAAGGGCTTCTGGATGCCGAAGAAGCCGGTGGCCAGGTCCAGCCCCCGCGAGGCGACCACGCCGACCACCTCGAAGTCGACGGGCCCCTCGAGCGTCTTGAGGGCGAGCCGCGTCCCGACACCCACGCCGTGGGCGACGGACCATTCCCGCCCGACGAGCAGCGCGCGGCCGTCCTCGAGGCGGCGCAGCGCCGTTCGCCGGTCGCCCTCGTGCCAGTCCACGTCGGTCATCTCGAGGAACGCCGGCATGTCCGTGCTGACGAACAGCGTGTTCGGCGGCGAGAGTTCCTTCAGCCCGAGCTGCATGCCCACCGCGCGGACGGGGAACATCTTCGCCGGGCAGGCCTCGGTGGCGGCCTCCACGCTCCGGAGGGCCTGCCACTGCGTCTCGCTGAGCGACCAGAAGCTGTGCACGAAGGCGTCGGGCATCTTCAGGCCGTCCAGGTAGCCGGCGGTCGCGCTGCGCCCCTGCATCCAGATGGACACCAGCAGCGCCAGGCCCGCCATCAGCGTCCCGCCCGTGAAGCCGTGCCGCATCGGCGTGGCCAGCACCGACTGGCGCAGCAGCGCCGCCGGCATGCCGAGTCCCCGCGCGAGCAGGGGCCCCACGCCCCGCGCCACCAGCACCAGCAGCGGCACGCTCAGCAGGAACACGCCCGCGAACGTCAGCGGCAGTCCCACGTACGCCCAGAACCAGAACGCCGATTCGCCGTCGATCGGCAGGCACTGCACGACCGGCTGCACCGACGCCAGGACGAGCCCCGCGGCCGCGCAGAGGAGCACGTGGCGATGCTTCGGCCGGCGGGCGCGGACGGTCAGGGCCTCCAGCGGCCGGGCCGCCCCCGCCAGGAACGCCGGATACGACGCGCCCAGCAGCCCGGCCAGCAGGCTGCCCGAGACCGCCACCGCAACGTCTCCCGGATTCACGTGGAACCCGCCCGGCAGGAACTCCTGGAAGCGGCAATACAGCGCGTAGGCCACCAGGATCCCCAGCGGCGTGCCCGCGGCCGCGCCGCCGACGGCCACCAGCGACCCGCCCGCCACCTGCGCGGCCGCCAGCTGCGCCCGGCTCGCCCCGATGCACCGCAGGATGGCCATCTCCCGCGTCCGCTGGGTGACGGCCGTCGTCAGCGTCGTCAGGATCAGGAAGCCCGACGACAGCGACGCCAGGACGGTCAGCACGTACAGCAGCAGCTTCGACCAGCGCAGGTGGCGGTTAACTCCCGCCCGTGCCGCCGCCGACGTGCGGAACACCACGCCGGCGGGCAGGGCGGCCGGGCGGGCGGCGGCCACCGCCTCCGCGTCGGCGCCGGCGCGAAGCCGTACGTCGATCCGGTCCAGCAGGCCCGCGCCCCCGGCCAGCTCCTGAACCCGCCCCAGCGGCGCCACGGCCAGACGGCGCTGAAGCACGCGCAGCTTCGGGCGCTCCAGCACGCCGACGACGGTCAGCTCGGCGCGCGCCTCGGCGCGGGTGGCGGCCAGGACGTCGCCCACCTTGGCGTCGAGCTTCCGCCGCACGCGCTGGTCGAAGACGACCTCGCTGCCGGAGCGGACCATTCGCCCGGCCGCCAGGGCCCGCGGGTTGAGCTGCTCCTCGATGTCCGGCTCGACGCCGCGCAGGAGCACGGTGACCTTGCGCCCGGTGCGCTTCAATTCGAGCGTCACGCCGCCTTCGAGCCGCCCCGCGGCGAGCTCGACTTCCGGCCAGCGGCGGATCTCTTCCAGCAGGCCCCGGTCGAAACGCTCGCCGAAGCGGTGCTCGACGCGCAGGTCGGCCAGCCCGGTCACCTGCCCGACGACGTGGACGATGGACCGGCTCATCGTGCCGATCGCCGAGGCGACGCCGACGGTCAGCGCCGTCGCCAGGGCCACGGCCAGCACCAGCAGGACGGTTCGCCAACGCCTACCCGCTAAGCTGTTGGTAGTGAGATGCCACAGCGCCCGCATCGAGTCCCTCGACGTCAAACTCACCGCACACTTGCCCGTCGTGGAGCACGTGGACCCGCGAGCAGTTCAGCACCGCCGCCGGCTCGTGCGTCACCATCAGCACCGTGATGCTCTGGCGCTCGGCCAGGTCCCGCAGCAGCCGCCAGAGGTGCTCGGCGCTGGCGGAGTCCAGGTTGCCCGTCGGCTCGTCCGCCAGCAGCAGCGGCGGGCCGAACAGCAGCGCCCGCGCCGTGGCCACGCGCTGCTGCTCGCCGCCCGACATCGCCTCGGGGCGGTGGGCGGCGCGGGCCGCCAGGTCGAACCGCTCCAGCAGCTCCGCGACGCGCTCGTCCACCCAGCCGCGAGGGCGCCCGTCGATCACGCCGGGCAGGGCGACGTTCTGCGCCGCCGTCAGCGTCGGGATCAGGTTGAACTGCTGGAAGACGATCCCCACCCGGCGCCGGCGGAACTCGGTCAGCCGGCGCTCGCTCATGGCCGTCAGGTCCTCGCCGTCCACGAGGATCCGCCCGCGGTCGGCGCGGTCCAGGCCGGCTACCAGGTGCAGCAGCGTGCTCTTGCCGCTGCCGGAGCGCCCCATCACGGCGAAGAAGCCCGGCTCGTCGATCGTCAGGTCGACGCCGCGCAGGGCCTCGACCCGCTGGGCGCCCGCGCGATACGTCTTGTGCACCTCTTCCAGCCGCAGCATCCGCTTCTCCAGCCGCCCGCCGGTGCGCCGCCGACCCGACAGCCCGTAACCGCCCCCATTCTACAACCTTGCGCCGACCCCGTCGCCGGCCAACCCGCGCCCGAACCACGTCAAGCGAAGTGGGCAATGGCTGTTCGGGCCGTCACGCCGGGCACCGATGAGGCCGCGCCGTGCCCCCTGATGGTCGCGCCACAGACCTCCCCGTTGCAGCCGTTCACGAATCGCGCACGGGCACGCACGCGAACCCACATCGGCCGTCCCGCCAGGGACGGCGTGGGAATGGCCCAGCAGTTCGCTGCCGGGAACGGGTCGCCCCCTGCCGGAGGAGTCCCCTCAGGGACGACCGAGCCGCTTCTTGCCCGCAGGTGCCAACCGGGATTCTCCGGACGGCCCGCCGCCTCACTCGTAGATGCTCTTCATCTGCCACGCGTCGAGCGATTTCAGCACCGCGTCCGTGCCCTGGGAACGCAGCGACACGCCGACGCTGTCCTCGCGGCCCGGGTACACACGTACCGCCACGCACTGTCTGCCGTTGACGAACACTTCCACAACGCTCCTGTCGAGGAACACGCGGAGCGCAAGCGGCTCCCGCGGGCCCACGAGGACCTGCGCCGTCTCCGGCGCGCGCGAGCGGGCGTCGGGCAGCGTGGACGCCCGCGACGTATCGATCGAGATCGCGCTGCTGACCGCCCGGCCCCTTCTCCGCGACCCGCGCTGTCTGTACCCTCGGCCCCGGAAGAACATGATCCGCGTGACCTCTTCCCTGCCGGGCGAGCGGAGAACGTCCAGCTCGATCATCTGAGATCCCTTGCAGT
>CAZXOC010000013.1:0-1564 GCA_964642165.1 uncultured Planctomycetaceae bacterium | reverse complement strand
TCCCTGCCGGGCGAGCGGAGAACGTCCAGCTCGATCATCTGAGATCCCTTGCAGTCGATCTCCGCGATCAGCTCCATCGAGCTGCCCTTGATCTTCTCGAGCACGACCTCCTGGTTCGCCGGGAGCGTCCGCTTCTCCAGGTGCTGATGATCGCAGCGAAGGGACTCGATTCCTCCGGCGGGCTGCGTTCCGATCACACCGATCTCGTTGTCCTTGGCAAGCGTCAGCAGCCTGGGCAGGGACATGATCTGGTTCCAGCCCTCGTGTCCCTTGCCGGGATTCATGTTGAAGATGACGACGACCCCGCCTTTCCCGTCGGGCGTCGCGGACGGCGCGTGCACGCCGCTGGGCCCGGAAGGCCCGAAGTTGAAGTCGTCTCCATAGGTGACCTTGAACTTGTCGCGCTTCTTGTCGTAGTCCCCGAGCAGGTACTTCCCGCCGCTGGTGTGGCTGTAGTGCAGCAGGATGTGCCGGTCGCCGATCGGCCAGAAGTAGGGGCAGGCCCCGTCATCGCCGACGATCCCGTACCGATCGTCCTCGAGGAACGGATGCAGGTACTCCCATGTGGCCAGGTCTTTCGAGCGGTGCAGGAACTCCGCGCGGACGGGCTTGCCGCCGGGGCCGGTGGGCAGCGTTCCGGCGGTCAGGGCGTAGTACATCCCGTCCTTCTTCCAGATGCAGGGGTCGAAGATCCGATACGGCACGGCGGGCTCGCCGGGCTTGGGGAAGGGAATCACGGCCTTGCCCGTGACCTTCTCCCAGTTCAGCAGGAGCGGATCGCTGGACACGGCGACCATGCTCCCGACCTGCGTGCCGTGGTACATGGCGATGACGCGGTCGTCCTCGACGAGGCTGGATCCGGAGAAGCAGGCCCTCTCCGGATCGGGATAGATCGCGTAGGGCAGGTCGCGCCAGTGGATCAGGTCCGTACTGACGGCGTGCCCCCAGTGCTGGCGCGGGTCTTCCGGCGGGTACCCCTGGTAGAACAGGTGCCATCTCCCCTGCCAGAAGCACAGCCCGTCCGGGTCGTTCAGGCGGTGTTCCGGGCTGACGAAATGGTAGCGCGGATGATGGGGGTCTTTCAGCAGCTTCTCCCGGGATGCCCGGAAGCGTGCCAGGAGCGGGTTCGTCTTGAGCTGCTCTTCCTGCTCTTCCAGCGTGTTCGCGAACGTGTACTTTGGGACCTTTGATTTCATGGATACGGGCGCCTTCGCTGCGTGGACATACGTGGGCTTACGCGGCTCGTCGGACTGAACGATGTGATCGACGTTGATGTGTCCCCAGCCGCCGGTATGGTTGTCGACGATCTGGAGAGTCGCTTTCTTGCGGATGAACTCCTCGACATCCCAGGATCTCCAGTCGAGGACCTCCTGCCGGTTGGCGTTCTTGATCGCCGGCCCGACCGCGGTGCGGGCGATCTTGCCGTCGACCAGCAGGTTCATGCACGTCTTCCCCGGGAAGTTCCCCGCCCCGATGAGGAAGTTGATGTGCTTCCGCTCGATGACGAACGCCGGCGACGTGAGCGTGCCGGTGGAGCGGTCCCCGTCGAGGTAGGTGTTGACCA
>CAZXOC010000012.1:41736-51193 GCA_964642165.1 uncultured Planctomycetaceae bacterium | reverse complement strand
TGACCTTCTTCGGGCCTTATGACAGAATCAGCCCCCAGATGGGCGGGAACTTCGGCCTAGCTCGGGCGGCGGAGGGCGCGGCGGAGGGTGAGGATGGGCAGCTCGGGGCGGCAGTTCAGGCGGAGCGGCAGGTGGGCCGTCCCGATGCCGCGCGTGATGTAGACCCAACAGCGCGGACCCCGCACGAGCCCCTGGCCGTACTTGCGATAGCGGATGGACAGGAAGGGCGCCGAGCCGGCGGGCGGGCGGATCTGCCCGCCGTGCGTGTGCCCGCAGAGCATCAGGTCGACGCGGAGTGCGGGCGGCAAGTCCTCGGCGTAGTCGGGGTTGTGGCAGAGGAGGACCCGCGGCGTCGCCTGGGGCACGCCGGTGAGGGCGGCGCGGGCGTCGGGCCGGCCTCGGCGGTAGTCGTCCACGCCGGCGAGGCAGAGCGTCTGTCCGTCGCGGCTCAGGAGGCGGTGGGCGTTGCTCAGCACGTCGATGCCCGCGGCGCCCAGCGCGTCGGTCACGCCGGCGGCATCGGCGCGGTGGTCGTGGTTGCCCAGGACGGCGAAGCGGCCCTCGCCGGCGCGAAGCTCGCCGAGCACCTCGACCAGTTCGGGCGTGGCGTGGCCGTACCAGTTGATGAAGTCCCCGACGAGGGCGACCACGTCCGGGCGCGCGTCGTTGACCACGCCGACGACCCGCCGCAGGTAGTCCCAGCCCAGGCGGCTGCCGGCGTGGAGGTCGGCCAGCAGGGCGACGGTCGCGCCGTCCCAGGCGGGGGGCAGGCCGGCGAGGGCGACTTGCGGGCGCGTGACCGCCAGCCACGTGGTCTCGAGGATGAACGGCCCGGCCAGCCGCCTCGCGATGGCGAGAATCGCCTGCCGGGCGATTCGCTTGGGCCGCGCCCGGCGCCGGGTCCGGGATTGCTCGGCTGCGTCCATGGGCTATGATAGGGTACAACACGCGCCGGGCCGCCGCGGCGCGGTCGAGGTCCGTCTTGCCTCGGCTCGGGGCGGCGGGCGGCTGGCCGGGAGGCACCATGGATCCGCGCGTTCCGGAGTTCTGCGACTTCTCGTGCCCGCACAGCGACTTCCCCCCGGCCGACAGCGCCGGCCTGTGCCGCACCATGGCGGCGGTGTACTGCAAGAAGCTCAAGACGCTGGTGGACAAGAACACGCCCTGCCGCTGGCGCCGTCGCCGCGGGGCGGCCCCGAAGCGCTGATGGCCCGGCGGACAGCACCGCCGCCGGGGTCGGCGCGGGTCCGCCGCGCGGCGCCATCCCGGCCGGGCGATCCCCATCCGACGACCTCCGCAGGCCTTAGCAAAGCCCCTTCTCCGGCTGGTCGATAGGGCTGGGGGTGACGATGTCGGGGCCGGCGGAACGGCCCGGACGGTCTGTGCGGATGGGGTCCCTGGAGGTCCCGCGACATCATGAGCCAGCGTCGCGCCGGGAAACGTCTGCGAGTCGGGCTTCAGTTGAAGTCCGCCTTCATCCTGGCCGTCGTCGTGGTGGGGGTGACGCTCGCCGGGGGGTGGTGCTACTACGACACGGCGCGCGCGAGTCTCCGCAGCAGCGAGCGCCAGCACGCCATCCAACTGGCCCGGGCCCTCGGCGTGGCCGGGCAGTACGACCTCCGGCAAGGGCGCGGGTTGGCGCTGCAGCGACTGGTGGGGGACTTCCTCCGGAACGACAACGTCCGGTTCGTGGCCCTGCTGGACGCCCGGGGCCTGCCCGTCGCCTCGGCGTGCTCGGAGCGGGACACCGGGCAGTGGTCGTCCCTCATACGGATTCCGGTGGCCGTCTCCGCCACCCGGCGTCTGGACGACGACGTGCTCGTCCTGGCTCGCCCCATCGTCATGCGGGACGTGATCTGGTACGAGCAGCGCCTGGTCGGGGCGGTGCGGATCGCCTTCGACACCCGCGCGACGACGGCGAAGCTGGCGGCCGTCCGGCAGCGGATGGCCGTCGTGGCGGCGGGCATCGTGCTCTGCGGCATCCCGCTGGGGTACCTGCTCGTCTGGCAGTTGATGATCAAGGCGCTGCGTCGGCTGGTGGCCCTGACGGGACGGCTGGCCAAGGGCGACTTCTCCGCCCGCGCCCGGATCCGCCGCCGCGACGAGATCGGGCAGTTGGGCGAGGCCTTCGACGGCATGGTCGGCGAGCTGGCCCGCACGCGGGACGACCTGCTGGCCGCCAACGAGCAGCTCGAGCAGAACGTCGCCGAGCGGACCGAGGAGCTTCAGGTCGCCAACCGCCGCCTGCGGAGCGAGATGACCGAGAAGGAGGAGTTCCTCCGCGCCGTCAGCCACGACCTCAACGCGCCCCTCCGCAACATCGCCGGGATGGCCACCATGATCGTCCTCAAGTGGCGCGACGAGCTGCCCGAGGACGCCCTCGCCCGCCTCCAGCGGATCCAGGCCAACGTCGATGCCCAGACCTCCCTCATCGCCGAGCTGCTCGAGCTCTCCCGTGTCCGCACGCGGCCGCAGAAGCGCGAGCTGGTGGACATGGGCGCCCTGATCGGCGAGTTGGCCGGGGCATTCGACTACGAGCTCAAGCACCGCGGCATCGAGCTGGAGGTCGGCGGGCCCATGCCGCGGCTGTACGTCGAGCCGAGCCGCCTTCGCCGGGTCTTCCAGAACCTCATCGACAACGCCATCAAGTACATGCACCGCGAGGAAGGCGGGTGGATCCGGGTCAGCTACCGCCGCGCGGGTCGGATGCACGAGTTCCGCGTCGCGGACAACGGGCCGGGCATCCCGCCCGAACAGCAGGAGAAGGTCTTCTGTGTCTTCCGCCGGGCCGCAAACGCCCCCGCCGGCGTCCAGGGCAAGGGCGTGGGCCTGGCGCTGGTCAAGAGCGTCGTGTCCAACTACGACGGGCGGTCGTGGGTCGAGTCCGAGGTGGGGAAGGGCTCGGCCTTCCACGTCGCCCTGGGCGTGGACAACACCACCCCGCCCGAAGAGCCGCCGGAGAGCCGTGACAGCCCCAGCCAGGACAGCATCGAGGCCGATCACCATCCTGTTGGTCGATGACGACCCGGACTGCCGGATGCTGGTGCGGGAGATCATCGAGGCGGCCGCTCCGCGCGCCGACGTTCGCGAGGCCGCCGACGGCGCCGAGGCCCTGGACTACCTGCGGCGGGCCGCCCGGCCCGCGGGGGCTCCGCGCCCGGACCTGGTCTACCTGGACATCGAGATGCCGGGGGCGTCCGGGCACGACGTGCTGGCGGCGATCAAGTCGAGCCCGGCCCTGCGGGAGGTGGTTGTCGTCATGCTGACCGGCCTGGACGACGAGGCCCACCGGCGGCGGGCCCTTGCCGGCGGCGCCGACGGCTACGTGCTCAAGCCGACCGACCCGCGGCGGCTCCTGGAGGCGGTAGCTGAATCCGTCCGGCACTGGACGCCGCTTCGGCCCGTGCCTTCGATGACGTGCGAGGGAGCCGAAGATGCCCCAGTTGTCTGAACTGCCCCGAATCCTGATCGTCGAGGACGACGCCGACCATCGACGCTTGCTGTGCGAGGCGGTGGCCTTGCACTATGGCCCGCAGGTCGCCGGCGGCACCGTCGCCGTTGCGACCGGCAGCGAGTGCCTCGCCCAGGACCTGGCGAGCTTCGACGCGATCCTCCTGGACTACCACCTGCCCGACATCGAGGGCCTGCGCCTGCTGGAGGAGATCCTCGACGCCGCCGACGTGCCGGTGATCTTCGTGACGGGGGAGAACGACTCGGCCGTGGCCGCCGAGGCCATCGTCCGCGGCGCGCAGGACTACGTCGTCAAGCTGGGGGATTACCTGCTGACCATCCCGGTGTTGATCGAGAAGTCCATCCGCCAGCATCTCATGCGCCAGGAGAACGAACGTCTCCAGGTGCGGCTGGAGCTCATGCTCGAGGAGTTGAAGCTCAAGAACGGGCAGCTCGAGCAGTCGCTGGCCCGGTTGCGGGAGATGGCCGTCACGGACCACCTGACCGGGCTGGCCAACCGCCGGCGGTTCAGCGAGGAACTGGACCGGCAGTTCAGCGAGGCCGTCCGCTACAGCCACGACCTGACCTGCTGCATGTGCGACTTGGACCACTACAAGCAGCTCAACGACACGCTGGGGCACCAGCTCGGCGACGAGGTGCTGGTCGTCGCGGCGAAGGTCATCCACTGGATGCTGCGGCGCAGCGACACCGCCGCTCGCTACGGGGGCGACGAGTTCGTCCTGTTGCTGCCGAACACCAGCGCCCGGCAGGCCCTCATCGTCGCCGGGCGCCTCCGCGAGCGCCTCTCCCGCGACCTGCGCGACTCCGGCAGGTTCCCTCGAGTCGTCACGCTGTCCATCGGCGTCGCCTCCCTCCGCGCCGACCGCCCGACCAGCGCCGAGGCCTTGGTCTCCATGGCCGACCGCGCCCTCTACGCCGCCAAGGAGGCCGGCAAGGATCGCATCATGCTGTACGGCGAGCTCGCCGACCCGGCCGCCGTCTCGCCCGACGCCGGGGCGTGACCAGGCGTTCCGCCACTCGGCCACGGCCCCGCCCCCGCCCGAAGCCGCCGCGACGGCGGACGCATCGCGTCTGCGGGTGCCGCGTCGGCGTTGCCTCACGGCCTGGGCGCTGGTAGCCTACGCAGCCGGTACGACTTCGAACGGGTCGTTCGCCAAGCGCCGGTCGAGTAGGTCGGCCGGGCGAAGGGCGCCGAGGCGCCTGAGCGCGGCCGGCACGTCCGGTGCGCGCGCTCCAAGGCCTGGCAGGTGTGAGGCCGTCGTCGTTCGCCATGGGCCTGCGGGCGACCCCTGGCGGGCACGCCGCCCATGGGACAAACAGGATGCCAGACAACTACGACGTGTGCGTGGTCGGCGGGGGGACCGCCGGCGTGATGGCCGCCATCCAGGCCGGGCGGGCCGGCGCCCAGACGCTGCTGGTCGAGAAGGAAGGCGTCCTCGGCGGGACGATGATCACCGCCGCCATCAACGCGCCGGCCAGCTTCCATTCCTGGGACCGGCAGGTCATTGCCGGCATCGGCTGGGAGCTCGTCTGCCGGACGCTCGACGAGACCGGCCAACCCGCGCCCGACCCCGCCAAGGCCAGCCCCCAGGCGGGGTCGTACCACATCCCCATCGACCGGGCGGTCTTCGCAGCCCTGGCGGACCAGGCCGTCCTCGACGCCGGGGTGGAGCTGCTGCTGCACACGATGCCGGCGGTCGCGGCCTTCGAAGACGACGCGTGGTCGCTCTCGCTGTGCACGAAGACCGGCCTGCGCGGCGTGCGGGCGCGCGTGCTGGTCGACTGCACCGGCGACGCCAACGCCGTGACGCTCGCCGGCTTCGAGGTCGAGCGGAGCGACGAGCTCCAGCCCGCCACGCTCGTCGTCCGCACGGGCGGCTACGACGCCGACGCGCTCGACTACGACGCCATCCAGGCCGCGTTCGAGCAGGCCGTCGCCGCCGGCGAGATGAAGCTCAGCGACCCCGGCTGGTCCGGCGGACGGATCGAGTTCTTCCTGCGCAGCTATGGGGGCAATCGCATCCACGTGCCGGGCGTCGACGGGCGCACGTCCGAGGGCAAGACCCGCGCGGAGATCGAGGGGCGCCGCGCCATGCTCCGCCTGCTGCGATTCTGCCGGCGCCAGGGCGGGCTGGAGAACTTCCGCATCGAGTTCTTCGCCACCGAGTGCGGCATCCGCGAGACGGCGACCATCCGGGGCCGGAAGACCATCACCGCCGCCGACTACGAGTCCGGGCGCGTCTGGGAGGACGCCGTCTGCTACAGCCACTACTCCATCGACGTCCATCGCGAGACCGACATCTTCCACCGCCACCTGAAGCGCGGCTGCGAACCGACCATCCCACTGGGCGCGATGCTGCCCGCCGGCAGCCGCAACCTCGTCGTCGCCGGGCGCTGCATGGCCGGGGACCGGGAGGCCAACAGCTCCTACCGCGTGGAGGCGACGTGCATGGCCGCCGGACAGGCCGCCGGGGCGGTCGCCGCCCTCGCCGCGCAGAACGGGCTCGACCCCGCCGACGTGCCGGTGCGTGAGCTTCGGGACCTGCTTGCCCGACACGGCGCGATCGTACCCGAAGCCGTCGCCCCGTAAGCACGTGCCTTGCCCTCGGTGGTCGCAGGAAGGGAATGCCCATGGCAGAGCTCCGACGTCCCGCCCCCCATCCGGAACGAAGCGATGCCCGCGTGCCGCGGCGGGAGCTGCTGCGCGGCGCCGGGGCGGCGATGGCGGCCGCCGCCGTCGGCGGCACGTCCTCCGCGCACGCCGCCGCCGGGGAGATCCCCGGCCCGGCGCGACTTGCCGAGGCCGTCAACGTCCGCGACTGCGGCGCCGCCGGCGACGGGAAGACGGACGACACGGCCGCGCTGCAGAAGGCCATCAGCCGCGCCGCTCAGACGAGCCGATGCGTCCGCGTGCCGCCCGGGCGCTATGTGACCTCGAAGCCGCTGGCGTTGGAGAAGGTGGCCGTGGCTGGCTTGCCCCAAGCGGCCTGGCCGGCGGACGTCGACGCCCTGCCGGCGATCCTCCCGAGCCACCGGGACGGCCCCGCCTTCGAGTTGGGCGCCGCGGGGGCGATGTGCGGGCTGGACGTCACCTACCGCTGGGCGGGCGAGCCGGAGGCTGGCCCGGCTGCCGTGCTCGTTCGAGGCATCGGTGTCTTCGTCCGCAACGTGCGCATCCGCTACGCCTGGGACGGCATCGTCGCCGACGGCGCGAGCAACGTCGGCCGGGCCAACATCGAAAACGTCTTCCTGGTCGCCGTCCGCAACTGCGGGGTTCGCCTGACCGGCACGTGGGACGTGCCCCGCCTGTGCAACGTCGAGGTCTGGAACGCCGGCCCCGTGCCGCGCGGGCTCCGCAAGGGCGTGGGCTTCCACCTCGGCAAGAACGACCTCGCCCGCCTGACCGACTGCTTCGTCTTCGCGATGCGGCACGGCTTCCTGCTGGAGGACCGGATCGACGGCTGCAAGATCACCGGCGGCACGTGGGGCGTGATGAACGGCTGCGCGACGGACTACTGCGGGACGGGCATCGAGCTGCGCGGCGAGCACACGCTGTCCGTCAGCGGGGGGACGTTCTGGGACCACGGCTCCGGGCTGGTCGTGGATGGCGAGAAGGCGCGCGTGCGGGTCAGCGGCTGCGAGCTGAAGAGCAACGGCGCCCCGGCCGTCGTCGTCCGCCGCTGCCAACAGACGGTGGTCACGGGATGCAGCCTGCTTCGGCCGATGAAGGAGCACCCCGGCTGCGCCGCCAGCCTCGAAGGCGGCCGGACGGTCCTCAGCGCCAATGCCATCGAGTCTCACGGCCTGGCGGTACGCATTGGGACGTCCGTCCGCGCCGCCGTCGTCCACGCCAACACACTCAACACCCACGGCCACGACCCCGCCATCGACAACCGCGCCCCCAAGGCCGCCGTGTCGTTGAACGGGAACATCATTGCTTCCGCCACGCCCCCGGTTCCCTGAGCTGCGGTGGGCGCTCGTCTCCACGCGTTACCGGCCGGCGGGCACGCCGGTTCGGATGCGGCGGAGGGCGAGGTCGTCGAAGTCGGCCCGGAAGGGGGCGACGGGGCTTGGCTCGGCGCGGGCGCGGAGCCAGATGCTGATCGTCTCGTCCTTCGGGCGGACGGGGTCGCCGCGGTAGGGCACCCACGTGCCGTGGACGTGCGGCAGGGAGGCCCAGACGATCGTCGCCGCGCGGCCGTCGGTCACCTGGCCCGTGGGGTCGATGCCGACGAGGCACCGGCGCTTGTCGTCCACGATCCACGAGCACCGCACGCGGGCGAAGAGGCGGTACGTCTGCCGGCGGTCCAGGCTGCCCACGCGCCGGACCCAGCCGCCGTCGATCGCCTTGCCGTCGGGCTTGCCGCTCGTCAGGCGCAGGAAGTGGTTGCGGCCGTCCGGCCGCTGCGCGGTGCGGCGATGGGCGGGGGTGCCCTCTACCGTGAACGGCTTCCACGCGGGCGGCGCCCCGGCGGGAGGCCTTCCTTCCATGTCGCCGCCGGGCAGAAGGTCCTTCTCGTCGACGGCCCGGGCCCAGTCGTCGGCAGCGTGCTCGTACTCGATCACCTGCATGTCCAGGTCATAGCCGACCGCGTCGGTGCCGCCGAAGTACGCCTTGCCCTTCTCGTACGCATCGAGCGGGTGCTTGCGGTAGGGGTTGAAGCCGGGGCGGTCGTCGCTGGGCTGCCCCTTGGCGTTCAGGAAGCCGTGGAGCGTCTCGTAGCTCTCGAGCGTTTCGAACTCGACGGCGTAGGTCCGCCCCGGCGTGAGCGGCACCTCCCCGGGCGCGAAGGCCGCCCCGAACGCCCCCCACGAGGCGTCGCCCGTGTAGCAGCCCTCGCCGACGGCGATCTTCTCGACGCCGACGACCGGCCCGGAGGGCGAGCCCCTCCGTAAGCGCACGGCGACGCGCTGGCGGCTGATCCGTGGCTGGACGCCCGACGTGGCGGCGTAGAGGATCACGCTCGCCAGGCTCCGGCCCCGGGCGACGTACGTCTGCGTCCACTTGGGCCGGAACTTCGTGAGCTCATGGAACTCGCGGTGGACGCGCTTGTGGTAGGGGATCAGCAGCCCGTCGCCGTCCGTGCCGACGGACATCCAAAGCTGGGCGTCGGCGTAGCCCTTGCCGCCGCCGCCCACGCGGTAGCAGCGCCGCGCCTTGGCCTGGACCGGCCGCCAGAACGCCTGGATCACGCCGTCGGGCTTCGCCGGGCGGACGTGGACGGCATACCGGCCCCCGGGTCGCAGCGGCACCTCGCCGGAGTTCCACCCGGCCGACCAGATGTAGTTCTTCGCCCCGCCGCTGTCGACGTTCACGATCCTCCCCGTCGGGCCGACCTGCGGCCAGGTGTCCGGCGAGCCCTGCACCTCGCGGTGGACCGACACGAGCAGGTCCTGCCCGCCGGGACCGAAGCCGTCCACGCCGTCGTGGGCGAAGCGCAGCCCGACGTGCGTGACGGCCTTGCCCCGGGCGACGAACGGCTGGTAGTAGCCGCGGCTGGGCTTGGGGTCCCATGCACGCTCGTGGAAGATGGCGTAGTCCGCCCGCGGCCTTACGCGCAGGTTCACCACTTCCCCGGCGCGGGTGAACAGGTTGGTCCTCACGATCGGCCGCAGGAAGTGCGCCGGCGTCGAGAACACCAGCGTGTAGGTGCCCACGCCCCCGATGAGGCGATACCACCCGGCCGGGTGCGTCTCCCACGTGCGGAACGTCAGCGCCTGGTTGCCCGCCCCCGCGAGGTTGGCGTAGACCAGCACGGCCGAGAGGGGCACCGTCTCCTCGGACTGCGGGGCGCACGCCTGCCTCAGGCGTCCGGTGAGCACGACCTGCCCGGCGGCGGTTGAGCAGAGGAGCATGGACACCATCAGTGAGGTTCTCGTCCGTCGTCGCATGCGCGGCTCCTTCCCGGCCGTCAGTACAGGCGTTCGGCGCGGATGCGCTTCCCGTGGCGCTGATGGGCGCGGATGATCTCGTGGTGGCGGCCGC
>CAZXOC010000012.1:14814-41636 GCA_964642165.1 uncultured Planctomycetaceae bacterium | reverse complement strand
CGGATGCGCTTCCCGTGGCGCTGATGGGCGCGGATGATCTCGTGGTGGCGGCCGCCGATCGAGTCCTTGAAGTCCTCGAACGTCCACCACATCAGGCCGGCCCACTCGGTTCGGCGGACGTACTCGAAGTAGGCGTCCTGGATGCTGACGGGCGTGGGGTGCGTGATGTCCCAGACGTAGCTGGAGTTGCCCAGCAGGAGCATCATGGGCTCGGCGCCGGGCGGGTAGGCGGCGGCGATGGCGGCCTTCATCCGCCGCGTCTGGTCGTCCATGAACCGCAGCAGGAACGCCAGGGTGGCCTTCTCGGACTTGCGGACGTCGCGGTGGCCCCAGTTGTTCTTCGTGCCGTTGCCGAGGAACGCGTAGTAGTCGATGCTGACGATGTCCAGTCCCTTCGGCAGGCGTTTGAGGCCGTCCCGGCCCGTGCCCCACGTCTTGATCTGCGGCGTGGAGACGGCGAAGTTGATCCACGACTGGATGTGCGGGTAGCGTGACTGGATCCTGCGGTCGAAGTAGGCGATGGGCTTCTCGACGTCCTCGGGCTTGCGTCCGGCAAGGTAGGGCTCGTCGCCGAGGTTGGCCGCGAAGATGTTGCGGATGACGGCCTGCCCGTCGGGCAGCTTTTCCAGGCGATCCAGCAGGCGGGAGAGCTTGTCCACGCCTTCCGTGCCGTAGGCGGCGTAGGAGATGAGCTGCTTCCGCGCGTAGGCCCGGCGCGTGAGGTCCAGGGCTCGCCGCATCTTCTCCGGTTCCTCGGCGCTGCGCAGCGTGATCGGGAAGAACGTCGAGTAGGCGGTGATGACCTCGAGGTTGTCGATCCAGGAGGCGTGGTCGCCGCGGTAGTGGCGGGGCTCGTCGTTCTGAGCGTTGTACTCGCTGTAGAAGGCCACCTTGCCGACGGCGTCCTTGCCGACGTAGCGGTAGGCGGGCACGATCGAGCCGGCAGGCTTGCCGTACACGACCGGCTTGGGGGCGTTGGGGTCCGTCCCCGCCGCGGCAGCCGGGGCGGCCAGCATGCCGAACGTCAGGGCGAAGAGGTACTGTCGCATCCCGGATCTCCTCATGAGGGACCGGCCGACCGGGGGCCGACCGATCACCACTGTACTTCCTGGCCCAGGCCGAGCTGCTCGGCGCGCCGGCAGACCTCCCGGGCGGCGACGGCGTCCTGCACGGCGACGCCGACGCTCCTGAATAGCGTCACCTGGTCCGCCGAGGTGCGCCCCTGCTCGCGGCCGAGGACCAGCTCGCCCAGCTCGGCGTGGACGTGATCGGGGCCGATAAGCCCCTGCTTGATGGGCTGGATAATGTCGCCGGCCTCTTCGAGGGCGGCTTGGCGGCTGTCCACGACGAGCAGCGCCCTGGCGACCGTCTCGGGGGGGATTTCCTGGACGTGCGGCTGGTAGGAGCCCACCGCGTTGACGTGTGCTCCGGCCTTCAGGTCCGCGTCGGCGAAGACGGGCGTGTGCGACGTGGTGGCCGTGCAGACGACGTCGGCCTCGGCGACGGCTTGGCGGGCGTCGTCGGCGGCGCGGAGATCGCGCGGCACGGGCCCGCGCCCGCCCATCTCGCGGCAGAGCGCCTCGCCCGCGCCGGGGCGCGGATCCCAGACCCACGCCGTCTCGATGCGCCGGGCCGTGCAGACGGCCTCGAGCTGCGTGCGGGCCTGCACCCCGGCGCCGAAGACGGCGGCGGTGCGGCTGTCGGGCCGGGCCAGCAGGTCGGTGGCGGCCCCGGAGGCCGCGCCCGTGCGGATGGCCGTCAACGCCGCTCCGTCCAGCAGGGCGACGGGCCGGCCCGTGTCGGGCTCGAGGGCCAGCACGGCCGCCTGGAGCGTCGGAAGGTGCCGCTCGGGATTGCGGTCGAACAGCGAGACGACCTTGACGGCCAGGGCCTCGGCGTGCTCCTCCTGGACCAGCGCGGCCATGCACAAGCTCACGCCGTCGTGCTGCTCGACGGGCAGGTGGAGCCGCAGGGACACGACGGCGCGCCCGCCCGACAGCGCCGCGAAGGCTTGCTTCATCGCCTCGATCGCGGCGTCCATCGGCAGGGCCTTCCGGACGTCGTCGCCGTTGAGTACCCGCACGGTTTCCTCTCCGGTCTGGCCGCGCCCCGCGCGGGGCGAGCCCCGCCGCTACGTGGTTGTGTCCGCCGGCTCGACGGTGACCGTGCCGTCGGCCTCGACGGTGACCGTCTCGCCGTCCTCGATCGAGCCGAACGACTCCTCATCGAGCAGGACCATCGGCACGGTGCGGCCGTACAACTCGTCCGCCACGATCGCGCCCAGCGCCAGGATCGGGGCCAGCGACCGCGTGACGATCGCCGCCGGGGCCGTGCCGACCCGGACGCTCTCGAGCAGGCACCCGCTGGCGGTGCTGGAGCCCTTGCCGCCGGGCAGGAGGAACACCCGCCCGGTGACGACCTCGCCGCAACGGTCGTGGTGGCGGTCGACGATCTCGCCGGTGGCGGGGTTCAGCCCGCCCCAGAAGCTCAGCGGCCGGCGGGACACGAGCGCCGCGCCGCGGGCCTCGCCGGGGATGATGCACCGTCCCGCCAGGCGCCGCGTCATCGTGCCGCCCTCCGGCAGACGCGCCCGGCGACGGCCGAACGCACGCAGTCGGCCAGGCTGCCGAAGGCCACCTGCACGTTCAGCTCGCCGGGGGCGTAGTAGGCGCACTTGCCGGAGTCGGTCATGATCGTCCGTGCGTGCGGCGGCAGCAGGGGGGTGTGGAACATGCACGTGTCGAGCGTGACCTTGGCGCCGAAGCCGGCGAGCACGTCGAGCAGCCCGTGCCGCAGCGCCAGCGCGTGCGACTGGGTGCCGGTCAGCACGAAGAAGTCCACGGCCGACGTGCCCCGCTGGTGGCGGATCAGCTCGGCCAGTCGGCGGAACTCGTCGAACGAGAAGTGCGGGCAGCCCACCAGGACGGCGTCGAGCGCCTCGCCGTCCCTCGCCGTCGAGAGGTCGGCGACCGCGGCCTGGACGTCGGCGGGGCGGACCTCGATGGTCTCCTCCGGCTCGCCGCCGTGGAAGGCCGCGGCGAGGCTCGGCGCCTCCGGCGTCAGCCCCACGGCGTGGAACATCGCGATGGCCCCGGAGGAGGCCGCCGCCGCGCCGAGGGCCTTCAAGGCGTCGCCGCTCGCGTCGGGCGGCAGGCCCTCGATGACGGGGATCCGCTCGCCCGCCAGCGGGCCCAGCAGGTGCCCGAACGCCGGGTAGAACGTCTCGTCGCGGAGCTGCTCGCCCTGGAAGCCGACCAGCCGCACCAGGAACTGCCCGCGGCGGTTGTCCGTCAGGTGGAGCCCCTGCTCCGGCACGCGTGCCGTGATGGCCGCGCAAATGTCCATGTAGTCGCCGTAGCGGTTGGTGCGGGCGCCGAGGACGGAGTTGGCGTAGACGACGGCGTTGGACTCCCCCCAGGCGATCTGCTGACCGAAGCGCGGGGTCAGGTAGCCCTGGTAGGGAGCGCACGTCCACGTGGGAATGCAGCCCATGTCGTGGTAGGCGCGCCCTTGGCGTATGGCCATGGCGGCGAAGTCCTCCGGCACGCCGAACTGGCGCCAGTTCTGGAGGTCCAGCGGGCCCATGTTCAGCGTGGTGGGCACGGCGACCTTCGCTCCGCCGGCCGCCAACGCCTCGGCGAACTCCAGGCTGGCCTGGCTGAGCAGCCCGCAGCCGTCGATGTGCGCCTGGGTGACGTCCATCAGCTTCTCGGCCCCGCAGGCCTCGGCCAGGCGCACCACGATCCGCATGGCCATGCGCGCGCCTTCGCCGCGTCGGCCTTCGAGCACGTCGGTGTCGGTCTTGCTGAGTTGCATTGGCGCACGTTCCGGCTGGATCACATCCTCCGGCCGCTCGGTCAACCCGCCCCGGAAGCCAACAGGGCTCGCACAAACAGGCCGGAGTATACAGCGTGGGCCCCGTGGCGGGAAGCCATCGGTGACCGACGCGCGGGCAACGGACGGTGCGCGGGGGCCGCGGCGGCGCGGGCGACGGGAAAAAACACGGGCACGAGGCGGGGTGGGACCTCGTGCCCGAATTACTGCTGCCGAGGTCGGGGGAGCCCTCGGCGCTTTGGCTCAGGTGGGGGGGGACCTGAGCCTGTTGGGGTCATTTATGATACTACCCGAGCTTGGGCGTGTCGTCAATACTCTTTCGGGTATTTACCGTAGTTTTTCCTGGGCGGCCGCAGTCAAGCCCGCGGTCCACCGGGGCACAGTTTCCCGCAGCCTGCGAGCTGGCAGCGGTTTGCGGCGCGGGGCGGCCGGGGCGTCAGGGCGCCAGGCCGGGCGGAAGAATCTTCGCCTGCACCTGCGGATTGGCCCGGAACGGGTTGTAGAGCGGGTCGGCGATCAGGGTCATCTGCCAACTCGCCGCGGGGATCGTCCGCCAGTAGCACTCGGCGATCGTGTACTGCCCGGTCAGGAGCAGCGGGAAGAGCTCCTCGGGGTTGGGGAACTGCGTCAGCAGCGGCTCGCCCACGGCCCCGAGGGTCGCGGCGACACCGTTCCGGATCATCTGCGGGCACCATTCCCGGCTGTCGGCGTCGCGGAGGTGGACGGCCTCCCAACTGGCGACGTGCCAGCCGACGGCGCCGGGCGTCCACGTGAACGCCGGGACGTACTTCCTCAGGCTGTACCAGCCGACGTACAACGCGGCGCGGGGGCAGGAACCCTTGGGGAAGACCGTGGGCTTTTCGTCGAGGACGGTCTGGAGCTTCGTATGCGTTCGGGCAAACTGGTGAAGGTCCTTCAGCCGCTTGTCGTAGCGCTGCCGGGCGGCGGCGGCGACGCGCGTGGGTCCGCCGGCGTCGACGTAGAAGACCCCGCGCAGGCCCTTGGCCTCGGCGGCGATCGATGCCTTGATGATCCGCAGGGCGTCGGCCCGGCTGGGGCCGTCGATGCGGCAGGCCATCATCGCGCGGGGCAGGTTGGGCCTGGTGGCCGCGCGGCTGCGCCAGTGCAGCGGGTTGCGGATCGGCCCGGGCAGCGGGTAGTCGCGCCACCACAGCAGGGCCAGCTCGCTGTCCACGGCGGCCTCGGACTTCACGATGTGGTGGACCTTCCGCATCTGCCCGTAGAGCTTCTCGGCGTAGGCGGCGGCGGCGATGACCCCGCCGGTCCGGTCCATGAGGCCGAGCAGCTCCCCGACGGTCTCGCCGCGGACCTTCGACCGGCGGACCTGGGCGATCCGCCGGTTGGCCTGGTCGAGCCGGTCCTGGAGTTCGGCGGCCTTGGGCGCCAGCGGCGAGGGATGGTCGCGGAGGTGCTCGATGAGCCCGCCGAGCCCGCGCAGGTCCAGGTGCAGGGCGAGGAGCTGGCGGGTGGCGATGCCGCGCCGGCGGGCGTCGCGGATCTTGTCGATCTCGACCTGCTTGGTGGCCAGGAGCTTCCGAACGTCGCGGGTGAGCTGCGCGACGGCGGGCAGGGGCTCGGGCGGGACGGGCAGGGGCGAGGCGAACAGGTACCCGATGGGCTTGAGGTCCTTCGTGCGCGGCGCCGGAAAGGTCCTGCCGACGGTGCCGAGGAGCTTGCAGTCGATGACCAGCCGGTAGTGCAGCTTCTGGCGCGCCCGCCTGGTGACGGCCCAGGCCGTCTCGTGGGCCGCGTCGGTCGGGGCCGAGACACGCACCGGCACGCCCCACATCAGGCAGAGGCAGCGGACCTTCTCCTGGAGCTTGCGGTCGGCCAGCGCCCGGCGGATGGGATCGCGGATCTCCCGGTCGTAGTCCTCTCGGGAGATCGTCTCGCCGCGCGTCGTGGTGAGCAGGAGCACGTTGCGGTCGGCCATGCCCCGCCGGGCGGCGTAGTACTTCGCCAGCGCAGCCGAGTCGGGCAGGGAGCGGTTGCCGACGACCAGCACCTCGTCCGGGCGCAGGGCGAGGGCGTGCCCGGTGACCGCAGTCGCCGCGAGCAGGACTGCCCCCGCGCGCGTGGGGATCCGGTCTGTCATTGCCTTCCCGCAGGTGGTAACGTTATCGTCGTATGGTATCGGACACGCGCCGACCTCAGGACGTAGCATACCACGGGTGGCGATCGGCATGTAAGGGCGGGCCGGTCGGTATTCGCCTCGCCAGGGGCGGGAGGCAGGAATGAACAGGGCCATTGTGCTGACGTTGCTGGCGGCCACGACGGCGGGCTGCCCCTACGTGCCGCCCGAGACGCGCCATCCGCACACGGGCGTCGAGGAGCCTATCACCCGCACGAAGTACTGGCTGTACGTCCCGAGCTACTACGACGAGCTGGACTCCTGCCCGCTGGTGGTGACGCTGCACGGCACGAACCCGTGGGACGGACGGACGCGGCAGATCCTGGAGTGGCGGGACACGGCCGAGCGGCACGGGCTGATCGTAGTCGCCCCGCAGCTCAAGAGCACGCAGGGCTACGTGCCGGTGGTCCCGAGCGTCTGGTACGCCGACGACAAGGACCTGGCGCACGACGAGCGGTCGGTGCTGGCGGTGGTCGACCACGTCTGCCGCAACTACCGGATCGATCGCCGCTCGATCCTGCTGACGGGGTTCTCGTCGGGGGGCTTTCCGCTGTACTACATCGGCCTGCGGAACCCGCAGGTCTTCGACATGCTGATCGCGAGGGACTGCAACAGCGACGAGGACCTGTTCGGGAAGGTGGAGGTGACCGAGGAGCTCAAGAAGCTGCCGATCACGATCTTCTGGGGCAAGGACGACATGCCGGCGATCCGAGACCAGTCCTGGGGTGCGTTCCGCTGGCTGCGGGAGCACGGCTGCGAGCAGACCGAGCGAAAGGTCGTCCACGGCGGGCACCTGCGGCGCCCGGACGTGGCGACGCAGGTCTGGTCGAAGCGCCTGGCCAAACGGCGCGAGCGCTGAGCGGGTCTCACTTGGTCTTCGGGGCGGGTTTCTTCGTCGCCTTGCCGGCCTTCTTGGGGGACGTGCTCTTTTACTTCTTCTTGCCGGTCGTCTTCCCGGCGGGTTTCTCGGTCCGCAGGATAGGCGGGGCGATCTTCGAGACCTTCGAGACCGGCTGCCGGGAGACACGGCGGAAGACCACGTAGTCCGGTTCTTCGTCCTGCCGGATGCGGTAGACCCAGTGGACGGTGGCCCTTCGGGCCTTGCCCCTCTGGAAGACCAGCTGCGCGAACAGGCGTTGGCGTTCCTTGGTGACCGGCGGAGCCGCGAAGTCCCACTTCGTGCCTTCCTTGTTGAGCTTGAGGTAGCCCACGGGGTAGTAGCTTTGTCCGGGGCCTTCCTCCTCGGTGGGGCGGTCGCCGATGTCGTCGGCGGGGCCGGCGTCCGGCTTCGGGCCCTCGGCGGACCTGGCCTTCCGGGCGACCAGGCGGAAATGCGTGCCCGGCAGGCGGTAGAAGAAGTCGGCATCGGCGGCGCTGTCGTCCACGATGCAGCGCAGCACGAGGATCTTCGTGGCCTCCTCGGGCGCGAGCTGCGGGCTCTTGGGCACGCGCTCGCACCAGTCGGCCTGCTCGGGCGTCGGCTGGTAGCCACGGTGGACCGTCAGCGTGTCCGGCTTGGCGAGCACCGCCCCGTTCTTGCCGGCCGTGTTGCGGGCGCAGAACGCCTCCAGCAGCAGGTCATCGTGCATCTTGTCGAAGCTGGACGGGCTTTCCAGCGCGCCCCGGGAGACCGCCTGGGCCAGGCCGATCATGAACTCGTCGGGGTGGAACGGCGTGACCCGGTGGTTGCGCTGGAAGGCGTCGTCGTACGGGCGGAAGCCCAGGATGCTCTCGCCGTACGGCAGCATCTGCATGACGATCAGCAGCATGCCGACGAGGACCATGCCGGTGATGAGCCCCAGCACGCCGCCGCCGATGCGGTCGGCCCACATCCCGAACGCCACGTTGCCCTTGATCAGCATGTCCATCGCCAGCCGGACCACCAGTAGCGGCACGACGAACAGGGCCGTCAGGGCGATGGCGTCGGCGTACGCGCCTTGGCGCGAGTAGAGGAACGCCTCGGCCACGGCCGGGTAGGCGTTCAGCGCGAAGACCGCGCAGACGACCGAGACGACGGTCATGATCAGGGCGCTGAAGACGCCCTGGACCACCTGGAAGTAGGCGATGGCCAGGACGAGAATCGTCGCGAGGGCGGCTATGATCATCGTTTCGTTTCCTCTTGCCGGCGGCTACTTCTTCCGCTGCTGCGTCGCGCGGATGACTTCCTCCACGCTGGTGGTGCCGTCGATGACCTTCCGCAGCGACTGCTCCTGGAGGTAGAGCATCTTGTTCTTGCGGCAGGCGGCGCGGATCTGCGCGACCGTCGCGCCGTTCGTGATCAGCTCCCGGATCTCCTTGTTGAGCAGGAGCAGCTCGAAGGCGGCGGTCCGCCCCCGGTAGCCGCTGCCCTGGCAGGCGTCGCAGACGTGGACCTCCCCCTTCTTGTCCTCGGTGGGCTTGCCCGGGCGGTAGAACCGGTCGATCTTGCCCGTCGGGAGGTTCAGCTTCGCCAGGCGCCGCGGGTCGGGACGGTACGGCTCTTTGCACTCCGTGCACAGCCGCCGGAGGAGCATCTGGCACATCACGCCCCGGAGCAGGTTCACGGCCGTCTTCGGGTCGCCGCAGATCTTCACCCACCGCGCCAGCGCCACGAAGGAGTCGTTGGCCTGCACGCCCAGCAGGACGGGCCTCTTGGCCGCCGCCTGGACGACGAGCTTGCTCGTCTCGGTGTTGGGGCAGTTGTCGACCATGAGCACGTCGACGCCGCGCTCGAAGATGGCCGCCAGGATCCTGGGCAGCTTGGCGTCGTCCTCGTACGGTTGCTGCGTGATGTTCTCCAGGTCGACCGCCGGGGCGGCCTCTACGGTTCCGACGTTCTGGATGAACGCGTCGCGCTCCCGGAGGATGGAGTACAGGGTGCTGGTCACGCCACTGCCGCGCTGCCCCGAGACGATGAACAGCCCGTTCTCCGTCCTGCCGATCTTGCGGATCTCCTCCAGGACGTCGTCGGGCATGTCCAGCTCGTCGAGTCGCGTGCGGACGACCTCCTGGATGTGCCGGATCATGAGGCGCTGCCCGTGGGTGGTGCCGTCGGTGGTCATCACCATGTCGGCGCGGCTGCCGTGGAAGTCCACCGAGAGGGGGCCCTTCTGGGGGCGCCGCCGCTCGTCCAGGTCGAGGCCGGCGACGCCCTTGAGGAACTGGATGATGGCGTCGCTTTGGGCATGCTGCATCGCGGGGCGCTCGGTGGTGACGCCGTCGATGACGTACAGCACGCGGGTCCGCTGCCCGTCGGGCATCAGCACCACCTCGCTGGCGCGGCGCCAGACCAGGTCGTAGAGGAACTCCTGGGCGCGGTTATAGGTGTCGATCTCGTCGGCGTCGGCGGCCACCATGTCAGGCGGCATCACGACCTTCTCCGCGTGGTTGTAGAGCGTCACCTTGGTGAGGATCTCGAACTGCTCCCTCCGCTTGGGCTTCAGTGCCGCGGCGAGACGAAGGAGCTTGATCTTGCGCTTTTCCTCGACGTGGCCGTTGCGGTAGGCCACGTAGGCGAACAGCCCACCCGCCGCCAGCACGACGTAGAACAGCAGCCCCACGACGTAGTAGGGCACCAGCAGCCAGACCAGCACGCCCACCGCCCCGGCGCCCAGCACGGTGGCGTTCCACATCGTCGCCGTGTGGAACAGCTTCGTGGCGTCCCGGTGCACCCACGGCGCGAGGTACAGCCAGGGCGGCAGCAGCGCCAGCAGGATCAGGCTCTTCCACACTGCAGCCGATGCGCCGAACTCCGGCACGCTCGCGATCATCTCGGCCATGAATTGCTCCGTGGTGTCGCGCCTACCTGGCCTCGGCCGGACCGGCCGGCTCGGGGATCCGGACGGGCACGCCCCGACTGGCCAGGTAGCGCTTGGTCTCCATGATGGAATGCGCCTCGAAGTGGAAGATGCTCGCCGCCAGGGCCGCGTCGGCCTTGCCCTCCGTCAGCACGCGGACCATGTGCTCGGGGCCGCCGGCCCCGCCCGAGGCGATCACCGGGATGCCCACCGCCTCGGCGACGGCACGGGTGATCTCGATGTCGTAGCCGTCGAGCGTGCCGTCGGCGTCCATGACCGTCAGCAGGATCTCCCCCGCGCCGCGGCGCTCGACCTCCCGCGCCCACGCCACCGCCTCCAGGCCGGTCGGGATCCGCCCCCCGTGGATGTGCACGTCCCAGACCTCTCGCCCGTCCTGGACGACGCGCTTGGGGTCGATCGCGACCACGACGCACTGGGCGCCGAAGCGTCTCGAGGCGGCCGTCAGGAAGTCCGGGTCACGCACCGCCGCCGAGTTCACCGCCACCTTGTCCGCTCCGGCGTTCAAGAGGCTGCGGACGTCGGCGATGCTGCGGATGCCCCCGCCCACGGTCAAGGGCATGTAGATCTGCTCGGCCGTCTCCCGCACCATGTCGATCAGGATGTCCCGGGCCTCGTGGCTGGCCGTGATGTCCAGGAAGACCAGCTCGTCGGCGCCTTCGGCGTCGTACCGGCGAGCGATCTCCACGGGGTCTCCGGCGTCGCGGAGGTGGAGGAAGTTGACGCCCTTAACGACCCGGCCCTTGTCCACGTCCAGGCAGGGGATGATTCGCTTGGCCAGCATATGCGCGACTTCCAATCGGTACGGGGGCATTCTACACCGTGGCCGGGGCAGGTGGCAATGGGGCACCCGGCCGGCGGGGCGCGTCCGGCGCGCCCGGGCTTGAAAAAACCCGGCCGATGCATAGGATACACGTCGCCCGACGCGCCGAGGCGCGCGGCGGGTTCCAGGAGCAGCCCGTGGCAGACCGCATCGTCCTGTTCGGCGGCACGTTCGACCCCGTCCATCACGGGCACCTGATCGTGGCGCGGGCCGTCGCCGAGAGGTGCGGCTACCGGCGGATCACACTCGTTCCGTCGGCCCGCCCGCCGCACAAGCAGGTCGCCTCGGCGTCCGCGGCCGACCGGCTGGCCATGCTCCGCCTGGCGACCGAGGGCGAGGCGCTGTTCGAGATCCGCGACATCGAGCTGCGGCGCGAGGGAGCCAGCTACACCTTCGACACGCTCCAGGCCTTCCGGCGGCAGGCCGGCAAAGACGTCGAACTGCACCTGGTGGTGGGGGCCGACATGCTGGCGGACCTGCCGAACTGGCACCGCTCGACCGAGGTCGTGGACCTGGCGCGCTTTGTGGTGGCCGCCCGCCCGCCGTGGCACCGGCGGATGGACGAGGTTCTTGCGGCGCTTCGGGGGCGTTTCTCGCCGAGCGCGGTGGATCGGCTCTCCGCGGCCGTCGTGGAGACGCCCCTGATCGACATCTCCTCCACGGAGATCCGGCGGCGTGTTGCCGCGGGGCTGCCCATCCGGTACCTGGTGCCCGACCTGGTGCGGAAGTACATCGAGCGGCGAGGCTTGTACCGCGCAGCCACCGCAGCGCAACCAGAGCACCCCGGAGACGCCCGGTAGCGGCGCCGGAGCCGCGAAGGGCAGGAAAATCCGAGAATCGCCGGGCTTTTGCTTGACAGAGCCCCGAATCGGTGTAGTATTGAGGTACTGGTGTCTTCAACTTGAGGCTCCTCGGTCATACTCCCTCCTTTGACCGAGTATTTGTTTAGCGATGTCAGGCTCCCCTCCCCTGACGTCGCTTTTTTTGGAGCTTTGCGGCCCCTCCGCCCGCGTCGCGGGGCCGGCAGCGGCACTCGCTGCCAAGGCAGATCACCCGCTGGTCTGGGGTTTGGGGCGCAAATGCGAAAGCACTTCCGGCGGAACCAGGCCCGAGACGTCCCCGCCCTCGGAGGCGATCTGGCGGATCAGGCGAGACGAGATGAAGGCGTTCTCCGCGCTCGGAAGCACGAAGACCGTCTCGATGCCGGCCACCTGGCGGTTCGTGTAGGCGATCTCGGCCTCGAAGTGCAGGTCCGCATTGGCGCGGAGGCCCCGAAGCAGCACATGCGCCCCCAATCGCCGGGCGAGGTCCACCGTCAGGCCGCTGTAGCCCTCGACCCGGACGTTCTCCAGCCCGGCCACGGCGCTCCGGGCGATCTCGACGCGTTCGGCCGCCGGCAGCAGGGAGGACTTCTCGGGGTTCTCTCCCACGGCGACGACCAGCTCGTCGAACAGGGCGGCGCCTTGGCGAACGATGTCGAGGTGGCCGTTGGTGATTGGATCGAACGTGCCGGGAAAGACGGCGACGGTGGCTCCGCGCTTGCTCATCACCCACTCCCTGAAGGCCTTACAGCACGCCGGCCCTGAGGCGGATCTACGGCGGCTATTATATCCCGCCCCGCAGGCCGCGGGAAGGCCCCTCCGCCGGCGCCGGCCCGGGAAGCAGCTCCTTCAAGGTCGTCCGCAGCAGCCAGGGCGCGGTGCGGCCGGTCAGCAGCAGGACCTCCCCGCGCGGCGTGACGTGCGCTCGGGCGCCGTCCAGCGGGCGGACGTGGTTGGTGATCTTGATCGGCTCGCCGAGTACCGGCCCCCCGTTCAAGCGCCCGGTTCGCAGCCAGGCGCCCTTGTTCGTCTCGTACAGCAGCGCGATGTCCCCGCCGCGGCAGATCACCTGCGGGTGCGATCCGCCGCCGTGCTGCTCGAGGGTCAGCAGCTCGACCGGGTCGCGCCACCGCCTCCCATCGGCGGAGGACGAGTAGTAGATCGACCGGCCGGACGTGAAGGCCAGGTGCATGCGCCCGCCGGGCTCGACGTACGCGCGAGTCTCGCTCATCGACGTGCGAGGCGGCAGGGCGATTTCCAACGGTTCGAGCCGCCGGATGCCGGCGGGGTCGGCTGCACGGGCGGCGAACTTGCTCCAGAAGACCCAGACGTGGCCGTCGGCGGCGCGGAGCATCTGGGCGGGTGCGTTCTGGTACTGGGCCTCGCCGAGCCCAAAGACGGGCCTGGGGGGCGACCACCTCTTGCCGTCGGCGGACCGCGTCAGCCAGAGGCGAAAGCCGGCGGAGCTTTCCGTGTTCAGGTCCAGCCGCTTGGAGAAGTACGCCAGGTGGATCGTCCCGTCGGCGGCGACCAGCAGGGACGGCGCGCTGTTGCGGAAGATGGAGTTCAGCGGCAGCGGCCGGGGCCCGTCCCACCGCAGCAGGTCCTTGCTCGTGGCGAGCATGATCTTGAAGTCGCGGCAGTAGGCGACCATCCAGCGGCCGTCGGGCAGCTTCGCCAGGTTTGCGTAGGCCGGCGGCATGTAGCCCATTGGCCCCAGGGTTGTCATTGCCGCCCGGAACGGGCTGTCGAGGTTGACGCACAGCCCATAGCGCTCGCCCGGGCGCAGGTCCAGTGCCGCCCGGAACCGCCGCCGGCGGTCGGGATGCTCATACGTGAAGGTGTACCGGCCGGGCTTGAGCGTGCAGGCGATGTCGTTCGAGGAGATGGCCTTGCCGTTGCGGGTGGCCTTGCCGCCGCGCGGGAGCAGCTCCTGCTGGATCCAGGCCTGCGGGCGGGCCGACGCGGGGCGCTTGGCCGCGGGGACGGCCTTCGCACGCGGGCGGAACGTCGCGGCGGCCGTCACCTCGTGCACGATGAAGTTCCCGTGCCACGATCCCCCCGTCACGCGGAGCATCTCGGCCCCGGCAGGCACGTCGAACGTGCGCTCGAGCTTCTCGCGGCCGGGCTTCTTCTTCCGCCAACGGAAGCTGCCCAGGTGGACGGACTCCCCGCCGACACAGGCCGAGCAGGCCAGCGGCCCGCCGTAGCGCACGCGGAGCTGCTCGAGGTCGCAGACGACGCGGACCCGGGCGAACTCCTTCCCGGCCGGGGGGACGAAGGCGAAGTTGTGGTGCGGGGTCTTGGGGTTGGAGCTCGGCTTGCACGACCTCGCGAGGGAGTTGGGGTCGGTCATCTTCAGCGTCGCCGCGGGCGCCGCGGGCGTGAGGGGAACGAGCCAGTGCAGCGGCGGCACAGGCTCGTCGGGGCGGAGCTTCTGGACCAGGCGTGCCATGGCGGCGACGGCCTTCAGGTCGCCCGAGCCTCGGCAGAGCATCGCGGCGGAGTAGGCCCGGTCCCACGCCGACAGGGCGTCGGCGAACTGGCGCATCTTCTCCTTGCATGCGGCCACCTCCGACATCGCCTGGAGGGCGTAGTAGGACACCCGGACGATTGGGGGGCGGCGGCCGGCCAGCGTGTCGCGCAAGCGCGCCGCGTAGTCCGCGACGACCTGCTCGGTGGGCCGGTTCAGCAGGGGGATGTGGTCGGCGGCGGCGGCGAACGTCGCGGCGGCGGCGTCCGCGTCGCCGCACTCGTCGCGCTGGAGGCAGCCGATCCGCAGGATGAGCAACACCCGCTGCTCCAGGAGCGATTGCTTCTCGCGGGCCGACCAGCCCGGGGCGGTTCCCTCGACGGGCACGGGCCCGACGCCCTTGCCGACACGGCCTACCCGCGCCGGGCGAGGCGGGGGATTGCTCAGCAGCTCGTCGATCCGCGCCAGGGCGAGCTGGTACGCCGTGACGGCCGAGGCCCACCTGCCCGCGAGTTGGCGGGCGTGCCCGTTCCACAGGCAGTCGTCCACGCTCGCGTCGCTCAGCACGGCCAGGCGGGCGTACCGGCGCGCCATCGTCTCGAAGTCGGCGGCCTCAAAGGCGGTCCGGCCCGCGTGGCGCACCTCCTCCCGGCGCGCGGGCGGGTCCATGCACGTCAGCAGGTTGAAGACGCGGGCGGCGGCGCGGCGCTGGGCCGGGGTCGTGCCCGGCCGCCCCTGCATCATCCCCCGGAGCGTCTCCAACCCGGACGCGCCCAGGTCGGCAAGCTCATCGAGCGCCTTGTCGCGTACGGCCGGGCGATCCATGCTCGCGCGCCCCACGAGAGCCAGAACCACCGACCGAACGTCGGACTCGGCCCGAAGGGGGCAAGCGGCGGCTGCCAGCATGGCGAGCACGAGAGGCCCTCGCGTCGATCCCGAAGACATGTGGCTTCCCTTTCCGTCGTGTCGATCCGCTGTTCTCTACGATGGTCTGACGCTTGCCGGGAAGGGCGGGTTCCCCGGCCGCGCCCCGCAGGCGCCCCGACGGCGGCGCCGGGGGCGCGGTTCGGCGGCGAAAAGGGCCCAAGAGGGGGACGCCGCCGGAAGGCGGCGGGCGCAGAAAACAGCCCCCGACCGACGACGGCCGGAGGCTCCTGTCAGTTCCTCGCCGAGGTCCGGCTTACCAGCCGACGCGATTCGGCCAGCGGGTCAGGCGGCAGTTGCGGTCCAACATCCAGAACGAGTCGAAGTCGTCCACCAGCAGGCGGAACTGAAGATCGCCCTGGATCGCCAGTCGGCCGACGTGCTCCTCGGTCGTCTCGACGGAAGTGCAGCCGGGCAACATGCAACCCGCCACGCAGGCAAACAGGACGAGCGCCGTCAGCAACTTCTTCATCGTCATGCCTCTCCACATAGCCTCGGGGCCACCGGACGCCGTGCTCAATCCGTTCGAGCCGGACCGCCGGCGATGCTAGGGACCGCGCGGGGGGATGTCAACGCAAAAAAAAACGTCGCGAGCCTGATTCCGGCCGGGGCGGTGGGCTCACGGTTCGGCCGGGCAGATCTCGACAAGTGCGGCGGTCAACTCGACGTACAGGTAGCCCAGGGCGTACCGGTCGTGCAGGCGTCGGACCTGCCGATGGAACTGCTCGTAAAGCGCCGCCGATCCGTCGGCGAGCTCCGCCCGGCAGAAGAACACGCGGCAGCCCAGGCTCCGGCGGTCGCGCGCCGTGCAGCGGCTGTCGAGCTGATAGGGGCATCGGCCGGGCCGGCAGGGCTCCGGCGGCGCCGCGGCCGTCAGCAGGGCCAGCTCCCCCGCCGAGACGTACAGGCGGTGGCCGAACTCCTCGAAGCGGCAGCAGGCCCCGCACGCGCGGCAGCCGGGACCGTACGCTGCGACGGCGGCGTCTGCCCGCCGCAGGATTGCCGACAGCTCGGCCAGGAACCGCCCGTCGGCCCGGCAGCGGGCGACGGCGTCGACGAGGTCGACGGCTCCAGCCGCCGAGCTACTCCCGCGTGACCAGGCGTCTGCACTCGATCTCATCGAAGGGGACCAGCAGCCCGCGGTTGATACCCGGGCATCGCAGGCCGGCCGCGGCCCAGGCCTCCGGGCTCGTCAGGTTCGTGGGCCAGAACGGCCAGGTCCGGCACTGCGCCGGGCGCACCGGGTAGATCGCGCACTGCCGCCGGCCGTCGGGCTCCCTGGTCAGGAAGACGCAGTCCCGATTGTCCTTCCGCTCGACGAGGCTGTACCGCCGGCCGACCTTCCGTACGTACGTGCGGCGCATGGGCTCCTCCGCCAGGCCGAGGTGCGCGGCCATGGCCGCCACGTCGTCCTCGGTCACCCAGACGTATCCCTCGTCCGGCCCGGCGCAGCAGCGCCCGCACTGCTGGCACTCGAATGCCAGCCCCTCGATGTACCAGGGCGTCCCTGCAAAGATCTTCATCGAGGCCAGTATAGCCGGCCGGGCCCGCGCCGGCCAAACGTACTCGCGGCGGCCGCCGGACTGCGAAGGTGCATGCCGGGTCCCGCGGGGCCTCCGGCGGCGAGGCGAGGGGCCCGGAACCCGGTGGTCTTGGGGGGCCTGGCCGGTACAATCGCCGCGGCGCGAACCGACTTCTCTCCGAAGAACCGGAAAGGAAGACCATGATCAAGTCGCCCATGCCACTGCTCGGGGTCCTCCTGCTGGCAGGGGGGCAGGTCTCCTGTGCCCCCGACGCCGCCGAGAGCAGGCCTGACGGCCAGACGCCCGTCGCCGTGCCGCGGGAGGTGCTGCTGGAGGAGGTCGTCAGGGAGTGGAAGGACCCCGCGGCCCTGAACCGCGAGAAGGACACGGTGGTCGGCCCCGGCCCGCACAGCTACCTGTTGATGCACCTGCTCCAGATGCGCGCCGCGGGCTGGAACGACATCGACCTGGACGAGGTGACGGCCCTGTCGGGGGCCAGCGCGCTGTTCGCCTACCGGCACGGCACGTTCATGCCGAAGTACGCCTTCCGCCACGTCGCCCCCGACGCGCGCATCGCCGAGGCGACCGGGTTCGGCTACGAGTGGGTGGAGTTCCAGACGGCCGAGGAGGCCTGGCGGATTGTCACCGAGAGCCTCGACTCGGGGCGCCCGGTCAAGGGCGAGTACGCCGAGAACGTCCTCTTCGTCGGCTACCGCAGCGCCGAGGACCCGAACGACCGCGGGATCTTCGCCATGGCATGCGAGCCGGATGCCTTCACCACCTGGTGGACGTGGGAGGACTTTGGCACGTGGCTGACGTGGGCGGACCGGCACAAGATGCGCCGCTTGGGCCGGCATGCGAGGCGGACCCGGCCGGCAGCGGCGAGAGAAACCGCGCTGCGCGTCGTCGAGGACCTGGTCGCGTGGAGCGCCGAGCCGCCGGAGGCGTGCCGGCGGGCGTCTCCGAAGGCGGCGTTCGGCCTGGCGGGCCTGCGGGCCTACGCCGCCGACGTCGCCAACATCCAGGAGTACCCTGACAAGGGCATGTGCCACGAGATGAACAGCCAGTGGCCGACGCGGAAGTGCTCGGCCGTCTACCTGGAACGCCTCGCCGGGCGAGGCCTGTTCGGCAAGGAGGCCAACGCGCACCTGCTGGCCGCGTCCGCGAGCTACCGCAAGGCCTTCGGCTGCTGGTGCGACGTGCATCGGCAGATCGGCTGGGCCGCCCCGGAGGGTGCGGGCAAGGTCGAGAAGCGTCGCCGGGCCGCCGGCGAGGCCCTTCGCCAAGCCGCCGATCACGAGGACGGCGCGATCGAGCACCTTCGCGGCGCGCTGGCGGCCGTCCGGGAAGAGGCGGCCAGGACCCGGGCGTACCCGAAATCGGCCATGCTCGCCAACGTCCCCGGCGGCAAGTCGCACTGGAACGCGTTCGCCGGGGGGCTGGCGATCGTGCTGAACCGCAGCGGCATCGAGGCCGACTACGACACCGTCATGGGCGACCTCGGGCAGGCCTTCCTCCTCCAGGCCAGCGACCAGGTGCCCCGGTACGACGGCGCGCTGGACGCGGGGTGGTGGCCGCTGGCCCCGGACTGCCTGCCCGTGCTGGTGGAGCGCGCCGCGCCCGCGCTGGGGGCGGACTTCCGCTGGTACCGGGGCAGCGAAGCATCGTACCGGACCGATCCGGCCAAGCACTACCGCCGGAACCTCGAGCAGGCGGTCAAGGCATCCATCGCCGCCGGCCGGCCGTGCCTGGAGAACCACGGCTTCTGGGAGGTCGTCGTCGGCTACGACGATCGACCCCACCCCGTGTTCAGCTTCTGCCCGAGCCCCCGCGACGGCCAACAGAAGATCGCGCGCTTGCGGAAGTACCCCTTCGCCGTCGTCACGCTCGCCG
The DNA here is from genome assembly GCA_964642165.1 of uncultured Planctomycetaceae bacterium. Lineage (GTDB taxonomy): Bacteria > Planctomycetota > Phycisphaerae > SM23-33 > SM23-33 > CAYRVX01. The sequence goes on along the minus strand of CAZXOC010000012.1, from coordinate 23,399 downwards.
GGCCCAGGCCGCCAGTCGACAGGAAGGCCGCCGACGTCCAGGCCCTGCGGCGCGCCGTGGCGCTGGCGCGTGACGAGATCGTCATGCCCAAGGGCTTCCGCACCGGCGGCAAGGCCTTCCAGCTCTGGGCGAAGTGCCTGCGGGACCTGGAGCATCCGGGCAAGCACTTCTGGCACACGAACGTCGTGGTGAACCTGCGCGTCAACCGAAGCAGCGCCGTGCGGTACCTGCGCGCCATGGCGGGGCGCCACCCGGCGGCGACGGCGGACCACCTCAACGCCGCCGCCGACCGCTACGAGGAGGCGCTGGCGGAACTGAAGAAGGCCGACACCGGCAAGAGCGCCCTGGCGTCGAGGCCCGGTCGCGAGAAGCTCGCGCGCCTCGTGGAGCGAATCGCGCACGTCGAGAAGCGAGCTGTCGACGAGATCGACGCGGCGCTCCAGTGGGCGGACGAAGCGCCCGGGCAGGTCAGGCCGGCGTCGCTGGTGCGTCTTCGCCTGCGGCAGGTCAAGCTGCCGAAGGGCATCTGGAAGGCCCACCTGCCGGCGGCCATGGTCCAGGCGCTCGAGCACAACCACATCGCCACCAGCTACTCCGAGCTCGTTGCCGCCAACGGCTGGGCGTTCAGCTTCAGCTACAAGTACGGCAACTGGCACGTCGCGGCGCTTCCCCTGGAGGACTTCACCTGGTACCCGGAGCAGCTCGGCTGCCGGGTCGAGTCCGTCGCGTGCCGCGACCCGGATGTGCTGTGGAAGTTCGTCCGGCGACACACGGACGCCGGTACGCCGATCGTCTCCACCCGCGGCGACGGCGGGCTGGTGTACGGCCACCGCGTGAAGGACGGCCGGCGCCAGTACTGGTTCGACGGCTGCCCCGTCTGGGGCTGGACCGACGTCGGCGCCCCGCACCGGTTCGACACCTGCGCGGTCCTGGTCAAGGGGCGAACGGCTCGCCCGCGGAAGCAGGTCCTCCTCGAGGCGCTGCGTCGAGCCGTCCGGCTTGCCTCCCCGCACGAGCGGAAGGGCGTGCCGCGGGGCCTGGCCGCGCTCGAGGCGTACCTGGCGGACGTGAGCGACCCGACCAAGAGCTTCGACGAGCTCAGCGAGTGGTTCTGCTGGGCGACGTTCGAGCGTCTCTCGGCCCGCAGGTGCTGCGCCGAGTGGCTCCGCTCGGCGGCGGGGATCCTGGGCGGCCAGGCGCGCGGGCCGCTGCTGGCGGCGGCCGACCACTACGAGGAGGCCTTCCAGGCGTACCACACGTACGACGAGATCGTCCACGCCGAGGAAGGCACGGGGCTCAGCCTGAAGCAGCGCGTTCGCACGCCGAAGCGCATCGCGACGTTCCGCAGGCTCTTGCGGCAGGGAATCGAGGCCGAACGGGAAGGGATCGAGCAGATGAAGAAGGCGCTGACAGCGGCGGGCAGGGACGGGATGGCCCGGCTCGCCGGCCTGTTCGTCGGCCGCGGCTAGCGCGGCGCTTCGCTGAGGCGGCGGAAGTACTGCTCGAGGACGTCCTTGAACTCCTCGGGGAGCTTGCCCTTCATGGCGTCGGCGATGTCGTCGCGGATGTACTTGGGCATGCCGTTGGAGGTGTCCTCGGTCACGTCGAGCTTGCCGATGCGCAGCTTGCTCTGCCTCAGCGCCGACAGCGTGGTGTTGCGCTGCCGCAGGACGTTCTGGTAGCGCCCGGCTTCGAGGTTGCGCCGGACGCGGTTCATCAGCGTGATGGCCTGGAGGAACTTGAAGTTGGCGTAGTCGTTGACCTTGAACTGCCCGCGCAGGCGCTCGGCGCGGTTGACGAGAGCGGCCTGCTTCTGGGCCATGCGGGGCAGCTCCTTCTGGATCTCGGGGGGCACGGGCCCTTCGAGGCCCTCGGCGCCGCTGCCGGAGAACTTCCCGCCGCCGGTGGCGCCCCCGGGCGGCTCGGTGGACTGGTCGTTGACCTGCCCCTTCTGGAACGGCTCGGGCGTGAGCCTCGTGGGCGTGCGCCGCCCGCCCTTGCCGACGGCCTTGTCCTCCACGAACTCCCCGCTGCTCTTGCCGCTTCGCCCCTCGCCGCTGCGCCCGGACAGCTCGTTGCTGTTGGGCAGCTGGTTGCCGGTGACGCCCTGGGCGCCCATGTTGGAGATCGGCCCGTCCATGGCGTCCCAGCCGATGCCGTCGGAGCCGCTGCTGGCCGCCCGTGCCGAGAGGTCCTCCATCTCGTCGAACATCTCCTCCTCCTGCTCCAGCAGGTCGCCGACGAGGTCCTCCAGCTCCGTGGGCAGCTCGGGCAGCTCGATCTTGCCCATGTCCTCGGGCATGGCCTCCATGGCCCACTTGATGCGGTCCGGCTCGTCCGGCAGCCACTTCTCGATGTTCGACTTGATCTCCTCGCCGCCGCCCAGCGCGCCGTCCTCGGCGGCCGTGGCGATCTCCGTCGCCTTCTTGGTCAGGGCGTCCTTGGCCATCGTGATGTCGCTCTTGACGGCCATCAGCTCCTTCAGCATCGCCGGGTTGGAGAAGTCCTGCTCGACGAGGCGCGAGAAGTCCGCGAAGGCCTCGTTCATGAACTTCTCCCACTTGTCCTCGGTGGTCTTCAGCTCGTGGAGCAGCTCCTCGTCCTCGGCGGTGAAGTTGTCGACGGGCTTCTTGGTCAGGCGCTCGCTGGCGGCGATGACCTTGCGCTGCTCCTCGAGGAACTCCTCGAGCTTCTCGTCGAGCGCCTTGAGCTTCTCCAGCGCGTCGGGCGGGATGTCGCCGGATTCGGGCCCCTTGCCCTCGGCCTGCGGCTTGTTCGCCAGCGAGGGCATGATGGCCAGCAGCGTCTGGAGGGTGTCGATGATCTTGTCCTGCGTGCCCGCCAGCAGCTCGCAGGGCTTCTCGCGCCCGGCGAGGGCCTTGAGCTCGGTGACGCGTTCGGCCTGGTCGACGGCGAGCGCCGCCTCGTTCTGGGCGAGCATGGCGACGGCCTGCTGGACGGTGACCATCTCCGGGTCGAAGGGGAACTCGTCGAGCGCCAGCAGGGCCGCGCGAATCTGCTTCTGCCCGGCGACGACCTCGCCGGCGACCTTCAGGACCTCGTCGAGCGGGCGCGGCTCCTTCCAGCAGATGCCCGTGTTGACGTGGTGCGTCTCCTGCATGCGGAGGATCACCAGGAGCTTCTTGCGCAGCTCGTCGTAGCGTTTGGCCTTCTCGGCGGCGGCCTGTTCGGGGTCCTGCACGAGGATCTTGAACCGCCCGCTGGCGGTGGTCTGCGGGCCGCCGATCTTCGGCAGGTTGCGGTTGTCGGCGACGGTGGCGTAGTAGATCAGCACGTCGCCCTTGATCGCCCCCTTCGGCAACTCGAACGTGTACGGCAAGTCGGCCTTCTTCTTGCCCTTGACGTTGAACTTGTGGGTCTCCTTCGGCTCGGTGCCCTCCTTGCCGGCGTAGAACGTCGCGTCCGTCAGGCCGTACTTGTCAAAGACGCGGATGGTCGCCTCCAGCTTGCCCCCCGGCGGGACGGTCGTGTCGCGGTTGGGCGTGATGAACTCGATCTTCGGCGGCGCGTCGGGGACGGCGTGGATGCGGTAGAAGCCCTTCAACAGGCTGCGCCCGGCGGCGCTGAAGGTGTCCTTGCCGGTCGCCTCGGGGTCGGGAAGCTGCTGGCGGGTGTCCTCGAGGACCACGCGGTACGCGCCGTCCTCGTGGACGAACAGGTCGGCGGCGAAGCTCCGGCGGTCCGGCCCGGGGCGCATCGGCATGCGCGAGACGTTCGGGCGGTCCAGCACCACGCTCTTGACCGGCGAGGCCGTCCGCAGCGTGACCGTCACCTTCGTGCCCATCGGCGAGCTGATCGCGCCCGGGGCGTTGCGGACGGTCTTCGTCGCCAGTCCCGTGTAGGCCGGGAACTCGTATCGCAGGTCCAGCCCATCGATCTCCACCCGCTGGAGGATGTGGACCCGGTACCAGGCCCTGTCGGTTGGCCACTGGGAGAAGCGGCCGCGATCGGCGTCCTCGATGCGGAGGGCGAACTCGAAGGACTGCTCGACCTTCCGGATCGGCAGCGTGAAGGTGGTGAAGCCGTTGGAGGGGATCATGTCTCGCGGCGCCGCCGCGCTGCGGATCAGCACCTTCCCGCGGAGGGGGCGATGGTCGTCGTTGCGGATCGTGGCGACGACGTGGACGGTTTCGCCGGCGAAGAAGGTCGCGCCGTCGGCCGGCTCGAGGCGGACGAGGTCGATGTCGTTGATGCGCTCGATGTAGGCGGTCGGGCTCATCGCCCCCATCAGCCCGCGGCGGAACGGCCCGGGTTGGAGGACGGCGAAGCCCAACAGCGCCACCGCCGCGAAGCCCGCCGCCAGCACGGAGCGCGACAGGGGGCGCATCGAGATGCTCTCGCCCAGGTTTGCGGGCTTCGCCCGCCGGACGCTCTCGTGAATGGCCATCTGGACCAGGTCGGGGCTGACCTGGTCGCTGTCCCTCGAAAGCAGGACGGAGTTGATCAGGTCGTTGCGGACTTCCGGCAGGGCCTGCTCGATGAAGCGAGCCGTCTGCGAGGCGTTCTCGCGCCACAGCAGCGAGCGGACCACGAACCAGAGGATCCCGCCCAGCGCCGCCGCCGCGCCGACGATCAGCAGCGCCCATCGCAGCGACGCGGGCGGCTGGTCCGGCCAGTAGCCCAGCGCCGCCGCCTGGATCACCAGGGCGGCCATCACGATCGCCGCCGCGACCAGCACGCCGGTCGCCAGGCGCAGGCACCACCGGCGGACGCGGACCTGATGCAACCGGCGGAAGATCTCACCCATCCCGCGGTACTGAGGCAGCGTCGTCATGTCTTCGCTCCTCCTCGCGCGTCGGCGCACAGCGCCTACGCTCCGGCAGCGACACCGTCGGTACCTCACCTATTCTAACGTGGATCGTGGCCCCGCCGGGACGCGGCATCGCGTTTTTCTTCCACGCACAGGAGATACGTCGCGCCGGCCCCGTCGGCCCGCGCCCGTCAGACGGGCTGGACCGTCACGTTGCCGCCGACCTCGGGCCAGGCCTTGCCGGGCTTCCAGGACCACGTGTACTCGCGGTCGAGCGTGTCGCGGTGGCGGACGCTCTTGATGTGCGTATCGTCGCCGACGACGAACAACCCGCAGGCCGAACCGCCCGCCGCGTTCAGCAGGCTCACCGGCCCGAAGCTCGGGGCCGAGAAGTTGCTGTCCGTCACGAACCGCGGGGGCTCGTCGCCCTTGGCGACCTTCCAGCCTCGGATCGTGAGGGCCCCGATCTTCGCGTCGAGGTCGGCGAAGTCGGCGTCGTCGTCGGCCCGGCGGTCGCCCGGCTGGATCGCCTGGAGGTCGATGCCGGCGAAGAAGTCGCCGCCGTCGGCCCCGCCGAGGACCAGCCCGGCGACGCTCCCCGCGGCGCAGAGGTCGCTTGCGCGCACCCAGCCGCCGACCTTCACCTTCCCGACCTCGCCGCCGACGCGCCAGGTGCTGTCCCGCAGGTCCCCGGCGATGCTCGCCGACTTCAGCGCCGCCTTGCGGGGCGGGACGTTCTCGCCGCGGAGCGTGAGCTGCCCCGTGAAGTCCCCCGGCACGCCGGCGCGCTTGTCGCCCGTGATCTTCAACGCGTCGAGCCGATCGGCGTCGATGGTGCCACCGGTCCAGCGCGTCGCCTTCAGCGACGACAGCACGTCGTCGAGCTTCACCGTGCAGCCGCCCGCGTCGCCCAGCGTCAGCGACTTGACGCAGCGAAGGCCCGTCCCCTCCGGCCCGCCGCCCTGGAGCGCCCAGCCCGTGCCGGCGCCGGAGATGGCGATCTTGCCCGCGTTGCCGTCGATCCGCCACGTGCCGCCGCCGACCGTCCCGGCCACCTTGGCGCCGCCGAGCGTCTGCTTCGCCGTCGGATCGCCGCGAAGCGACAGGTCGGCCGAGAAGTTGCCGTCCAGGCCGACCTGCCGATTGCCTGGGACCTTGAGCGACTTGACGGTATCGGCCTCGATCCTGCCGCCGGCCCACGCCGCGGCGCGAATCGCCCCGACAGGCCCGTCCACGTCGATGACGACGTGGTCGGCGGGGCCGAGCGCCAGGGACTTCACGCTGCTCAGGCCGTCGGTGCTGCTGTGGAGCGTCCAGTCCGCGGCGCCGCCGGCGATGGCGATCGCGCCGACGGCACCGGCGATGTCCCACGCGGGACCGTCCACGGCGCCGGCGACCTTCGCACGGCCGAGCGTGAGCTTGGCGCCGTCCGAGCCGTCCAGGACCAGGGCGGCCTGGAAGTGCCCGTCCCGTTCGATGCGCCGGTCGCCCTTGATCGTCAGCTTGCCCAGAGACGGCGCGGCGATCTGCTCGATGCCCGACCCCTCGCCGTTGAGCCACTCCACGGCCGTGAGCGAGCGGATCGGCTGGCCGTGCGTGTCCACCGCCGTATCGGCGACGCGGCCCAGCGCCAGGGCCACGGTATCCCGGGGGCCCGCGGGGGCGAGACCGGTGTTAATGTCGATCCGGCAGTCGGGCCCGACGTTGCCGAGCGTCAGGCTGCCGAGCAGCCCGCCGACCTCCAGGTCCCCCGCGAGGCGGGCGGCCTTGCCGGAAATGGACTTGAGGGAGCCCTCCACGGTGATGCCGTGGACCTGCGCGGCGCCGTCTCCGGCGCCCGCCTTGCGGACGGCGATGCGGAGGGAGCTGCGGCTGGTCGTGCCCGCCAGTTCGACGGCGCGGATGGTGCTCTCATCGTCGAGCACGACGCGCCCCAGGCCGGACCCCGTCAGCGTCACGGTCACCTGGTCGCCGTCGCGCTCGCCGAAGGTGGCGCGCGTCTTGCCGCCGAAGTCGACGATCCGCCCGTCGTCGTCCTGGATCCTGCCCTTGCCCTGGGCGCGGGTGATGGCGGCGTTCACGGCGTCGCTCAGGACGACGTAGAACATCTCCTGCGACTCGGGGTCGGCGTCACCCGTGACGGGCACGGAGATGGTCTGCGTTCCCGGCCCGCCGGGCAGGAACGTCAACGTGCCGGAGACGGCCTGGTAGTCGCTGCCGGCCTCGGCCGAGGCGTCCGCCGTGGCGTAGCCGACCGACACGACGGCGGTGGGGTCCTCGGAGATCGTGACGGTGAAGACGGCGCTGGTCGTGCCGTCGTCGCCCTCGTCCACGTCCACGTCGTTGATGGACAGGGACGCGGCCCGGCCCGTGCCTCGAACGGCGAACGTGTAGGGGCTTTCGTCGGCGTCGTTGTTGACGATCCGGACGGTGGCGCTGCGCACGCCGCCGGCGGTGGGGGAGAACGTGATGCGGAAGCTGGCGTACTCGCCGGCGTGGATCCGGGACGGGGGCTGCGTGGTGACCGTGAAGTCTCCCGCGGCCGGGCCGGCGATCTCGACGGGCCCGTCGCCGCCCAGGGCCAACGTGGCCGTGCCGTGGCTCTGGATGACGAAGTCGCGCGACTTCTGCCCCCCGCCGACGGAGACGTACCCGAAGTCCGTCCCGTCCTGGGTGCCGGGCGTGAAGTCGCCGTTGTTGATGGATCGGCCGGAGCCCAGCAGGGCGATCTCCGGCACGGGGATCGTCCCGTCGTGCCACCAGTGGAGGAATTCGTCCCACATCGTGTCGCCGGCGAACTTCAGGTCGGCGGAGTTGTAGTCGTCGTTGGGTCCGAGCCCGCGCTCCGGGAAGTAGACGCTCATGCCCGTGCTGTAGGCCCATTCCCCGGCGAAGTGGCTCAAGACCGCCTGGTCATAGACGTCCAGGGCGTCCTGGGCGGACCAGCGAAGCGGCTCGGGCAGCTCGGCGTCGTTGGCGACCAGGTCGAGGAAGCCCCCGAGGTCGTTGTAGTAGCACTCGGTGCGGTCGTAGTCCCCGAAGTAGGGCGTCTCGTACCAGAGGTCCTCCAGGCGATCGAGGTCGGCGGCCGAGCTCTGATCGATCAGGGCGCCGGCGAACTCGCTCACGGCCGCCGTCAGGCCGCCCGGGCCGCTCAGCGCGGACAGGTCGATCGACGACAGGCAGTCGTAGGAATACGGCCCGCCGTAGTCCTCCTCGAACCGGTCGACGATATCGCTGCCGAACTGCGCCGCCGTCCAATCCGGGTTGCCGGCCAGGTCCTGGAGGAGCTTGTGGTACGACCAGCCGCGCCCGGACTCCGTCTCCTGTGAGCCGACAAACACGTCCGCGTGCCCGGCAAGCTGGTGGGCCACCTCGGCCATGCACATCAGGCACGCGTCGAAGCCGATCAGGTCGAGCGTTTCGGCCGTGCCGGCGATCGCCGACTCGATCTCCGCCGGCGTGAGGGGGTCCTCGCCTTGGCCGTCGTCGTAGCAGGCGCCGGGGTAGCCCTGGCCGTGGCCCCAGAGCACCAGCGCGTAGCGGTCGGCGGGGAAGTGGCTCTGGGCCCAGTGGAGGAACGTGGACAGCTCGGCGGGATCGCCCGTGTTCGTCTCGCCGATCGACTCCCCCCAGCCGAGGTCGGGCCCCTGGTGGGGGAGGATGACCCCGCGGCGGGTGTCGGTCCAGTCGCCGTAGCGGTCGTCGCCGCCGAGCCAGGAGTCGCTCTCGGTCGAGCGGTCGAGCTGCACGACGACCTGCACGCGATCGCCGGAGCCGACCTTGGCGATCTCGAGGAAGTCATCCACGGCGG
>CAZXOC010000012.1:2905-14714 GCA_964642165.1 uncultured Planctomycetaceae bacterium | reverse complement strand
TGCACGCGATCGCCGGAGCCGACCTTGGCGATCTCGAGGAAGTCATCCACGGCGGCCCGCTCGAGATTGCCGTCACCCGCCATGTAGACCATGACGGTCCAGTCGGTCCCGTCCAGCAGCACGCGCGGCTCCAGGGGCTCGCATACGGGCTGCGCGGGCCGATCCGGCCTCGCCCGAGGACCGCGCCGCCAAGCGGAATGGCGTCGAGTGGGCATGAGTCCCTGCCGCCTTGTCTCACCCGGAGGCAACCACAACGAGAATCCCCTGGCAACTCAGTTGGGGACAACAGCCCCATGGTACCATAGGCCGACCGCGAGTCAATAGCGGCCCGCCTGCACAATTGCCTGCGCCTCCGTCGGCTTTGGCGCCCGGTCGGGCGGTTGACAGGCGCCTGTCTTGGCCCCTGTAGTAGTGGGGACGCGCGCCGTACCGGCGACGTGCGGGACGACGAATGAGGATGTCTTGTGCCATCGCGGCGTGGGTCTGGGTTGCTCCGGCGGCCGGGGCGCCCGCTCTGCGCGTCGGCCTGCGGACGGCGCAGCAGCGCGTCGGGCGCTTCGAGAGGATCGAGTTCGAGCTTCCCACGAATGCCTCCGCATCGAACCCGTACGACCCGGCCGAGATCGACCTGCGCGTGGAGCTGACCGCTCCCTCGGGCCGGAAGCTCGCCATCCCGGCCTTCTGCTACCAGCCCTGCCTGCGGCAGCAGCGTCCCCGCGGCGCGAAGCTCGCCGAGTGGGTCTATCCCGTCGGCCCGGCGGCGTGGAAGGCCCGCTTCGCCCCCGCGGAGGCGGGCGCCTGGTCCGCGGCAGCGGCGCTCGAGACGCGCGGCGGCTCGGCCCGGTCCCGGGCCGTGCGCTTCGAGTGCGTCCCGTCCCGCAGCAAGGGGTTCGTCCGCGTTTCGCGGCGCGACCCGCGCTTCTTCGAGCTCGACGACGGCTCGTGCTTCTTCCCGGTCGGGCAGAACGTCGCGTTCGTGTACGACGCCTTCCACGTCGCGGGGGTGCTGCGGAAGCTCGGGCGGAGCGGCGCGAACCTGGCGCGTGTCTGGGTGTGCTGCGAGGACTGGGCCCTGGCCGTCGAGGCGCGCAAGAGCGGCTGGGGGAGGTCCTGGAGCTGGCACCCGCCGATCGTGCACGCGCCCGGGCGCGAAGGCTTCCACGGCGACGATCGATGCGTGGGCCTGCGCGGCGAGGCGGGGGCGGTGCTGGCCTTCTCGCCGACGCGCCCGATCGCGCTGCGTCCGGGCACGAAGTACCGGCTGAGCGGCCTGGCGCGCACCGATACGGGCGCGGGCTTCGTCCTTCAGCTCGGCGCGCGGGGCGGCGAGAAGACCCTCCCGTGCGCCAAGGGCAAGTGGACCCGGTTTGGCCATGACTTCACCGCCGCCGAGACGCAGTGGTGGCTGGACCGCCTCACGTTCCGGGCGCTGGCGACGTGCACGATGTACCTCAGGGACCTGTCGCTCCGCGAGGCCGGCGGCGGGCCGGAGCTGCTCGGCGAGGCCGACGCCAACCGACCGATGCTGGGCGTCTACAACCAGATCGACTGCTTCCTGCTCGACCGGCTCGTCGAGGCGGCCGAGCAACACGGCGTCTACCTCCAGTTGGTCCTGCTCACTCGCGATCACTACATGCCGCTGCTGAAGGCCGACCCCAGCCGGGCCTACGACCGCGCCGTCGCCTTCGCCAAGCGCCTCGCGCGCTACGTCGTCGCGCGGTGGGGCTATTCCACGCACATTGCGGCGTGGGAGTACTTCAACGAGATGAACGAGCACCTGCCGACGGAGCGGCTGTACCGCGAGCTGGGCGAGCACCTTCGGCGCGTCGACCCGTACCGCCACCTTCGTACGACCAGCGCGTGGGCCTCGCCGTCGAGGGACTTTGGCCACCGGCACCTGGATCTCGCGAACATGCACTGGTACATGCGTCCGGCCAAGCCCGAGCACTGGCGCGACGCCGCCGCCGGCGTGCTGGCCCAGGCGAGTCTCGCCCGCCAGGTCGCCCCCCGCCGTCCCGTGCTGCTGAGCGAGTTCGGCATGACGACCAACGATTGGAAGCGCCCGCCCGAGATGGACAAGGACCGGGACTTCACGCACCTGCACAACGCCCTGTGGGCCTCCGCCCTGTCGGGCCTCTCGGGCACGGCGTGCCACTGGTTCTGGGACGACGTGGACAAGAAGGACATGTACCACCACTACGGCCCGGTGGCGGCCTTCGTGGGCGACATCCCCTATGCGTCGGCGAAGCTCCGGCCGGCCGCGGCCTCAGGCAGCGCCCCGCTTCGCGTCGTGGGGCTCCAGAGCAGCACCGCGGCGTACCTCTGGGTTGCCGACCCGCGGGCGACGTGGTGGCACGTGCACGTGAAGGGCGCCCGGCCGGCAGAGATCAAGGGCGCGTCGGTGAAGGTGGGCGGCCTGGGTCCGGGAGCGTACCGTATCGAGTGGTGGGACACGCGCCGCGGGAAGGTGTTTCAGCGTGGGACGGCGCGGGCGTCGAACGGAGCCCTGCGCCTGACGGTGCCGAGGTTCACCAGGGACCTGGCGTGCAAGGTCCTTCGCGCCGTAGGCGCGGCGCTGCCGGAGAGAAGATCCGAATGAAGTACGAGTTGTTGGTGGCGCTGCTGGCCGCGTCGGCACCGGCGGCGGAGAAGCCGGCGAGCCCCGGCGAGATGCCCGACCTGCGCAAGGCCGCATGGATCTGGAACGACAAGGCCGCGCTGCGAGACGGCGCGCTGACGTGCTACTTCCGAAGGGCGATCGATCTCCCCGCCAAGCCGACGGCGGCCACCGTGCTCGCCACGGCCGACAACGGCTACGACCTCTACGTCAACGGCTCGGTGGTGGGGGGCGACACGGGCTACGATTCGGCCTACTGGCAGTCGATCGAGAAGTACGACATCGCCCACCTGCTCAAGGCCGGGCGGAACGTCGTCGCCATCCGGGGGGCCAACCTGGGCGGTGCGGCCGGGCTGGTCGCGGCGATGCGAGTCGAGTTGGCGGGCCGACCGGCCATCGAGGTCTGCACGGACCGCACCTGGCGCTTCTCGGTGGATTCCCAGACAGGCTGGACGAGCGCGGAGTTCGACGCCTCGAGCTGGCCGGCGGCCGTCGAGCTCGGGCGGATGGGGCTCCGGCCGTGGGGGCCATTGGCCTACCCGGGGCCGGTCTCGCCGGCCCGCCGCGGCGGGCGCGGCGGCACGCGCGGCTTCGCCGAGCCCGCGGAGGACTTCCGCTGGCCTGGGGCCGTCGTGTTCCTGACCGGGCGCGTGCCGGAAAGCTCCACGCGCCTGCCGCAGTGCGTCTGGCGGATCGCCGGCTCGCGGGCGTACCTGGAGATGGACAAGCTCGGCCCGTCGGTGCTGGGCCGGCAGATGCACGTGCTTCGCCCGGCGGAACCGGACGCCCGGGCGCGACTCCTGCTCGATGCCGGCGGGGGGGTCCTCGGTTCCCCGAGCGTCTCCTGGGACGGGCGGTGGGTCTACTTCTCCCTCGCCGGGGCGGGGGAGAAGTTCCTCCACGTCTGGCGCATCGCCGCGAGCGGGGGCGAGCCGCAGGAACTCACCGACGGCCCCTTCCACGACTTCGACCCGGCCGAGCTGCCCGACGGGCGGATCGTCTTCAGCTCCACGCGGATCGGCAGCCGCGAGGAGTACCACGGCAACAGCGCCCGCAGCCTGTTCACGATGAACGCCGACGGCAGCGGCATCCGCCCGCTGACCGTGCACATCGTGGGCGACAACGAGCCTCGCGTGACGGCCGACGGGCTGGTCGCCTTCATCCGCTGCGACAACTTCCTGGAGCGGGCGAAGGTCGAGACGCAGATCCACGTGGTGCGTCCGGACGGCACGGCCGGGATCGTGCTGATGGGCGCCGACCGCTACGCCATCGGCTACGACCGCGCCACCGCCGCCGAGCAGAACTCGAACTGGCTGCGGCGCTTCGGCTACGGCAGCCCGGCGCCTCTGCCCGACGGGCGGGTGGCGTGCCTGTCGTCGCACGGGCTGGTCGTCTCGACGGGCGGGATCGACCCGCCCGCGCGCGTCCCGGCGGCCACGGGGCTCTTCGACATCTCGCCGCTGCCGGACGGGCGGCTGCTGTGCACCGTGGCCGGGCAGGGCGCCCTGGGCGTGCTGGAGCCCCGCACCGGCGACGTCGTGCGCCTCCACAGCCGCGATACGTACGATATGCACTCGCCGGTCTACCTGGGTCCGCGTCCCCGCCCGCCGGCGATTCCCCCCTCCGTGCCCGAGGACGCCGACGGGGCGGGCGATGCCACCGGCTTTCTGCTCTGCCAGAGCGTCTTCAACACGAAGCAGACGGCCGCCGACATGGCGAGGGTGCGGGCGATTCGCGTCTACGAGGGCCGGCCGCTCACGCTCCGCTCGGCGAAGCACTCGTACGACCACATCGGCGTGGAGGCCGTCGAGCTGGGCACGGCGCCGCTGGCGCCGGACGGGTCGTTCTACGTCGAGGTGCCGGCGGACCGGGCGCTGGCGCTCCAGGCCGTCGACGCCGAGGGGCGCGGCGTCGTCAACGAGCTGTCGTGGATCTACGTCCGTCCGGGGGAGAGGCGCTCGTGCGTGGGCTGCCACAGCCCCAGGCCGGGCGCGCCGGCGAGCAGCCGCAAGTTCCTTGCCCTGAACGCCCCGCCGGTGAAGCTGCTGGGGCGGGGCGATCCGCACCGCTATCGCGGCAACAACGCGGCCAACGGCGGCGTGCTGAACCTCCAGCTCGACCGCTTCCGCGAGACCGCGGCCATCGACCTGCACGACCTCCGCCCGCCCAAGGGCGTCTCGTGGCGGGCGTACCTCGAGCAGCCGACCTCCCGCCGTGAGCACCGCCGCCTGGTCCGCCGGATGCGAGACGGCAGCGTGGCGGACAAGGTCGCCGCGGCACGGAGGTGGGCGATCCTCCGCCGGCCGCGCCGGTGCCGGGACATCCTGCTCCTGCGCCCGCTGCGCGACGACAGCGCGGACGTGCGGATGAGCGCGGCCTTGGCGCTGGCGGCGTGCGGCGATGGGGACTGCATCGAGGCCCTGCTCGCCACGCTGGACGACCCGTCGCCGGCGGCGGCCCAGGCGGCCTGCGTCGCGCTGGAGAACCTCACCGGCCATGCCGAGCCGTTCAGCGCGTACGGCCCGCCGGCCGAGCGGCAGGCCGCGGCGCAGGCCTGGCGCACGTGGATCGCGGAGCACGACGCGGCGGACATCGAGCGCGGGCTGATCGCGCGCCTCTCGCAGGCCGGCGCGGCCGAGAGGTACCAGGCGGTCGTCGCGCTGGGACACGTCGGGGCCGACGCGGCGCGGGCGGCCTTGCGCGAGCTCCTCCGGCGGGACGACGGCGCGGACCTGCGCACCACGCTGGAGGCCACGAGGGCCCTCGGCTACCTGGAGGACGCCCGCGCCGTGCCGCTGCTGCGCGACGTCCTGCGGGCCGGGGTGGAGGAATCGAAGCAGCGCGGCAAGGGCTTCCACGAGCTGGGCTGGTGGCAGCGGGGCCCGCACCGCTCGGCCGCCGCGGCGGAAGCGCTCGGGCGCATCGCCACGCCCGAGGCGGAGTCCGCGCTTCTCGAGGCGTTCGGTCGGCTGGGCGACTTCTGGCGGTACACCTACCACACGGGCGACCACGACTGGCTGATGGGCTGCCACGCGTCGGTGGTCCACTTCCGCATCATCGAGGCGCTGGACCAGATGGGCTCGACGCGTGGGGGGGGCGTCGCCGAGGCGATGTGCCGGTCGATCCCCATCGACACCGACCGGGGGCTCCTGCTGGAGACCGACACGTACGAGAAGGTCACCGCGCGCGTGCTGCACCGCGCGGGCGTGGCCGATGCGATGGTCGAGACGTGCCTGGCCGTCCTGGGCGATGCCCGGGCGGCGGGCCGGGATCGCTGGCGAGCGGCCGTCACGGCGTCTCCGCCGGCCCGGTCGGTCGGCGCGCTGTCGCCGGAGGCACGAGCGGCGCAGGTGCTCTCGATCCTGTGCCTGGACCCGGCGCCCGCGCCGCGCGTCCGGGCGGCGTTCGATCGCTACCGGGCCGCCAAGCCCTCGCGGAAGCGCAGTTGGGTCTGCTTCTTCCTGGCCCGCGCGCTCGGGAAGGTCCGGGACGGCGGCTCGGTCGACTCGCTGATCGCGGCGCTGGAGGGCGACGCGACGGAGGCGAGCTTCGGCCGGCCCGACCCGCCGAACGTCTTCCTCCACGACGCCATGACGCCGTGCTATCGGGCGGCCGCCGCCGATGCCCTCGGGCGCATCGGCGACCGGCGGGCCGGCAAGGCGCTGCTGGCGGCGGTCCGCGACTTCGACAACGCCGTGGACGTCCGCCACGCCGCGGCGGGGGCGCTGGCGAGGCTGGCCGATCCCGCGCTGCTTCCCGAGCTGCGCAAGCTGGCGCGGGGCTACCCCGAGGTCACGATGCGCCGGGCCCTTCGGCAGGCCGAGGCCCGCTCAGCCGGCGCATCGAGATGACGGCCTGGCCCGCCTGCGGTCGGCCGGCGCTCGCCTCCCGCGGGGTCGAGGTGGTATCATCCCCCTGTCGCGGACAGCATATGAGGAGACCGTTCATGGACAAGAAGACCGTTCGCACGGGCATCGTCGGGGCGGGCTTTGCCGCCACGTTCCACTACGAGTGCCTCAAGCGGGTCTACAGCACCGACGTGCAGGTGCAGGGCGTCTACGCCATCGACGCGGACATGGCGGCCAGCTACGCGCAGCAGCGCGGCCTCCGGCAGTTCGAGAGCCTGGAGGAGATGCTCGACCAGGTCGACGCGATCCACGTCTGCACGCCGCCGGTCGCGCACGAGCCGATCTCGGTGGCGGCGCTGGAGCGCGGCATCTTCGTCGTCTGCGAGAAGCCCCTGACGGGCTACTTCGGCGACGGGCGGGACGACTTCAACGGCGAGACGTTCGACAAGCAGGTCGCCCTGGACGAGGCCCTGGCCAGCATCGAGCGCATCCGCGCCGCCGAGGCCGACAGCACGGCGCGGCTCTGCTACGCCGAGAACTGGGTCTACGCCCCGGCCATCCAGAAGGAGCGCGAGGTCCTCGAGAAGACCGGCGCGCAGATCCTCTGGATGCACGGGGAGGAGGCCCACAGCGGCTCGCACGCCTCGACGTACGGCGAGTGGAAGTTCTCCGGCGGCGGGTCGATGATCGGCAAGGGCTGCCACCCGCAGACGGCCGCCCTGTACCTGAAGGTCGTCGAGGGCCGCACGCGCGACGGCAAGCCCATCCGCCCGAAGGCCGTCTCCGCTCGCACGCACGCCCTGACGCGGCTGGAGGCCTTCCGCGACGAGGGCCACATCCGCTCGAACTACCACGACATCGAGGACTTCTCGCTGATGCACATCGTCTTCGAGGACGGCACGGTCGCGACGATCTTCGCCAGCGACGTGGTCGTCGGCGGCATCCACAACTGGCTGGAGGTCGTCGCGAACAACCATCGCTCGGCCTGCAACATCAACCCGAACACGGCCATGCAGACGTACAACCCCGTCGAGGGGAACTTCGACGACATCTACGTGGTGGAGAAGATCGGCACGAAGCAGGGCTGGTCGTGCCCGGCCCCGGACGAGGACTGGATCACGGGCTACCCGCACGAGATGGAGGCGTTCTACCGTACGATCGCCTCCGGCGAGGCGTTGGAGAGCGACAGCCGCCTCGCCGCCGACGCGATCTCGTGCATCTACAGCGCGTACGTTTCGGCCCAGAAGGGCGGGGCGGAAGTGCCCGTCCGGGCGTTCTAGATTCGGAAGGCAGGAAGACCGTGAGCGTGACAGAAGACGGACGGCGCCGACGGGTCGCCCGCCGACCCGCCGGGCGCGGGCGTTGGTGGGTCCTGACGGCGGCATGTGTTCTGGCGGCCGCGACGTGCAGCGCGGCACGCAGGAGACTGCCCGCGCGGCCGCGCGTCGAGGTCAAGAACGACGAGGAGGCCGGCCTGCTCGACGCGCGGATCGGAGGCAGGACCGCCTTCACGTTCCACTACGGCCCGGGCGTCGACCTGCCCCATCTCGTGCCGCGCAGCCCGTCGGGCAAGGCGCTGACCGTCGTGCGGACCAAGCCCTACCCGCACCACCGATCGCTGTGGTTCGCCGACACGGTGCAACTGGCCGGCAAGCGGAAAGTGAGCTTCTACAACGCCTTCTACAGCCGCATCGACAAGAAGGACCCCAACAGCCCCTTCAACGACCGCATCCGCGTGGTGGAGGTCTCCCCGGGCCGCGCCCGCGGGAGGACCGACGGCATCCGCATGCGGCTGCTGTGGGAGATGGACCGCCGCACGCCCGTCCTGGACGAGGAGCGGGTCGTCCGCGTCGTAGTGCTCGGCGAGGGCCAGTACCTGCTGGACATGACGTTCACCCTCACGGCGCGGTACGGCGACGTGGCGTTCGTCAGCGACGCGGTGCACTACGCCTGGCCCTACGTGCGGATGCACCCGACGTTCTCCGTCCAGCAGGGCGGCACGATGACCAGCTCGGCCGGGGGGGTCAACCAGAAGGCCACGCACGGCAAGGCGGCGCGGTGGATCGACTACACCAACACGGTCGAGGGCGTCACGGAGGGCCTGACGCTCTTCACCGATCCGACGGCGAAGGAGCCGCCGAAGTGGCTGACGCGCGACTACGGCACGTTCGGCCCGCGGCGGATCGACGCCCGCAGCGGCAAACGCTTCACGCTGGCCAAGGGCGAGAGCCTCTCGACGCGCGTGGGCCTCTTCGTCCATCGCGGGGACGTCAAGGCCGCCAAGGTGGCCGAGCGATACGAGCAGTACGCCAAGACCGTGCGCCAGCCGTGACCGGGCCGCTCGTGCTGTCCTCGACGGCCTTCGGCGTGGCCCCAAGCCACCGGATCGCCGCCGGCTGCATCGGCGTGGGGCGCATGGGGGTGGGCGAGTCATCTTCCAGATGGCCGAGGTGGCCGTGCCCAAGCGACTGTTCCGGGCAATCCTGGAGCGGATTCGACGGCTGCGCCTGCCTGAGACGGTGCCGCGATGAACCCAGCGACGGACGAAACAGCCGGGGGGGGGGAGGGAAAGCTACGGTGAAGGTCTGCGCGGATGGCCAATGAACACCGCCACACAGGGCATTTCGGGCGAAATCATCGCCCGGAAACGACCGGCTATCCCCTCAACCGATCAGAGAGAATGCTCGGCGATCCCGCGATCGGTGATGGAATCGTCAGAAAGGCCGACGGTCCCGGCGCGCCGGGATCGGCGAGAAGCTATCCAGGAAATCCCGGATGATGAGGCCCTTGATGTGCTTGGCCTGGCGTGGGGCGCACTGTGTGAACAGGGAGAAGCACTGTCGTCCAGGGCAACTGACCATACTCCGGAGGCCACGATGTTCCGGCATTCGCTCTGGGCCGGATCGGAAAACTGGCTGTCTCTGGTAGAGCACCTCGAAGGCGATGGCCATTGCGGCATCGAGGCCACTGTGGACATCCGGGCGACGCCGAGAACTTCCAGGCGACCGACGTTCCCGCTGCAGACGAATCTGATCTTCTGAGTGTGTAGGATGTGCAGCAAGTAGCCGCGGCACATCCTGCCGATTGCCGGCTGCCCCCGAGCAGCCAAAGGAACAACGCATGTCCGACACAATCGATACGGTCGAGCTTCCGGCCGAACGCGTTTCCGTGGTCGAAGATGTCGATGTCATCGTCGCCGGCGGGGGGACGTCTGGGTTCCTCGCCGCGACGGCGGCGGCGCGGCTGGGGGCCAAGACCGTGCTGGTGGAGCGAATGGGCTATCTCGGGGGGTGCACGACCTCGCCGTATAACACGTCGATCGGGGCCTTCCGCGATTCCGACGGCAAGCAGATCATCGCCGGGCTCGGGTGGGAGTTCCTCGAACGGATGGCCGCCGACGGGTATTGCATTCTCGGGCCCCGGCCGCGCACGCGCAACCAACTGTGGCCTGCGTGGACGCGCAAGGTGGCGCTGGACATGGTCGAGGAGGCCGGGGTCGGCTACTACTTCCACACGTGGGTCACCGGCGTGCTGCGCGAGGGCGAGGCGATCACCGGCGTGACCGTGCAGAACAAGGTCGGCCGGAGCGTGATGCGCGCCAAGGCGTTCGTTGACGCGACCGGCGACGCGGATCTCGCCGCCTTCGCCGGTGCGGAATTCGAGGTGACGACGACCGAGGACCTCCAGCAGGTCTCGTGCGACTACATCGCCTGCGGCGTCGACGCCGAGAAGGTCCGGGCGTGGGCGAACGAAAACGCCGAGGCCCTGGGCTTGCGCGTCAGAGGCTGCGACGAGGCGTTCACCGGCGCCGCGCAGAACATGCTCACGATCGTCATCCCGAACCCGCGGGACGACGGCGCGGGCGGGACGCACCACGTCGGGGTCATGCCGACGGTGAAGCTGTGCATCTACCGCGAGGCGGTGCGCATCCAGGGGAACGCCGACATCGATCCGCTGGACCCCAAGGCGCTGACGCGCGCCGAGGCGGATGGACTGCGCGGGGCCCTCGGCCACCTGCAGTACATGAAGGACACCGTGCCGGGGTTCGAGAACGCCTTCCCGGTCGCCCAGACGCACCTCGGCGTGCGCGAGACCCGCCGCATCGTGGGCGACCACATGCTGACGGTCGACGAGGTGACCGGCAACGCCCGCTTTGACGACGTCGTCGCGCTGAACTGCCGAGCGTTGGACTACCACCTCAAGGGCACGGTGTTCAAGATCTCCGGCATCACCGGCCACCACGACATCCCGCTGGCGGCCTTGCTGCCGAAGGGCGTCGCCAACCTCGCCGTCTCGGGACGGTCCGTCTCGTGCGACCACCTTTCCCAGGCGTCGCTACGGGGCGCGGCGACGTGCATGGCCACCGGTCACGCCGCCGGTGTGGCCGCCGCCCACGCCGCGGCGGGCGGCTGCGGCATCCGCGACGTGGCCATCGAGGCGATCCAACGTTCCCTGCTGGACCAGGGGGCGGTCCTGCAGGCGTAGGCGGCCTGTCCCTACCGAAAACGCCGTCCGCCCGGAGGAGGGATGGGGGCGTTGGGTTGACAGTGAGTTTGCCCTCGATTCCGACGTGCAATGGGAACCGGCCGGGATGCCGAGGAGCGGCTGGAGATGGCCTGATCCCGGGACGGCGCAGAGATCTTCCGCCTTCGATGAGCCGCAGAGCTTCCGCAGGCCCGCTATGCCGCTCTCGTGTAGCAGTGATGCAGACCGCCCAGGTATGGCCTGGCAATCACCTCGCCCTGCTCGGGCGGGCAGGGGGGCCGTGGAATCGGCGAGTTGCGCTCCGGCGACAGGTGCCCTCGTCCTTCGTGGTAGTAGTCGAAGTACTCGGCCAGCACGCGCCGCAGATGCTCCTCGTTGAGGACAATGACGTGATCCAGGCACTCCCGGCGGATGGACCCGATCAGGCGCTCGACATACGGCGATTGCCAGGGCGATCGGAATGCAATGCGAACTTCCTCGATCCCCATGTGCTCGACGCGGTCACGGAAGTCCTGGCCGTAGATACCGTCCCGGTCGCGAAGCATGAATCGCGGAGCTTCTTCGAATGGAAAAGCCTCTACGATCTGCTGAGCTGTCCATTGGGCCGTCGGGTTCGTCGTGACGTTGAAGTGGACGACGTGGCGACGATCATGCCGCAGAACCAGGATAGAAGCATTGGCGGCCAGCACGCGGAGAGCCTCTCGGGATGGTGCCTTGGTATCGGACGTTGGGTCGCTCTCCCCTTCTGGGTCTGTCAGTCTTCACGCAGGAGCTTCATGGCCCAGTCGTTGGCGGAGGTGGTCCTCCCGCCGGGGAAGCTGGGCAGGGCGAGGCGGCCGCGGGCGTCGGCGGTCGCTTC
>CAZXOC010000012.1:0-2805 GCA_964642165.1 uncultured Planctomycetaceae bacterium | reverse complement strand
CCCTCGGAGAGGACGAAGCGCTTCAGGTGCCGCATCTGGTCGGCCGAGGGCCACTGGATGACCTTCCAGATGGGGAACCTGCTGGCCTTCTCGACCTCGCCGCTCCACATGCCGCCCTGCCATCCGCCGGCCCCGTAGATGTGTCCGCCCAGCCCGCCGGACAGCACGCTGCCGTACATGGCCGAGCGGCAGTAGAGCGCCGCCTTCGCCGAACCGCCCCGGGCGTCTTCCATGCCGTCGTAGTACGGCTCGCCGTTGATGCCGGGCACGGGCGGGGCGGCCTGGAAGATCTCCGTCAGGTACGGGTAGAGGTCGTGTGTTCGGCGGTTGCCGACCTGGTGGAAGCCCAGCCACTTCGCCTTGTCCACGTGGCCCCAGTTGCGCAGCGACGACGGGTTGGAGTTCGTTCCCGCCAGCGTGCCGAACGGCGGCGGGCCGTACTTCTCCAGCACCAGGTTGGCGGCGGCGTTCCAGTCGGCCAGCGGGATGCTCCCCGACGGCGTGTCGGAATGGATGGGGCTCAACAGGCAGATGTTGGCCTGGTAGCGGCTCCAGACGTACTGGATGTACCGCACGTACGACTCGGGCCAGGGGTAGTGCTTCTTCCACGCCTGGCCGATGTCGCGACGGGCCACCTCGATGAACGGGACGATCCCGTGGGCGTTGAGGTAGTCGACCTTCCTGTCCATGCCCTGGAAGTAGGCCGGGTTGATCCGCTCGAGGTCGGGAACGATCTTCTCGAAGCCGGGGACTTTGCCCGGGAAGTGGAACGGGCGCCGGCCGGCCTCGTCGGTCATCTCCTTGGCGCTTCTGGTGCCGGCCTGCCCCCACGCCAGCCGAAGCACCGTGCCGTCGGCCGTCTTTATCCGCGCCGGCCTGCCGTCGTTCGCCCAGTTGGGGAAGGCGGCGATCATGGCGATGCAGTTGAACTCCTGCTTCCGGCGGAACCGCACGTAGTCCTTGAAGCCGCCGCCGGGGCCGAGGGGGCGCGGCTTGTCGTCGTCGTGCCACGGGTAGCGGAACGTGGGCGTCGCCCACCACGTGTCGCCCAGCAGGAAGAACGGCGTGCCGTCGGCGTGCTGGAAGGCGTGGCCGTTCGCCGACGGCCGGATCATGCCCCGGCGGCAGGGGTTGGCCTTCTTCTGGGCCTCGGTCCATTCGCGGGCGACGAACCGCCCCGTCCGTCCGGCCAGGCCCGGGTCGCGGCCGTTCGAGCCGCTCCGGTAGGTCCACCGGCCGGGCCCCGTCGCGACGACGCGGACGCGGAACGTCTGCCCCCCGTCCCAGAAGCCGTAACAGCGCTTGCGGAAGCCCGGGCCCTTCAGGTCGACCCACACGAGGACGTCGGTGTAGGCGTCGGCGTGTTCCCGCTCGGCGGTCAGGACGATCTCGACCTTTTCCCAGACGTGAACCTCGTCGGCGGATGCGGCAGGCAGTGTGGCCATGATGGCGATCCATGCGGCAGGGGACATCGGTGTGCTCCAGTACGCGTCGGTTGTCTGCGCGCCGCGGCTACTTCGCCGAGAGCAGCTTGATCTTGCGCCCCTCGTCGAGCCGGCGCGTCATCGCCAGGTCGTTGCACTTGAGGATGGCGATCTCCGCCAGGTACGCCACCTCGCTGTCGGGCTCGAGGTGGCCGGCGTAGACCTCGCTGTCGCCGCAGGCCACCACGATGTGCAGGTGCGGCTCGCCATCGGCGATGAGGCCGCTGACGCTCAGCAGCTCCAGCGGCTTTTCCAGCCGGTAGAACCGGTCGGTCGGCGGGAAGTCCGTGTGCTCGATGTAGTGCATATGGCACGTCTTGAGCGTGCCGATGCCGCTGACCACCGCGCCGTTGCGGATGTCGCGGTCCCGGCAGACCTGCTGGATCGTCTCCAGCAGCATCTCGCCCGGCTGGATGCCGACGGCGATCATCTCGGTGGGGCCCGTGCTCGAAATGACGTTCATGGCGTCTCCCTTATGGTGACACGGTCTCGTCCGGCTCCATGCCGAGGGCGTCGTAGGACTTCCGCCGGGTGACCTTGTCGCGGTCGTGCTCGGCGCGGGCGTGGGCGGCCACGTCCAGGGCGATCCGGCGCGGCACGACGATCACGCCGTCGCCGTCGGCGGCAACCACATCCCCGGGATGCACCGTCACGCCGCCGACGCTGACCGGCACGTCGTGGGCGTCGTACCGCAGGCGCCCCTGCACCATCGACTGGCTGCACATCGCCGACCAGAACGGGACCTTCTGGAGGATGATCTCGTCGGTGTCGCGGACGCCGCCGTTGGTGACGTAGCCGCGGACGCCGTTCCGCACGCCCGAGAGCGTGTTGGCCGAGCCCATCAGCCCGGCGTTCACGCCGCTCTGGTCGATCACCGCGAAGTCCCCCTCGACGATCTCGCCGATCCAGGGGTAGGGGCAGACGTCGCGGTAGTACTCGCCGACCCACTCCCAGTACTCCTCGGGCGACATCGGCGGGACCGTGCCGTCGTAGGGCAGGTAGCGGACGGTCCGGGCGATGCCGAACGCCCGCGTGCGCCACAGCGGGCGGATGGCCGGCGACATCGAGCCGACGCGGTGCATCCTCATCGTGTCCATCCCGTCGCGGACGTCGGCGACGCGAAGGTCCGCGTACGCCGCGAGGAGGCTCTGCCGTTGGTCGTCGCTCAATGACATGGGCCTTCTCCAGATCGCACGCCCGACGGCGCGGGACGGCGCCCGGCGGCGACTCGGCGGCGAGGATAGGGGATCGCCCCCGCGGATGCAATCACCTCGGCCGCCCGGCGGCGACTCGTTGCGGCCCTGGGGCGGTTCAACTAGCA
>CAZXOC010000011.1:7680-52611 GCA_964642165.1 uncultured Planctomycetaceae bacterium | reverse complement strand
GGCTACATGGACTTCTTCAACCGGACCGACGACGACGGCAGCCCGATCCCCTGCACGCTCTGGGAGGCGTACCGCGAGGGCATCGACGACGGGCGGTACGTCACGACGCTGGAGCGCTGGATCGAGCGCGCCCGCGAGGCGGGCCTGAAGAAGGAGGCCGACGCCGCGGCCGCGGAGTTGAAGTTCGTGTGGGACGCCATCGAGGTGCAGGAGAAGTACAAGCACGACGGCCTGTGGGCCGCGGAGCAGTTCGACGCCTACCGCTGGCTCATCGCGCAGCAGATCCTGAAGCTCCAGGACGCGGTGGAGCGGCGGTGAGCGGCAGCCGGTCCACGGATGGCGGAGCCACGGAGTCGGCGGAGTCCGGTGTCCACTGATTACACTGATTACACTGATTACACGGATTGCAGGAAGGAATGAGGAGAGAGTGATGAAGCGATTTGGCCTCGGGGCGTTGGTGTTGTGCGCGATGGTTCTCGGCGCGGCGTGCCTGGCGGTGGAGTCGGGCGAGGGGGGCGCGGAGGCGGCGAAGACCGAGTCGCTGGGCGAGTTCCGCGCGAGGTTCATCCGGGAGTTCCGGCGCAGCGGGCTGAACACGACGCCGGGCGACGCGATGATGCTGCGGATCCTCGTGCAGAGCCGCAACGCCCAGCGCGGCATCGAGGTGGGCTCGGCCAACGGCTACGGTGCGATCAACATGGGCGTCGGCTTCGAGCGGACCGGCGGGAAGCTCTTCACGCTGGAGATCAACCCCGGCATGGCGCGGGCGTGCCGCGAGAACATCCGCAGGATGAAGCTCGAGAAGACCGTCAGCGTGGTCGAGGGCGACGCGCTCAAGACGCTGGCGACGCTCGAGGGCGAGTTCGACTTCCTCTTCATCGACGCCGTCAAGCGGGACTACCTCAAGTACCTCAAGCTCGTCGAGAAGAGGCTCAAGCCCGGGGCGGTCATCGTCGGCGACAACGCCATCCGCTCGGAACGCGCGATGAAGGACTTCCTCGACTACCTGAAGGACAGCCCCGACTACGAGATGGTCGTCATCCGCGCGTCGATGGAGAAGCGCGACGGGATGGCCGTCGCCTACAAGATCCGCTGACGCCGGCGGCCGGCACATCAGGGAAGGAGGCGGCCATGAACCGGAACGCAGCGAGGCCCGCGCCGATCGCGGGGCGCCGGGCGGCGGCGGCGGTGGCGGTTCTTGCCGCGGCGTCCGCGGGTGCGGCGTGGGCGGGGGAGAAGGACGTGGCGAAGCGCGACGGATTCGGCCCGCCCGCCGGCGGCACGTGGGTGCCCATCGCCGAGCTGACCGACGAGTTCGACGGCGAGAAGCTCGCCGCGGCGAAGTGGCACGACCACAACCCCACGTGGAAGGGGCGCCAGCCCGCCTTCTTCGCGAAGCACAACGTGACCGTCTCGGACGGCAAGCTCCACCTGACGATGCGCAAGGAGGGCCTGAAGGGCGTGCCCGCGGGCTACCACACGTTCACCAGCGCGGCCGTCCAGAGCAAGGCGAAGGTCCGGTACGGCTTCTTCGAGATCCGCTGCCGCCCGATGGACTCGCACGGCTCGAGCGCGTTCTGGTTCTACGCCCAGACGCCGGAGATCTGGACGGAGATCGACGTGTTCGAGATGGGCGCGGGGGCGCCGAAGCACCGGCACATCGTGCACATGAACGCCCACGTCTTCCACACGCTGGTGAACCCGGACCGCCACTGGAGCAAGGGCGGCAAGTGGACCGCGCCGTTCCGCCTGGCCGACGGCTGGCACGTCTACGCCCTGGAGTGGGACCCGCGCCACCTGAAGTACTACGTGGACGGGCGGTGCGTCCGCGAGGCGGCCAACACCCACTGGCACCAGCCACTGACGTTGAACTTCGACAGCGAGACCATGCCCAAGTGGTTCGGGCTGCCGAAGGAGACGGACCTGCCCTCGACGTTCTCCGTCGAGTACGTCCGGTCGTGGCGCAAGGCCGGCGGCTACGGCGCGGCCCGGCCGCTGTCCTGCGAGATCACCTTCGACGCCGCCGAGGCCCGGGCCGCCAGGGGCAAGACGAGGACCTACGCCTTCTCGACCGGGCAGCGCAGCCGCCTGCTCGTCGTCGCCCGGCACGGCGGTGCGCCCCGCCCCGGGCGCGTGCACGTCGAGTACGACGACGACGCCTTCTTCGCGAAGCAGTCGGCCCAGGCGATCGAGAAGGACGTCCGCCTGATGGACGGTCGCGGCCGGTGGCTGACGTTCGCCTTCCGCTGGCGGAAGGTCAAGGGCTACAAGAGCAACCGCGGCTACCGCGCCGAGTGGGTGGACCTCCGCCCGGACCGCGCGCCGGGGCCGGGGAAGGCCGTCGCGTACGAGTTCTCCGCCAACGAGCCGCAGGGCAGGAAGGTCCGCGTGACGCTGCGGTACTGACCGTCCGGCGCGGCGGACGGACCGTTGCATTCCTCGCCGCCGGCCATAAGCTGGCACCCGGCAGCACAGCCCCACCCACAACAAGGAGAGCACCCATGCGCAGCAGACTGGTGGCCCTGATCCCCGTCCTGCTCGGCGCGCAGTTGAGCGCGGCCGGGGAGAAGCTGACCTACGTGGACCTGGTGAAGCGCCTGACGGACCTGGAGCACCTGGCCGTCCTGCCGCAGCCTGGGGAGAAGTGCGTGCAGTGGTCCAGCTACGACCGCCGGAGCAAGTACGACGAGGCGACCGGCAAGTACGTCGCGTGGGGCGCCAACGGCGACGGCACGGGCATCATCCGGCGCGAGGGCGACCGGGAGGTCTTCGCCGAGATGGAGGGTCCCGGCGTGATCTGGCGGATCTGGTCGGCCCGGACCGCCAACGGCCACGTGCAGATCTACCTGGACGGCGCGGAGAAGCCCGCCGTCGACCTGCCGTTCGTGAAGTACTTCGACCGCACGACGAAGCCGTTCGTGTACGAGTCGCTGTGCTACATGGCCGCGCGCGGGCAGAACTGCTACGTGCCGATTCCCTACCAGAAGTCGTGCAAGATCGTCGCGGAGAAGGGCTGGGGGCGGTACTTCCACTTCACGTACACGACGTACCCGAAGGGCACGCGGCTGCCGACGTTCCGCCTGCCGCTGTCGGCCGAGGAGGAGGGGGCCCTGGCCGGCGTGGACGAGTACTTCCGGACGGGCCTCGGCACGGACCCGGCCGGGCGGCGCGCGGGGCAGGAGACGCAGGGCGCGCAAGTGACCGTCCAGCCGGGCAAGACGGCCACGCTGATGGAGATCCGGGGCCCGCGGGCCATCACCGCCATCCGCGGGGACATGTCCGTTCCGGAAGACATCGAGGAACAGCGGGCCGTCCTGCGGGAGGTCGTCCTCAAGATCACGTGGGACGGCGAGAAGAGCCCGAGCGTCTGGGCGCCGGCGGGGGACTTCTTCGGCACGGCCCCGGGCATCAACGAGTACCATTCCTTCCCGATGGGCATGGACCTGGAGGACGGCGTGTACAGCCTGTGGTACATGCCCTTCGCCCGCAGCGCCAGGGTCGAGCTCGTCAACAGCGGCACGGTCCCCCGCACCGTGTCGTGCCAGGTCACGCATGCCCCGCTGAGCCGCCCCGTCGAGCAGCTCGGGCGCTTCCACTGCAAGTGGCACCGCGACGCCTTCCTGCCCGCCGAGCCCGAGCGCCGCGCGATCGACTGGACCATGCTCAAGACGACCGGGCGCGGGCGCTTCGTCGGCGTCATGCTGCACGTCTGGAACCCGCGCGGCGGCTGGTGGGGCGAGGGCGACGAGAAGTTCTTCGTCGACGGCGAGAAGTTCCCCTCCACCATCGGCACGGGCAGCGAGGACTACTTCGGCTACGCCTGGTGCACGGCGCAGATCTTCCACCGCGCGTTCCACAACCAGACCATCGCCTCGGGCAACCGCGGGCACGTGTCCGTCAATCGCTGGCACATCGGCGACAACGTGCCGTTCCAGACGTCCTTCGAGGCCGCCATCGAGAAGTACTACCCCAACCGCAAGCCCACGCTCTACGCCGCGACGGCCTACTGGTACCAGGCGCCGGGCGGCGAGGACCCCTACGAGCCCGCGCCGCTGAAGCAGCGCTGGGGCTACTGCACGGCCCCGGCCGTCTACCGCATCAAGGGCGCCATCGAGGGCGAGAGGATGAAGGTCCTCGCCCGGACCGGCGGCGTAACGCAGCAGCAGGGCATGGACCCGTTCCCCAGGGGCAAATGGAGCGGGCTCGCGCACCTGTGGTGGACCCGCGCCAAGGTGGGCGACAAGCTCACCCTCGCCCTGCCCGTCGAGCAGGCCGGGAAGTACGAGCTGGCCGCCGTGCTCACCAAGGCCCGCGACTACGGCATCGTGCAGCTCTCGCTGGACGGGAAGAAGGTCGGCGAGGCCGTCGACCTGTACGACCCCGACGTGGTCAACACGCCGCCGATCTCCCTCGGCACGCACGAGCTGAGCGAGGGCGCCCACAAGCTGACCGTCGAGATCACCGGCGCCAACCCCAAGGCCGTCAAGAGCCACATGTTCGGCCTGGACTACGTCCTCCTGAAGCCGGCGGGGTAGGCGAGAGTCGAGGCAACCGCCAGCGAAGGGAAGCTGGGCTCTCACGACGCGACTCCGTCGACAGGAGAGGCCGGCGAGACAGGCCTTGCTGCTGTCGTCCTTCTTGGTGGATAATGGAGTAGGTGCGGGGCAGATCCGTCCCGCTGGCCGGGGCGGCGGATGGAAGGGCGCATGGCACCGGACGGTGAGCTAGGTCGCCGCAGCCTCTTGGCGTTGGCACGGATGCTCCTGAAGGTTCTGGAGGCGGCAACGCCGAGGCGGTCCGCGGACCACGGGAACCTGACCGTGATCCGCATGAGCGAGGAGGATCTCAACCTATACCGGGAGGTCCTGCGGCGCTGTGAGCAGTTGGCGGGGGCTCGCGAGGTGGATGCGAGTCGCGTGGTTCCGTCGCGGCCGACGAGCAGCGCGATCGACGCGACCCCAGGTGCGTCGCGCCCGCCCCTCGACGAGATGACGGCCGGCGTTCGGCGGCAAGCGAGGGGAATGGACCTGGACATGGGAAGGCTGGCCCGAAGCTACGCCGGGCAGTACGTCGCGTACCATAGCGGGGAGGTGCTCGGGAACGGCAAGACCATCGACGAGGCGCTTGCCCCCCTGGATGACAGCCAGCGGGCGCTGCCCTTCGTGCTTCGCTACGTGGATGCGGACGGGGAGGACGACTTCATGGGCGGACCGAAGGAGGGCTGAATGAAGGGGCAGGCGGAGGTCCGACGCGGCAGGCTCAGCCCCTTGGTGCTGCGGGGGGCCGTCCATGTCGTCGCGGGCCTTGGTCCTGACGGGAACTGGTGGGATGTCCAGGCGGCGCCGCTCGACGCCACCATCGACACCGGTGCCAGCCGGTCCTGCGTCCCTCGGAGTCTCTGCGATGGGACACGCGGACCGGTGTTGCTCCCATCCGACTTCGGCACGCCGACGGATTGGCAGGAGGTCCGATCGCAGCGGTCTCTCCCGATCCACTCCCTGTACGTCCACGTGCTCGGCCGGGGCCCGTTCCCCATATTGGCCTACAGCCGGGACGCCCCCGGTTTCCTTCTCGGACGCGACCTGCTCGCCCGCTTCCTGTTGGCATTGGACGGCCCCGCTGGCGCGTACTGTCTTCGCGGGACGAGTGCGCTCGATCGGTTCGCCAGGCGGCTGCTGCGATGTCCGTGAACGCCTCCGCTCCCGTCAACCCGGTGGTCTCAGGTATCTCTGCAGGTTGAACCAATGGCCCGATCACACGTGAGTTTCGGCTGCCTGGCCGCGATGATCGCGGCGTTGCTGGTCTGCGGCGAACTGCGCGGGGCCGCGGACAGGCGGGGGGAGGGCGGCCCGCGCGCAGGATTCGCCGCCGCGGACAGCCAGACGTACGAGGCGCTGGAGGCCGCGCCGGTCCGCGGGTGGGGGGACCAAACCACACTGCGGGCGCTGAACGACCTGCGGCACGAGCTACGGCACACGCCCGGGGGCGGCGACGCCGAGAAACGCCTCCTGCGGCTGCTGCCGGCGAAGTGGGGGACCATCCTGGAGGGCTTCCTCAAGCGGCTGCGCCTGCCGCCGGCGGCGACGGTTCTCCTCGACGAGCAGGGGCACCCGCGCGGCGATCCGCCCCGGGCGAAGCTGACGGTCCACGCCGACGTGCCGGGGGCCCTCGTGCTCCGCGTGCTGCCGGGGCCGGCGAAGGGCAAGCTGGCGATCTCACCCGTGCGGGCGCCGGGCCTTCGCGTCGAAGGCCGGGAGCTCGAGCTTTCGCCCTCGCTGCCTCAGGTGGCCGTCCTGCCGGTGCTCGCCACCGGCAAGGCGGGGCGGAGGGACGTCGAGCTGAAGGGCACGGCGGGCGGCAAGCCGTTCTCGCTGGCGATGGTCCTGGACGTCCGGGCGTCGGGCCGCCTCGCCGGCACGGTCGCCCGCCGGGGCGGGGGCGAGCCGCTCGCGGCGAAGCTGTTCGTCGAGGACCAAGCCGGCCGCCTGTACGTCGTCCCCGGCCAGCGGAACTGGCGGACGCAGTCGTGGTACGCGCCCTGGCAGCCGCGGTTTTCCTACGTTCAGGGCGCCTTCGAGCTGCCCCTGCCGCCGGGGCGCTACCGCGTGACGGCCATGAAGGGCCCCGGCTGGGCGAACTGGGAGGGGTCCGTCGACATCGAGCCCGGCAGGGCGGCCCGGTGCCGGATCGAGATGCGCCCGCTCCGCGCCCTGGAGCGGGCCGGCTGGTTCTGCGGCGACATGCACATCCACTATCGCGGCGGGCCGACGCTTCGGCAGATGCGCGCCGAGGACGTCCACGTCGCCGCCAACACGCTCTACTCCAGCCACAAGTCCATCCCCATGCCCCGGTACAGGGGCCACTGCGACGCGATGCACCTGTCCACCAGCAACCAGGAGATCGAGCACTGGATCTTCGGCAACACGTTCTACTTCCACATCCCGACGACGGTGCTGGATCCCCCGGCCGGGCGGCGCGAGCACACGCCCATGTTCCACTACGACGAGCAAGCGCGCCGGATGGGCGGCATCACGATGCGGTGGCTGCGCGGGCGGGCGTTCCGCGTCGATCACGGGCAGGCCCAGCCGGAGCTGGCCGTCAGCGCGGCGCTCGGGCACATGGACGTCTGGAGCGTGCTGGACAACAGCATGCAGAACCTGCTGGACTCGCCCGCCCGCCGCTGGACGGGCGACGGCTGGGGCGGGCGGCTGTACGAGAACACGTACCGGACGTGGTACGCCCTGCTGAACTGCGGGCTGCGCGTCCCGGGGGCGGCGGGCACGAGCTACGGGCGGCTCAGCCGCCTCGGCTTCAACCGCGTCTACGCGAAGGTGGACGGGAAGCTCACGAACGCCTCCTGGGCGGCGGCGCTGAAGCGCGGCGACGGCTTCGTCACCAACGGCCCGCTGCTCTGGCTGCGTGCGGGCAGCAACCGCGGCGCGTGTGACAAGCTGCCCGGCGACGGCATCGCGCTGGAGACGCCCGGCAAGGTGAGCTTCGCCGTCCGGCTGCGCTCGCAGTATCGCGTTCGGCTGATCGAGCTGCTGCACAGCGGCCGGGCCATCGCGCGGAAGGACGTCGACGGCGTTGGCGCGGACCTGACGTGGCAGGTCGTCGTGGACGTGAAGGGGCCCTCGTGGTTCGCCGCGCGCTGTTTCGGCGAGCACAAGCCGCGTTATCCCCACGCCGCGGCCCACAACCAGTTCGCCCACACGAACCCGCTGTTCGTGATCGTCGCGGGCCGGCGACCCCGCAGCGCCGCCGACGCCCGTCGCTTCGTCCGGGAGATCGACGCCCTGATCGCCTTCGCGCCGAAGGCCCTCGCCGAGCCGATGCGCTCCCGCGCCCTCGCCCAGTACCGCAAGGCCCGCGCGTACTTCGCAAGCCAGACGGACGAGTGACGCCCCCCTGGAAGAAGGCCCACGGACTGCGTTCCGTGGGTTCGCCGGCGCGACCCCAATGCCCCCTTCCCGCACACTGTCCCCTTGACCCGTCCCCGCGCAGACCGTCACCTGTACGCGGACCGTCCGGACGCCCCCGCGCGATAGAAGAAAGGAGACGCGATGTTCCTCGCCGCCCAGTACTACCGTCCGCCGTTCCCGGCCCGCACCTACTGGGCCGGCGAGAGCCGCGTGCTCTGCTGGCCGGCGGAGGCTCCGAGCCATGCGACGACACGTGCGGACTGAGCTGCTGGTCCTGGCGCTCGCGACGGCAGCGACGGCGGCGGCCGACTGGCCCCAGTACCGCCATGACGCGGCCCGGTCGGCCCATACGAACGAGGCGCTTCCCGGGGATCTGTCGCTCCGCTGGACGTATCGCCCGGCGCATCGGCCGATGCCGGCCTGGCCGGACCGGCAGTGGCAGAAGATGACCTTCGACTTCTGCTGCCAACCCGTCGTGGCGGGGGGGATGCTCTACTACGGCAGCTCGGCCGATTGCCACGTCCACGCGCTCGATGCCGCGACGGGCAGGCGGCGCTGGAGCTTCTGCACGGACGGGCCCGTCCGTTTCGCCCCGGCCGCCTGGAGGGATCGCCTGTTCGTCGCCAGCGACGACGGGTACCTCTACTGCCTCCGCGCGGCCGACGGCAGGCTGCTCTGGAAGCTCCGCGGCGGGCCGTCGGGCGGCAAGATCCTCGGCAACGGGCGGATGATCTCGATGTTCCCGGCGCGCGGCGGGCCGGTGGTCCACGGGAGCACGGTGGTGTTCGGCGCGGGCATCTTCCCGACGCAGGGGTTCTTCCTGCACGCGATCGACGCGGCCAGCGGGCGCGTGGTCTGGCGGAACGACACGTCCGGCAACACGCGGCTGTACCAGTACAACCACGGGTTCACGTACGGCAACGTCGCCGCGCAGGGGTACCTGGCCGCGGTGGGCGGCGGTGCGACGGTGCTGGTGCCGACGGGGCGCGGCATCCCCGCGGCGTTCTCCTTCCGCGACGGCGGGCTGCTCCACCACAACCCGCTGGAGGTCTACCGGACGGGCGGGTCGTGGCTGATGGCCGATGCCGACGGGAAGCACTTCTACAACGACGACATGGCCTTCCACGTCAAGACCGGCGCCGTCGCCTGCCCGGAACTGGGCACCGCCCCGGCCCGGGGCGCCCCGTCCAGCCGCTCGCCCATGCTCCGGACGGTACGCATGGTCTCCGGGGCGATCATCGAGGACTCCATCCTCATCGCCAACGGCACGGAGCTCCGGGCGCTCGACCGCGCCCAGCCGTTCGTCGACTCGCCCGAGATCACGAGGAAGTGGGCCACCAGCCGCACGGCGGCGTTCTTCGCCGGCTCGCCGAGGAGACGCCTCTCGCAGAACCTCCAGGGCGCCAACGTGCGATGGGAGGTGCCGCTGCCGTGCCGCGGCGAACTGATCGTCGCCGGCAAGCGGGCCTATTCGGGAGCGGACGGCGCCGTGCACGCCCTGGACCTCGAGACGAGGAAGGTCGTCTGGACGGCGAAGATCGAGGGCACGGCCCACGGTCTCGCTGCGGCCGACGGGCGCCTGTATGCCAGCACCGACACGGGAGCGATCTACTGCTTCGGCGCGGGCCGGGGCGCCGGCAGGATCGTCGAGGCGAAACCGCAGGACACCCCGTACGGCGACAACGCGATCCATGCCCGGGCCGCCGAGGAGATCCTCCGCAGGACGGGCGTCACCGAGGGCTACTGCCTGGATCTCGCCTGCGGCGACGGGCGGCTGGCGTGGGAGCTGGCGAGGCGCACGAAGCTGCACGTGATCGCCTGCGACGCCGACGCGTCGAGCGTCGCGGCCGCACGCGGGAAGCTCACGGCGGCGGGTCTGTACGGCCCGCGTGTCACGGTGCACCGGCTCGACGCGGCCGCCACGGGCTACCCGGCCTACTTCGCCAACTTGATCGTCTCCGGGCGCAGCGTGGCCGAGGGAGCAGGCGTCGTCCCGTGGGCCGAAGCGAAGCGGCTCCAGCGTCCCTGCGGCGGCGCGATCTGCGTGGGCCGGCCCGGCGCGATGCGGGTGGCGGTTCGCGGTCGGCTGGAGGGCGCGGGCGTCTGGACGCACCAGTCGGGCACGGCCGCCAACACGTGTGCCTCGACCGACCGCCTCGCCGGCGGGCCGCTGGGCGTGCTGTGGTTCGGCACGAGCGGCCCGGCGGGGATGGTCCCGTCGAAGGCCCGCCCGGCGGCGCCGCTGTACGTGGACGGGCGCCTGTACATCGCCGGCCAGCGCTTCCTGCGGTGCCTCGACGCCTACAACGGGCGCGTCGCCTGGGAGAAGCCCCTGCCGCACCGCGCCAGCCGCGAGTGCTACATGGGCGCGAACCTGCTCGGCAGCCACTACTGCGCCGGCGAGAAGGAGGTCTTCTTCGTCGACGACCGGCGCGGCGTCTGCCTGCGCCTCGACGGCGCGACGGGCAAGGAGCTGGGGCGCCTCCGCCCGCCGGCCCGCCCCGACGGCAGGCCCGGGCGCTGGGCGTACATCGCCCACGAGGACGGCCTGCTGTACGGCACGCTCGAGGGCCCGCCGATGGACGTGGGCTTCAGCCACTACCTCGCCGCGCTGGGGACGAAGGAGGAGATCTCCCGGGGGCGCTTCACCGAGGGCTGCCTGCTGTTCGCGATGGACGCCGCCACCGGCGAGGTCAAGTGGCAGCACCGGCCGAAGGACCTGATCCCCGTCAACGGCATCGCCATCGGCGGCGGGCGGGTCTACCTCATCGACCGCCCGGACGTTTCGGCGAGGATCGCCCGGCTGCGCCGGCGCGGGCAGGGCACGCCCGCAGCCGCAGGCGTGGGGGCGCTGGTTGCCCTCGACGCCGGCGGCGGCAAGGTGCTATGGCGAAACGACGAGGACGTCTTCGGCACGCTGCTGGCCCTGAGCGTCGAGCACGACGCGCTCGTGATGGGCCTGCCGATCATGCGCCGGGGCAACCTGCTGTGCGACCTGTTCACGAAGCTCGCGGCCCATCGCTCATCCGACGGCAAGCGGCTGTGGAGCCGGCGCATCCAGTACCACCAGCGCCCGCTCGTCGTGGGGCGGACGGTGATCGTCGATCCCGGCGGCTTCGACTGGAAGACCGGGCGCAAACAGGTCGTCGCCGACGCCGCGTGCGCGTTCGACCTGCTGACCGGCGAGCCGAAGATGCGGGCCAACCCGGTGACGGGGCAGACGGAGCCGTGGACGTTCGGGCGCAGCGAGAAGTGCAGCGCCTGGACGGCGAGCGAGAGGCTGATCCTCTACCGGACGGGGACGATCAGCTACTACGACGTTGTCCGCGACGAGGGGGTCAGCGACGTCGGCGGCGTGCGCCCGGGGTGCATGATCAACGTCTTCGCCGCGGGGGGGCTGGTCTTCGCGCCGGACAACTTCGCGGGCTGCACGTGCAACTACCTGCACCGCACGTCGATGGCGCTGCAGCAGTTGGAGGCCCGAGAGCACTGGGCGCTGTTCATGGGGCGCGAGCCGCGCGCGGGCTTCGTCCGCCACCTGGCGCTCAACGTCGGGGCCATCGGCGACCGGCGCGACGCGCGCGGCGTGTTGTGGCTGGCCCTGCCTCGCCCCGACATGCAGAAGCGAAATGGCATCAAGGTCGACGCGCGGGCCCTCGCGCTGGACGGCAGGGCGGTGCGCATCGACTTCCCCGGGCACACGCGGCCGGACCCGCGCAGGCAGCCCCCCAAGAGCTGGCCCAACAGCCGCAGCGAAACCTGGCGCCCGGGCAGCCTGTACCACGTCAACGCCGACACGCACCCCGTCGCGGGAACGGACGTGCCGTGGGTCTACACGTCCGGCCAGCGCGGGCCGCTGCGCGTCGCCATCGACGTCAGCCGCATGCCCGCCGCAACGAAATACCGCGTCCGGCTCCATTTCGCGGAGCTGGCGCCCGTCAAGCCGCACGAGCGCGTCTTCGGCGTGGACGTCGCCGGCAAGGCGTTCCTTCGCCGCTTCGACATCGCCGCGGAGGCGAAGACGCCCGCCGCCGCGCTGGTCAAGGAGACGACGGTAGGGGCCTCCGGGTCGCTGGAGATCTCGCTGGTGCCGAAGCGCGGCCGGCCCGTCCTCAGCGGCGTGGAGATCATCGCCCTGCCGCCGGGGACCTCCCCCTGATCCGCCGCGAACGTGCGTCACCGGAGCATCGTCAGGGGATTGTCGCGATTGGTCAGGGGGAACGTGACGGGGCGGGAGAGGCGGTGGGACTCGAAGACGGCCACGATCATCTCCGCGGCTGCACGCGCCTCGTGGACGTTGCCGGCGGGCTCGGTGTTGCCCTCGACGGCGGCGATCAGGTCCCGCACGGCCAGCACGTTCCCCGCGTGCAGCCCGCCGTCCTTGAGCGGCTCGGGCTTGCCCACCCCGGCGGAGCTGATGGCCGTCCACTTCCGGCCCGTGCGCCCGGGCGACCAGGAGGAGTCCGCCAGCACGTACGCGTCCGGCAGATGGCCCGTGGCCATCCGGATGACGCCCTTGGACCCGTAGATCCACAGGCCGAAGCGGGACGGGTTGCCCCGGGCGTCGCGGACGGAGTCGAAGCACGCCGTCGCGCCGCCGGCCAGCCGGTACGTCGCGTGCACCTCGTCGCCGGCGAGGGGGCCGATGCCCTCGGCCCCGGGCTTGACGTCCTTGGCAGCGACGGGCCGGCCGCCCTGGTGAACCGTCCCGAAGCACCACCGCGCCGGCCCGCCGAGGACGTGGATCAGGTTCATCACGTGCGTGCCGAGCACCCAGAGATCCTCGCCCCCGCCGCGGCGGTCGTCCTTTCCGCGGCCGCGAAACTCCAGCACCTTGCCGATCAGCCCGTCGCGGATCGCCTCGCGAACGACGGCGAGCTTCGGGCTGTAGCGGGTCTGGTGGGCGATGACGAGCCTGACGTTGCGCTTCTTGCAGGCGGCGACCATCTCGTCGGCCTCGGCGAGGGTGCGGCACATCGGCTTCTCGAGGTAGATGCCCCGCACGCCGCGCTCGGCGGCGGCGACCACCATGTCCCGGTGCTGATCGAGCCACCGGGGGCAGATGCTGACCAGGTCGGGCTGGACCTGCTCCAGCATCTTGCGGTAGTCGCGGTAGCCCTTCGCCACGCCGAGCCGCTTGAGGGCCTGGGCCAGGCCGGCTTCGTTCGCGTCGGCCACGCCCGCGATCCGGCAGCCGGGCACGTCCCGCCAGACGCGGTCGAGCCCGTGCCCGTAGTTGCCTCGCCCGGTGTGGCCGATCACTCCGACGCGGTACTTCCTGTTGCCTTCGGCCGCAGGAGCGTGGTTCAGACGCCCCCGGGCCATCGCCGCGGCCGCGGCACCGGCGAGGAACCCGCGGCGGCTGAACGTCCCCGCGCGCTGCGTGTGCTCTGGAGAGGTCCCGCTCATCGTCGTTCTCCTTGGAGTGGGGTGGTTAGGGGGTGCGGACTCGCCGGATCAGTTCCGCGGTGCGCTTGGGCGACAGCTCGCGGAGCGAGTCGACGACGAGGTGGGCGTGATCGGCGAGCGCGTCGCGGTCGGCGGTGCCGGTCAGGGCGATGGCGGCCATGCCGGCGCGCCGGGCGGCCTCCACGCCGGCGGGGGCGTCCTCGACGACGGCGCAGCAGCGCGGTTCGAGGCCGAGCTTGGCGGCCGCCTTCAGGAAGACCTCCGGGTGCGGCTTGCCGTGGGTGACCTCCTTGCCCGTGACGGTGGCGGTGACGTGCTCGGCGCCGGGCAGCTTCCGCAGGACGAGCTCGACGTTCTCGGGCGGGCCGGACGAGCCGATCGCCAGGCGGAAGTGCGCCCTGTGCAGGGCGGCGAGCAGCTCGGGGGCCCCGTCCATGGCGGGGAAGTGGCCTTCGAGGATCTCGCGGTAGGCGGCCTCCTTCTGCGCGTCCCAGGCGTCGATGTCCGCGTCGGGGAGCTGCTCGCCCCAGAGGAGGTCGATGATGTCTCGCGTGGTCCGCCCGAAGGTGGCGGCGAACTGCGCCTCGTCCATTTCCAGGCCGACGGCCCGGCCCATCCGCCGCCAGGAGGCGAAGTGGGCGTGGTAGCTGTCCACCAGGACGCCGTCCATGTCGAAGATGACGCCGCCGTCGTTCATCCGTCGCTTCGGTCGCGGGTCCATTGCGAGGATTCTACCGCCGCCGCCTCGGCGACGGAAGCCCCGGCGCCAGCGGCAGGGGGTTTCGCAGAAGAAGCCATTGACGTAAACCGACTTGCGCGGGTATCATAGGCAATCGGCCTGGCTCGCTCTGGAGGCAGCTGCCCCCGGATCCACCCGCTGAGATGCCGGGGCCGCCCGTCGGCGGCTTCGCTATTCCGGGCCGTCCAATGCGGCAGAACGGAGAGAGAGGAAGGGGCGCACGTTCGGCTGGACGTGCGCCACGACGACATTCGGCCGACATCACTTGAGGAGTCGGCGTCCATCTCGAGATCCGAGGGACTCGGTCTGTGCTCGCGCCCGTCTGCTCGAGAGACGCCAATCGGTCTGAAGCGAAAAGGAGTGCTTGACGATGTCTGTATGCTCGCGGGCTATCCAACGGCTGCGGTACCTGTATGGGTGTGTTCTCTCTCGTGAGCGGCTGCGCAACACGGACGCGCACCAGGTCTGGTCGGCGCTGGGCGATGCGCGCGGCCGACGTGGCGACGTGACCGTCGAGCGGCTCGAGCCCCGCCTGCTGCTCGACGGGTCGCTGCCTGCCCCGTGGGACCCGGACGCCCCGCTGAACATCAACGCCGCGAACACGTCCAACGTGGACGAGATCCGACCCGGCGGCGGGGCGACCAACCCCGCGACCGGCCTGGACTACGCGCTGACCGGCGAGGGGATCACGCTGGGCATCTGGGACGGCGACGACGTGCGGACCACCCACGAGGCGTTTTACGTCTCCGACGGCGACCACACGTCGCGTGTCATCGACAAGGACGGGACCAACGAGAACAGCGACCACGCCACGCACGTGGCGGGGACCATGGTGGCGCGCGAAGTGACCGGCCACGAGGACGCCCAGGGCATGGCCGGCGGGGCGATCCTGTGGGCCTACGACAGCGAAGACAATGACACGGAGCTGCCCGCCGCCGCGGGCAGCCTGCTGGCGAGCAACCACAGCTACGGCTACACGCCCGGGTGGACGGAGGACGATGACGGGCTGTGGCATTGGTGGGGTCCCCGCGGGGACCTGGAGGACCCGAGGTTCGGCAAGTACGACGGCGAGGCCCAGGAGTTCGACCAGGTCGCGTACGGCAACCGGGGGCACACGATCGTCGTGGCCGCCGGCAACGAGCGGTGGGGGCGAGGCACCAGCATCCAGGCGGGCAACGAGTTCGTCTACAGGAACCACTCCACGCGGCACGAGTACAGCGGCCAGCACTACAACCAGAGCGCCTTCGACACGTTGATGGGCGGCAAGTCGATCGCCAAGAACGTGATCGTCGTCGGCGGCATCGAGGACCACACCACCGATCCCCACGACCCCACCACCATCACGCCCATGTGGTTCACCAGCATGGGGCCGACGGACGACGGGCGCATCAAGCCGGACCTGGTGACCAACGGCTGGCAGGTCCACAGCGTCGGAACCGCGGACGACGTCACCTACGTGGGCGGCGAGAGCGACCCCGTCAAGACGTGGTCGGGCACGTCGATGGCCACGCCCGTCGTCAGCGGCACGGTCGCCCTGCTCGGCGAGCTGTACGAGGACACGTACGGCGAGCTGCCGCGCTCCGACATGGTCCGCGCCGTCCTGATCCACACGGCCACGGACGTGTTCCGCCTCGAAGAGCCCGGCCTGTCCCTCGGGCCGGACGCCGCCAGCGGCTGGGGGCTGATGGACGCGCGCGCCGCCGCCGACCTCATCGCCGGCGCGTCGATGCCCGCGCACGGCGAGCACCTCCTTCGCGGCACGTATCGCGGCGACGCGATGGTCTACAAGATCAACGTGACCAGCCCGGGCGACGTGAAGATCACGGTGGCGTGGACCGACCCGCCGGGGCAGGTCAACGGGGGCCCCTTCGACGACGACACCCGGGCGTTGATGAACGACCTGGACACCGCCGTCCGCGGGCCGGGCGACGAGCACTACGGCCCGTGGATCACCTACAAGGACATCGCCCCGGACACCGACCCGGGCGACCCCGCGCGCGCCGCCGCGGAGGGCGAACGCAACACGCGGGACAACGTCGAGCAGATCATCATCTGGAGCGCCGTGCCTGGCGAGTACACCCTCGTGGTCAGTGCCGCGCGGATGAGCGGCTCGAACACCCAGGACTTCGCCATGGTCGTCACCGGCGCGGAGAACATCACGCAGGTCGGCGCCGGGCGGACGGGCGACATGATCCTCCTGGACCTCGGCTCCATCGCGCCGGGCGACCATTACAGCATCAACGGCGCCGAGGTCGTCGGCGACTTCCACGACATCGACCTGGTCCCCGATCCCAGCACGGGGAACATCCAAC
Source organism: uncultured Planctomycetaceae bacterium (assembly GCA_964642165.1). Classification (GTDB taxonomy): domain Bacteria; phylum Planctomycetota; class Phycisphaerae; order SM23-33; family SM23-33; genus CAYRVX01. Next base: position 36,229 of record CAZXOC010000011.1, on the reverse strand, counting down.
TGGTGTCCGCCGGGCGCGTCGTCGGCGACCTGGTCGGGCCCCTCGGCGGGGTCGACAGCGGCGTGTACTACTTCGCCCCCTCGGTCGAGTCCGACCTGCTGGGCGACACGGACGGCGCCGAGACGGGCTTCCAGGGCGAGATCATCCTGTCCGTGGAGACCCTTCTCGACGCCGCGCCCAGCGTCCTGACCGACGTGCACGTCACCGTGGAGGCCGGCTACTCGGGCGTGCGCGGGGCCGTCGTGCGGTCCACCGGCGAGGTCTCCATCTACCGCGCCCAGCAGCGCCTCAACTACCTGGGCTTCCCCGACGCCGACGGCGATCCCCTGCCGCTCACCGGCACGCTCGACGCGCCCACCCGCGTGGCGCTCCAGCTCTTCCAGGCCGCGACGGACATCGACATCCCGCCGGCCGGCGCCGAGGACCAGAGCGGCGAGATCGACCCGCTGACGGCGGCGTGGCTGAACTACGACAACGCCCCGCGCTGGGTGGAGATGGCCGGCACGAGCGCCACGCTCGGCGAGACGTACGCCACGAGCTGGCTGGTGGACCTGGTCGAGACGGCCCTCGCGGCCACCCCGGGCGCCTCGGCGGTCGACGTCGCCGCGCTCAGCCGGCAGGTGGGGTACATGTCCGGCCTGCTGCGCGATCCGGCCGCCTATCCGCCGGGCAACTACCCCGGGCGGAAGCACGCGGCGGGCATGGAGGTGGACTTCTGGCTCCCGCCGGACGCCTACACGGACCACGGCGGGAACCTCAACGAGCAGATCCTGCGCGACCTGGTGCTGGCGCTGCACGACGCGGGGGCGGCGATGGAGATGCCGCTGCTGGAGGTCGTCCTCGGCAACCAGTGGATCGTCAACGCCGTCAACGCCGTGCACCCGGGACTGGCGACGATGCTGGAGGTGACGCAGGACGCCGAGCCGGTCATGTACGTCGGCTTCGGCGCCCCGCCGGCGCCCGAGGTGCTCTCGGCGGAGCAGCAGGCGATGCTCATGGACGGCGCCGAGGCCCTGGCCGACGCGGGCGATGACGTCGAGGAGGAGGGCTTCTTCGACTGGCTGTGGGACTTCTTCGCCGAGCTGTTCGGCGACGGCGACGAGGAGGAGGCGGGCAGCTGCCCCGAGTGCCCCACGGGCTTGATGGGCCTCGAGCAGGTGCTCGAGGGCGGTGGGGGGGGCGGGGGGACGACCACCCTCGGCAGCCTGCTCGACCCCGGACACGCCCTCCGCAGCGGCGTCTACGCGCCCATCGTCGACTACCTCATGGGCACCGAGGAGCCGACCGTCGCCGACCTCGTGTCGTACCTGGCCGCCCAGAGCGGACTGACCGGCGTCCAGGAGGGCGACGACAACACCGCCGAGCAGTTCGAGATCTCCTTCACGTACGCCACGGGGCGGTCGTACTCGTTCGACATCGACCTGGGCAGCGCCCTGGGGAGCTGGGGCTTCCGGTTCGATCCGATCCACGTCGAGCTGGACCTCTCGCTCAGCGTGGACGTGACGCTGGGAATGGACCTGACGGCCGGCTCCGTCGGGGAGATGGTCTACCTGAAGGTCGAGAACTTCCAGATCGGCGCCGGCGCGCACGCCTCGAACCTGACCTTCGGCGCGAACGTCGGCTTCCTGGGCGCCGAGGTGCAGAACGGCACGATCGACCTCGACGTGGCGTTCGAGATCACGGTCGAGAAGGACGGCCAGCCCGAGATCACCGTGGGTGACCTGACGTCCACCCCGATCGGCGAGATGATCTCCATGACGCCGACGCAGCAGGAGGCGGAGATCGTCCTGCCGATCTACGCGGAGATCGGCGCGTGGAACACGTCCAGCATCAGCCCGCAGGTGGTCATCCGCGACCTGGACGTTTTCGACGACCAGCTCCCAACGGACTTCTACTTCACGCCGGGGGAGTTCGCGGGCCAGACGGGCATCCTGCTGGACGCCTTCGACGCGCTGGTGGATTTCCGCAACCTCATGCCCGCGCAGGTGGTGGGCGTGATGACGCAGTTGGCCGACTGGCTGCGGAACCTCCAGGAGTCCGAGGTCCTGGCGGCGCCCGTGCCGTTCGCCGACGGCGCGACCGTCGGGCAGATCCTCGGCATCAACGACGCCTTCCTCGAGGACGTGATCGATCTGCTCGAGAGCGAGCCGAACGAGACGGCGTTCAGCACGGCCCAGGAGCTGCTGGCCCTCATCCCGGGCATCACGTCGCTGACCTACAGCCCGACGTACTCGGCGGCGGTAACCCGCGGCGAGGCCCCGGCCGGGTTCGACGGCGTCGACGTGCCCGTGCTCCTATACGAGTTCAGCCTGGCGAAGATCCTGCCGGACCTGGCGGCGACGGTCGACCTGGGGCTCATCGGCGACAACCCGGCCGCGAACCTCGGCGGCATCTCGGTGGACCCGGGCAGCGAGGTCTCGCTCGAGCCGGACGTCGACATGACCTTCACGCTGGGCATCGACCTCTCGACGCGCGGCGAGGCCTACACCGTCGACGGCGCGACGACCCTCGGCGACATCCTCCAGTGGAAGACGCGCGACCCGGCCAAGACGTGGGACGGGCTGTTCCCCGACGACGGCGCCGACGACCTGACCATCACGCTGCGCGACGGCACGAGCTACGGCGTGAACCTCGACAGCCTCGGGCCGACCAGCACGCTGGCGCAGCTGATCGCCCTGCTGGCGGCGCCGTCCGGCGGCAAGCTGACGGCCGAGCTGGCCGACAAGCGCATCGTCCTCACCGACACGTCCACGCCGTCCGGGCCGGAGCCGGAGTTCAAGATCAACGCCGCGGGCGGGTCCATGGCGGGGATCATCCTGGGGCTGCTGCTCAAGGACGACGACGGCGACGGCGTGATCGAGGGCGGCGCGCTGCACGGCGACCTGATGGACGACCACGTCTTCCTCGACGACGTGGCGTTCGTGGCGGGCATCGACCTGCTGGCCCCGACGATCAACGCGACCGCGAACTTCGGGCTCGTGGGCCTGAGCATCGTCGACGGCAGCGGCGCCGTCGGCGCCGAGATCACCATCTCCCTGACCGACCCGGACACCGGCCTGCCCGGACCCGTGACGATCAGCGACCTCTACAATGGGCTGTCCAACCCGGCCGACCTGGTCTCGCTGTACGTCGAGGCCTCGGCCGACTTCAACCTGCCCGTCCAGGTCACCTCCACGTTCGGGGGCATCGGCTCGATGGCGGGCAGCAACCCGACCATCGCGATCAACTGGCCGACCGTCTTCGAGGTCGTCGGCGGCGAGATAGAGCTGGACCTGGCGTCCTTCGACATCCAGTTCCACAACTTCGACGACCTGGTCAACTTCAGCGACTTCTCGTCGGGCGACGTGGTGGGCATGCTCCTGGCGGCGATCGGCTTCATCGACCAGATGGCCGGCACGGGCATCATGGACACCAAGCTGCCCGTGATCAACAAGAGCCCCAAGGACGTGTTCGCCTTCGTGGGCGACCTCGCCGACGCCCTCGACGAGTTCCAGGAGGACCCGTCCCTGGCGTTCGACGAGCTGGCCGACGCGATCAACGACGCCATCCACGGCAAGGTTCCGGCCGTCGACGTGACGGTCTCGCTGGACCCGACGGGCCCGGCGCTGCGCGTCGACCTGGACTACGCCAAGACGCTCCTCAGCGAGACGCTGCCGTTTAACTTCGACCTCAGCGAGATGGGGCTGGACTCCCTGTCTTCGCTGATGGACGTGGGTCTCGGCGGGCAGGGGAGCCTGAGCCTCGAAGGCGACCTGGCGGCGAACATGGCGTTCGGCGTGGACCTGTCGGACCCGGCCAACCCGAAGCCGTTCATCTACGACGAGACCGCCCTGAGCGCGGGCTTCGGGGCCTTCGCGAGCGACCTGGCGTTCCAGGCGGCGCTGGGGCCGCTGGGCGTCTTCCTCGGCAGCTCGGCCGAGCCGGGCGCGGTGGGCGTGGGCGTCGATACGGACATGGACCTGATGCCCGACGCCCCGGCGGCGTTCTCCGTCACCCTCGCCAACGGCAACGGCGACGGGCGCCACTACTTCGACGAGGGCAGCGCCATCGCCGACGACCTCGACGCCGGCGTGACCGCCTCCGCCCGCGCCGAGCTGCCGGTCTTCTACCCCACCGAGGGGACGTACCTCGACGACAGCGACGGCCACCGCGACCTGGTCATCCACATGGCGAACGTCAACGAGCCGTGGAATATCGACTTCAGCGGCCCGGACCTGGAGAACTTCATCAGCAACCTGGACCTCGGCGACGCCCTGGACGTGATGGCCGGCGGCTGGGCGGGCCTGCTGAACCTGCTGATCGACGCGCTCGACGGGGAGGTGCTGGGCATCGAGCTGCCGCTGATCGGCGACAAGCTCAAGCCGGCGGCCGAGTTCCTCCGGACGCTGCGGGACGAGGTGAGCGGCGCGCTGCTCCAGCCGCCGCTGCCGACCGGCGGGGAGGCCCCGACCGACGGCGTGCGCGACGTGGCCTTCGTGCAGCAGGCCGTCTACGCCGCGCTGGGCCCCGAGGGCGTCGACTGGCTCGGCGACCGCAACGGGGACATGCAGATCACCATCGACGACGTCCTCGCCCAGACCGTCACCGACGGCAGCAGCGTCAGCGACGCCTACTTCGCCATCCAGATCGCCCAGAGCTTCGTCGAGTTCGGCGACAAGTTCGACCTGGACATGGGCGTGCCGGGGCTCGGGCTCGACATCGACGGCGAGGTGGCCGTCGAGATGGGCTTCTCGCTCGACATCGGCTTCGGCGTCAGCCGCGACCTGGGCGTCTACTTCGACGTCTCCGACGACGACGAGCTGGAGATCGAGTTCGAGGTCGGCCTGGTGTCGCTGGACGCCACGGGCCAGCTCCTGTTCCTCCAGCTCGACGCGGACACGCTCAACGCCGGCGAGCTGACGATGGAACAGCGGATGCGCACCGACGACGTGCTGAACGCCTTCAACGGCGCGTTCACCATCGACGTGGTCGACCCCGGCACCGGCGGCGCCGACGGCAGGCTCTCGCTGGCGGAGCTGGCCTCCGTGGGCAGCTACGGCGACCTCCTCGACGTCGAGCTGAACGCCAACGCGTCGATCCACCTGGACCTGCTGGCGAGCCTCGGCGGCGACACGAACTTCCCGTCCATCGGCGCGCGGTTCCACCTGTACTGGACGTTCGGCACGGGCACGGACTACCAGGCCGTCATCCCGGGCATGGAGTTCACCGACATCCGCCTGAACATCGGGGAGTTCTTCACCGGGCTGTTCGGCGGCGTGCTGGAGACGGTCAACGACATCATCGACCCGGTCCGCCCCGTCCTGGACATCCTGACCGACCCGATCCCGATCATCTCGGACCTGGCCGGCTCGCCGGTCGCGCTGGTCGACCTGGCGAGGCTGTTCGGCTACGGGCAGGTCGCGAACTTCATCGAGGCCGTCGACACGATCGCCGACCTGCTGGCGATGCTCAACTTCGGCGACAACCTGTGGATCGACCTGGGCGGCTTCGTCATCACCGAGTTCGACCCGAAGACCGACAGCATCCAGGACTACAACCTCACGGAGGACAACTACGACGACGCGGCCAGCGGCTACAACACGAACGACGCGCTGGGCGCGGCCGGGGGCGGCGTCCAGGACTACTACGACTCCGCCAACGGCCTGAACCAGGAAGGCACGACCGGCGCGGACGACAGCGGCAGCATCGCGTTCCCCATCCTGGAGAACCCCCTGAGCGTCTTCCAGCTCCTGATGGGCAAGCAGGACGTGGTGCTGTTCACGTACGACATCCCGAGGTTCGGGATCGATTTCACGTACAGCCAGTTCTTCAACATCATCGGCCCGCTGGGCGCCCGCCTGGGCGGGCGGATCTTCGCCTGGTTCGACTTCGCGGTCGGGTACGACACGCAGGGCTTCTTCGACTTCGCGGAGACCTTCAACCCGCTGATGCTGTTCAACGGGCTCTACCTCTCCGACCGCAAGAACCCCGACGGCACGGGCGAGGACGTCAACGAGATGGAGGTCGGCGGGGGCATCTTCGCCGCGGCGGAGGTGAACCTCGGCATCATCAGCGGCGGCGTCGGCGGCGGCATCGACCTCGTCATCGGCTTCAACTTCCACGACAACGACAACGACGGGAAGATCCGCATCGGCGAGCTGTGGGAGAACTTCCTGCTGGGGCCGATCTGGATCTTCGACATCAACTTCCGGGCCGAGGCCTACCTGGAGGCCTACGTGAAGGTCGGCTTCTGCCCGCTCTGCTGGGAGGGCAGCTTCGAGCTCGCCCGCGTGACGCTCTTCGAGGCCGAGACCGAGCGGCCGGACCCCGAGCCCGCCGTCAGCGACGATCCCGTCCTCGCCAGCGTGGACGGCAGCGGGCTGATGACGATCCACATCGGGCCGAACGCCCCCCTGCGCGAGCCGGGCGGCGTCGACGGCGACGAGCTGGTCATCCTCGAGCGGGGCGCCACGCCCGACGAGGTGATCGTCTCGGGCTTCGGCCACAAGCAGCGGTACACCGGGGTGAACAGCATCTTCGCCGACGGCGGGGAGGGCAGCGACACGGTCACGATCGACGACGATCTCGACCAGCCGGCGGAGCTGATCGGCGGCAACGGCGACGACAACCTGACGGCCGGCGACGGCCCGACGACGCTGACCGGCGGCGAGGGGGTCGACCGCCTGACCGGGGGCGACGGCGACGACACGATCCACGGCGACGGCGGGGACGACATCCTCGACGGCGGCTTCGGCGACGACGAGATCCACGGCGGGGAGGGGATCGACACGATCACCGGCGGAATGGGCGACGACGAGCTGTTCGGCGACGCGGGGAACGACGAGCTGAACGGCGGCAAGGGCGACGACAAGCTGTACGGCGGCGCCGACGTCGACACGCTGTACGGCGACTCGGGCAACGACGAGCTGCACGGCGACGCCGGCGCGGACGAGCTGCACGGCCAGGAGGGGCAGGACACCCTCTACGGCGGCGACGACGCGGACCACCTCTACGGCGGCGTCGGCATCGACTGGCTCTACGGCGAGGGCGGCGCGGACTGGCTCTACGGCCAGCGCAGCAACGACGTGCTCTATGGAGGCCCGGAAAACGACAACATGTACGGCGGGCCGGACAGCGACGAGCTGCACGGCGAGGGCGGCGTCGACACGATCTACGCCGGCGACGTGTTCAACCCCAGTCCGGGCGAGCCGCACGCCGAGCACATCATCACCGGCGGCGAGGGCGGCGACACGATCTACGGCGACTACGGCGACGACTGGATCGACGCCGGCGAGGGCGACAACACGGTCTACTCCTACGACGGGGAGGACGAGATCCTCGCCGGCGGCGGGAACGACTACATCCACTCCGGGGACCAGGACGACGAGATCGACGCCGGGGACGGCGACAACACGGTCATCGGCGGCTACGGCGCGGAGATCATCACCACCGGCAGCGGCACGGACTACATCGACGCCCGCGGCGGCGGGGCGCCCAGCGAGGACGTCGTCCAGACGATCGTCTCCGGCGACGGGCCGGACACGATCTACGGCGACCACGGCGCGGACGACATCCGTTCCGACGGCGGGGCCGATGTGATCCAGTCCTACGACGGCGACGACTACATCGACTCCGGCGCCGAGAACGACACGGTCACCACCTGGGACGGAAACGACGAGGTCTACCTCGGCAGCGGCAACGACACGGCCGACCTCGGCGACGGCGTCAAGTACGTCGAGGGCAACTCCGGCGACGACACGATCACGGCGGGCACCGGGGAGAACCTGATCTTCGGCCACGGCGGCGACGACATCCTGCGCTCGGGCGGCGGGGACGACCGGATCTACGCCGGCGAGGGCGACGACGAGGTCTACGGCGGTGGCGGCGACGACCTGCTCATCGGGTTCATGGGCGACGACACGATCCACGGCGAGGCGGGCAACGACATCATCTGGGGCGGCATCGAGAGCTACAGCGCCTCGAACTTCGACCTGTCGATCCCGGGCAACTTCACGTACCCGCCGGGGTGGATCGCGGCCGAGGCGCTGCGCCCGTCGTACCACAGCCCGCCGATGATCACGCCGGTGGTGGTGAGCAGCCTGTCGGTCAACGGCCTGCCCGCAGACGGCATCGACACGCTGTTCGGCGGCGACGATACGGACCACATCTTCGGGGGCGGCATGGACGACCTGCTCGAGGGCGGGGGCGGGAACGACTACATCGACGGCGGCGTGGGCTTCGACGACCTCCGCGGGCGCGACGGGATGGACATCATGCTCGGCGGGGGCAACAACGACCAGCTCTGGGGGCACATGGGCATCGATCAGCTCTACGGGGGCGACGGCAGCGACAGCCTCTACGGCGGCGGGGGCAACGGCCCCGGCGGGGCGGACCTTGCCGGCCAGCGCCTCTGGGGCGGGGCGGAGACCGACTACCTCTGGGCCTGGGCCGCCTCGATGGACTACGAGACCGAGGCCCTCGAGTACGGCGACGAGCTGCACGGCGGCAGCGGCAACGACTACCTCTACGGCAACATCCGCAAGGACATCATGTTCGGCGACGGGGGCAACGACGACATCCTGGGCGACTGGCTTCGCGGCCCGGCCTACGGGGCGAACCCGTTCGCGACGACCCTGGGCGCCGACGACATCCTCTACGGCGACGCGGGCGACGAGAAGCTCTACGGCGGGGGCGGCAACGACATCCTCTACGGGGGCTCCGGCTCGGACCGCCTCGTCGGGCAGAACGGGCAGGACACGCTCTACGGCGGCGACGACATCGACATGCTCGAGCTCGACACCGACGAGGACTACACCGACTTCGGCGAGGTCATCGACGGGCACTTCGGGCGCCGGATCGAGAACGACGTGCCCGACGACAACGCCACGGACATCCTGCTGATCCGCGGGTCGATCGGGCACGACACGATCACCATCGCCGAGAGGGACGTCGGCATCACGTCGATGGACGAGCTCGAGCGCGACGGGCGCCTGACCGGAACGGCCGAGTTCACGCTGCGTGTGAACCTCACCGGCGCCGAGGAGGTGGTCGTCGGCCCGATCCAGGTCGCGGCGGACGCCGGCAACGAGACCATCACCGAGCTGGTGAACGACATCAAGGCCGCCCTGCTCGACGCGCTGAACGACCTCGTCGACGGCCCGACCATCGACGACATCACCGTCGTGCGGGTGGGCAACCGCTTCCGCATCGAGACGCGCGGCTACCTGCGCGACGCCTTCGTGATCGTCGAGGGCACCAACGCGGTCGCGCGGGACGAGCTGCACCTGGCCGACGGCATGGTGGGCGTGGCGCTGCTGAAGGTCGAGTACAACCTGGACCCGATGGACCCGGAGGCCGAGGCGATGACGATCGGCTGGCGGGACCACGACGGCACGCCGCTGGTGGAGCAGTTCAACGTGATGGCGGGGATGGGCGACGACCAGGTCGCCTTCGCCACGGGCGACGACGCGGTGGACCTGACCGAGCTGAGCGAGCGCAGCCGCGACTGGGTGGGCGTCTTCGACGGCGGCCCGGGCAACGACATCCTGGTGGGCGGCGACGGGCGCGATCGCCTCGACGGCGGCAAGGGCAGCGACCGGCTGTACGGCTGGGGCGAGGACGACCGCCTCTGGGGCGATGCCGGCCCCGGCGTCGGCACGGAAGTGGACCGCGACCGCCTCTATGCCGGAGGCGGCAACGACGACCTCATCGGCGGGCAGGGCACGAACGACCTGATGGCTTGGACGTGGGATCCCAGCGGCGCCATCACGTGGTTGCGGTTCCTGAACGGGCAGTCGGCCGAGTCGACCTCGGGCCCGGCCGCGCTCGTCGGCACGCGCCCCGGCCCGACAGATGGGAAGGTACCGTACAACATGACCTTCCTCCTCAGCGTCGACGGCGCACAGACGTTCCACGAGGTGGCGCTTGCGGCGAGCCAGACGGACAACAACCTGAATCTGGCGAACTTGGCGGAGGACCTGACGGACTCGATCGACGCGCAGCCGGAGTTGGCGGGCGCCGTGACGGCCGGCGTCGACGGCGACCGGCTGACACTGTCGTCGACGACGGGCGCCATCGAGATCGACACGGGCTCGTTCGGCGTCTGGATGGACCCGGCGACGGGGAAGCGCTACAACGACGACGGCGGCGGGGCGTACGTCCTCGAGGACACGGGCCTGAACCGCATGCTCGGGGAGATCAACGCCGACGACCTGTACGGCGGGACGGGGCTGGACTTCCTCTACGGCAACGGCGGGGCCGACCGGCTGTTCACGAGCAGCGGCGAGCTGTTCGAGACGGGCTACGGCGTATCCGCCGACGACGCCTGGAAGGCCTACGCCCGCGCGACGAACAAGGTCTGGTACTACGGCGGCACGGACGCGGACGACGTGATCAGCGTGGACTTCGTGACCGAGCCGGGCCTGCTGGCCGACCACCACCTCATCACGCGCCTGACGAACAACAACGGCAACTACAGCTTCGACGCGCAGGTGCGCCTGGACTTCAACGCCACCGACGACGACGGCAACTACATCTGGGAGCCGGCGGACGTCCTGGCGGACGTGGAGGCGTTCCGCGACGCCGACCCCGACGAGCGCGACCTCGACTTCGAGACGGTCGAGCTGGTGAACAACCTGCTGCCGCCGGAGGGCGACTTCCTGGCGATCATCGTCGACGCCCTGGCGGGCAACGACCGGGTGACCGTCGGCCCGACCGTGCAGAAGACCGTCTGGATCGACGCCGGCGCGGGCGACGACCACGTCGAGATCCTCGCGGGCAACGTCATCCTCGTGGACCAGGCCGACGCGACGAAGCGGAACGAGGTCGCCGGCGACGCGGACGACGCCGACCGGGCCTTCCCGCTGGCCGGCCAGGCCGCCCTGCTGTTCAGCCCCTCCACCTACGAGCTGACGGGCCCGGCGTGGTTCCTGGTCTCCATCAACGGCGGCGAGCCCGTCGAGGTGCTCCTGTCCCACGACGCGACGACGGGCAACACCAGCCTCGGCGAGCTGCTGGGCAACCTCAACGACGTGCTCACAACCGCGGGGCTGGGCAGCGAGGTGGCGGCCGTCGAGCTGAACGGGCAGGGGGCGCTTCGCACCACGGCCGCCGGGAGCGGCGCGTCGCTGGTCGTCGTGGACACCAACGCCGCGGCGCGCGACGAGCTGGGCCTCGCGGACGACCAGACGGCCGACGGCGAGACCATCGCCGGCAGCGCGTCGTTCACGGGCCTGACCATCGACAACCCCGAGGACGTGGACTGGTACAGCTTCCGGCTGGCGGAGATGAACCCGTCGGGCGGCATTCACATCCGCAGCGCCTCGACAGCGGATGAGCTGCTCGTCAGCATCCGCGCGGTCGATGAACAGGGCGAGTTGGTCGAGGTGCTGAGCAACGCCGGCGCGGCGCTGCCCGTCACGCCGGACGCGACGGAGAAGCTCGTGGCGGCCGAAGCGCTGACCGAGTGGACGCTCACCGAGGACGTCGCGTTCTCGCTGGTCCTCAACGGCGAGGCGAGCAGCCCGGTCACCGTCGAACTGCCGGCGGCCGAGACCCTCGACAACGTCTACATCCTCGACCTGGTCGACGATCTCGACGCGGCGCTGGGCGAGGCCGGCGTGGGCCACCTGCTGGCCGCCGGCGAGCACGAGGGGCACCTGGCGATCGTGCCCAAGCTCGGCTCGGGCATCACGGCGATGGCCATCGAGGACGCCGAAGTGCTGGGCTTCGCGTCCGGCCAGGAGACGGATGTGCGGGGGACGGCCTGGAGCCTCGACCCGATCGGCGAGCTGGACAAGGTGACCGGCCTGACGATGCACCACGCCGCGGACGCCGACTGGTTCCGCTTCACGCTGACGGCCGACGAGCCGGCGGTGGAGGAGAACGAACTCGAGATCGAGATCGACTTCGAGGTCGAGCTGCGGCAGCTCGACGCCGTCGGGGCGCTGCGGATCGCCCTGTACGACGCCGACGGCGTGCTGCTGGCGGAGGCGACGACCGAGTCGAACGTGGAGGGCGAGCTGCCCTCGGCGGTCCTGTCGGCCTGCTGCACGGAAGGCGAGCACTTCCTGAAGGTCACGCACGTGGATCCGGAGCACGCCGCGCCGACGCGCTACGAGCTGGCGCCCGACGTCGGGACGACCGGCGATATCGTGCTGGACCTGGCGGGCGAGGCGAGCACGTCGCTGAACTTCGGCGACTACGCCGATTTCGAGGCCGGCGTGACGTACTACCTCCAGGTCTCCGCCCCCAACTTCACGCCGACGATCTACGACGTGACGATCGACCTGGGCGACGGGTCCGAGCCGGCGGAGGTCGAGCTGGGCAGCCGGCGCGACGTGGTACGCAAGGACGTGATCCTCGGCGGCGAGGGCCACGACGTCCTCCGCGGCGGGCCGGGCGAGGACTGGATCTTCGGCGAAGAGGGCAACGACGTCCTCACCGGCGGGATGGACTACCAGGAGAGCGACCTGCTCTTCGGCGGCGAGGGCGACGACACGTTCCAGGTGATCCCGCAGGCGCTGGGTCCGACAGACGACGCCGGGCCGCTGACCCTCACCGACCGCTTCGACGGCGGGCCGGGCGAGGACCGCGTGCTGTACCTGGGCGGCGACCTGGACCGCCTCGGGCGCCCCGTGCCGGATCACGTGGCCATTCGGTTCAAGAACGACCTCCAGCGCTACGAGGTGACGGCGCTGGTGTGGGACGTGGCGAACCAGGAGTTCCTGACGCAGGAGCGGCTGGTGCCCTCGACCGTCCGGGCGACGGACGACGCGCCGGAGGACGGGGTCCTTCTCGGCGGCGCCGCGTCGCTGGAGCTCCAGTGGCGCTTCCTGCCCGAGGGGGAGATCGAGACCGCTATCCTGTCGCTGGAGGCCGACGATACGTCCGGCAACGCCAACCTCGCCGAGCTGGCCATCGCCCTGAACGAGGAGATCGCGGAGCAGGGGCTGAAGGACGTGTTCGTGGTGGGCGTGGACGGCACGCGGTTGACGCTGTCGGCGTACATCTCCGGGACCGAATGGTCCATCACCAACATCGCGGGCGCCGCCGACGAGATGCACTTCGAGGTCGGGCAGGGGCACTCCGGCGTGGCGCAGGCGTACGTGCAGCACTACGCCTTCTACCAGCCGGTGCGGGTGGAGCATACGGTCTTCGAGACGCGCGCGGGCGACGACGAGGTCCGCGGCGGCGGCGACGAGACCGACGAATACGTCATCCCGCTGGCCGACGGGACGGTCATCGACGGCGACCCGGAATGGGGCATCAAGCAGGGCAACTACCAGGCCGGGGCGAGCATCGGCGCGCTGGAGATCTACGGCGGGGCGGGCAACGACCGCCTGTACGGCGGCTACCTCGACGACCGCATCGACGGCGGGACGGACGCGGACTTCATCGCCGGCGGCTGGGGCGACGACGAGGTCACCGGCGGGCCCGGGCCGGACCTGATCGTCGGCCACCGCGGCGTCGGTCCGGACCGCTTCGAGTACGTCACGCGCAACAACGACAGCGGCGCGAACGACTCCCCGGTCTTCGGGTCGCTGCTGGACATGATCCGGACGGCCGCCGAGACGACCGTCAGCAACCTGTCGTTCAACATCGCCGACGGCGGGGACTGGTACATCATCCCCACCCCCATGGCCGAGTACGCCTTCGGCGACATCGACACGGGCAACCTGTCCGCCGACATGATCGCCGTCGAGTTCGACAACGTGCTCGACCAGAAGCTCTGGGAGGGCGACCTGGTCGAGGACTGGAGCGGCGTCGAGTGGGACGGGCCGAACGCGTACCTCTTCGCCGCCGACGTGTACGACCCGCAGGCGGAGCTGTCGCTGATTCCCGTGGAGGAGTACGCGGGCGTGCCGGACTACTACCTGCTGCACGTGCTCAACCTGCGCGGCTTCGGCATCAAGGGGCTCTCGGAGGCGGTCGTTCCGGACAGCGGCGCGGCCCAGGCGACGTTCAAGCTGAGGATCAACGGCCAATTGACGCAGCCGCTCACGGTGACCATCAACGACGGCACGCCCCTGGCGCCCGACGTGCTGGTGGAGAACCTCAACGCGGTGTTCAGCAGCCTGGCACAGGCCCCGTTCGGCGGCGGCGTGGTGGCCGACCACGTCGTGGCCTACGAGGAGCAGGGCTTCATCCACCTGTTCCTCCGGCAGGGCGGGGAGCTGGCGATCGAGTTCGAGGCGGACTCGATGACGGAGCACCTGGGCTTCCAGTCGGGCCAGAACAACCTCGGCCCGGCCGACACGATGGGCAAATACCGCCTGACGTTCGACGACCGGGTGGGCACGCGGACGGACGTGGACGCCGCGGACGCCGACGTGAACGTCTCGCCGGACGCCCCGGCCGCCCAGGCCAAGCTCCTGCCCCTCGGCGACATCAACGGCGACGGCTACGACGACTTCATCGCCGCCGTGCAGGAGGAGATCGGCACATACGAGGAGTTCCTGACGCTGCCGGACCACGTCCACCCGCAGGAGTTCGTGCCGCCGAGCCTCGCGACGATCGTCTTCGGCATGGCCGACGCGCCCGAGGGCGGCGAGCTGGTGCCCGACGGGACGAACTCCCTGACGCTGGAGCTGCCGGGCCCGGTGATGGACTTCTCCTACGGCGTCCGGACGAGCTTCGCCTCGCCGGCGGACTACAACGGCGACGGGATGGACGACCTGGCCATCCTCGTCCGCTCGGACGACGTGTGGTACATCGACGCCACCAATGCCTACACGAAGACGGGCCTGTTCGTGCTGTACGGTCGGAGCACGTGGCCGGAGACGGTCGACGTGTTCACCGACGCCGACGCGATGATTCGGGGCTTCAACAACCCCCGGGTCGTCGACGCGGTGCGGGACTTCGACGGCGACGGGCGCGGTGACCTGCTGATCGGCGAGATGGCCGGCTGGGAGAACCGGGGCATCTACCTGTTCCGGGGCATGCCGGGCACGTGGGGGGGCTCGCAGGTGCTGCTGCACCAGGACTTCGAGCACGTCCCGTACGGCTGGGATGTGACGGGCAAGACGAACCTGTGGCACCGCTCGCAGGGGCGGGGGAGCGACCCCCTGCACAGCGGGCCGTGGAGCGTCTACTTCGGCCAGAACGAGGGCCCGGACGGCGGTGGGGACTACGACGCGGGAGAGGTCGCCGGGGCGCTCGTCTCGCCGGAGATCCAGATCGGGGACACGGTCAAGAGCCTCGATCTGAGCTTCCGCTACTTCCTGGAGACCGAGTTCTCCCTCCCCTGGCAGATCCGAGACAAGGCGTGGGTGGAGGTCTCCATCAACGGGGCCAAGCCGGAGACCGTGCTGATCAACTGGAACGACAAGGTGGACCCGAAGCCGCGGATGACCGAGGGCACGGGCCAGTGGCAAATCGCCACGCTGGACCTCGTCGAGGAGCTGGGTCTGGGGTCGCTGAAGAAGGGAGACACGGTCCAGGTGACGTTCCGGTTCGACTCGGTCGACCCCTGGCAGAACGACTACGAGGGCTGGTACGTCGACGACGTGATGCTGCGGGCGCCGCTGGAGGCGCCGGACCTGGCTGCCTCGTCGTACGGCACGCGCCTCACCGGCGCCTGGGACGTCAGCCGCGCCGGCGACATGGACGGCGACGGGCGCGAGGACTTCGCCGCGTCCGAGCCCTCCGTGGAGGCGCTGTACAACGCCCGCGTGTTCCTCGTGCACAGCGGCGAGCCGGGCGACCCGCTGCCGACCGGCAACATCAGCGACTTCACCACGCTCGAGTTCGGCACGTGGGAGTACGACCGGCACCTGATCCCCGCCGGCAAGGTCAACGACGACGCCTTCGACGACCTCCTGTTCCTCTACACCGTGGACAACGGCGAGTACGAGAGCTTCATCATCTGGGGCACCGACGACGGCGCGCCCACGTACACGCAGTACAACAGGCGGCTGATCCCGCTGGGCGACGTCGACGGCAACGGGCGGGTCGACCTCGCCACGGCGGCGATGGAGCCCTCCGACCCCCTCGACGAGGACGGCTCCAAGGTCGCCCACCAGGTCTACGAGATCACGCTGACCCAGCCGGGCACGGACTGGGGCGCCGGCGACGTCGTCTTCAGCGACCCGGACATGATCCTGGAGCCGGCCCGCCCGGCGTACCAGCCGTACTACCCGGGCAGCACGGCGACCCTCGTGCTGGGTCGCCTGATGGCGCTGGGCGACGTGAACGACGACGGCATCGGCGACTTCGCCCTGGCGGATCGTCTCGGCGGGGGCACGCACGTGTTCTTCGGCCGCGAGCTGACGGCCACCGCGCCCGAGGAGCCCGCCGACGAGCCCGACGCCGAGCCCTACGTCTACGACCTGGCGCTGCCGAGCCTGGCGACGTACATGATCCGCCCCGGCGTGGACCTGAACGAGCCGGGCGACATCAACATGGGCAACGCGTTCGGGCTGACGGGCCAGTGGGAGGACGACCACCTGGCCGCGGCGCGGAGCATCGGCGACTTCAACCGCGACGGCTCCGACGACATCATGGTCGTCGACGACGACGTGGCGCACATCCTTCTCGGCCCGGTGCGCCTGGACGAGATCCGCGACGTCGCCACGCAGGCGGAGATCCACATCGACCTGCGGATCCTGGGTCAGCCGCAGTTCGGGCACGGCGACCTGGACGGCGACGGCTGGGACGACCTGGTCTTCAACTTCTACCTTGGGCTCGTGGGCATGGGGGGCACGCATACGATCTGGGTGATCTACGGCAGCGCGGCTCCCAAGCGCTACATGTCCTACGAGGACGCCGAGGCCATCCTCACGCTGAGCTCGAACGATCTGAACCCGAACGGATCGGCGCGCGTGGTGCTGTTCAACTACGACGGCGACGACCGGGCCGACCTGCTGGCCTTCTCCTCCCTGCCGACCTCGCTGGCGCACGGGCTGGAGTACGGGTGGATCTACCCGGGCTCGTCGTACCGGCGCGACCCGAGCGAGGGCGGCCCGGGCTTCGTCGAGAGCCCGATCGAGCTCTCGCAGGGCGAGGACTTCACGTGGGTCGTCCACGACCAGATGTTCGGCGCCGCCGACACGCACTACACGGTGAACTGGCCGCCGCTGGCGGATCAGGAGGACCGGACGCTGAGCCTCGCCGTGACGGACTTCAACGCCGACGGCAGGGAGGACCTGCTGCTCGGCATGCCGGACGCCTACGAGGTCTGGTACCACCCGGACAAGGGCGACCCGGTGCAGATGCCGAACCTCGGGCGCGTCTACATGCACCAGGGGGGCTCGGCCACCCACGGCCAGCACGTGTCCATCGGCGACCACGTCGTGGGCGACGTGGGGGCCCCGGCGGTCGCGCACGGCTACCTGCTGGGCGCGAACCTGGTCGCGCTGGGCGACCTGAACCGGGACGGCCCGCAGGACTTCGCCGTCACCCGTTCCCTGGAAGGCAGCGAGTATCCGGGCAGCGTGCTGGTCTTCCTGGGCTCGCGGGACTACGTGGTCGGCTCGGAGACGTTCCCGGCACCGCTGCGGGCGTCCGAGGCGGGCGCGGTGGTCCGGCGCGTCCCGGACGGGTCCCTGCCGCACAACGTCTACCTCGAAGGCCCGCTGTACGTGGCGGCCGGCGACTTCGACGCCGACGGGCGCGGCGACCTGGCCATCGGGCAGCCCGAGAGCAGCCTCTACGAAGACACGGGCTGGATGCCCGAGCTGCTGGACGAGCAGACGCGCGGCGTCGTGCACGTCATCTGGGACGTGGTGGGCCTGGGCGACGTGGCGCTGACGGACGGCCCGGTGGACCTGGACGGCGACGGCAAGCAGGACATCCGCGCCGTTTACGGCCAGAGCGACCAGGACCGCTTCGGCGTGCTGCAGGCGACGCCGTACCTGAACATCAACAACGACCGCTACGACGATCTGCTGATCGGCGCGCCGCAGGCGGACGTGGTGGACGTGTCGGTCGAGCGCGACGCGGGGCGTCTCTACGCGATCTACGGCTCGCCGCGGCGGATCGAGCTGCCCCCGCTGTCGCAGGTGATCGAGCTGACGAACTTCTCGTACCGGGGCATCGGCGACGTGCTGGAGAACCCCGGCGACCAGCAGCCGCTGGAGTTCGCCAACGTCGACGAGCTGGACATGCGCTTCACGCTGCCGGCGGGGCAGGCGGAGAAGTGGTATCGCTTCCGGACCGTCGGCGACGGGAACGCGGGCAACTTCATCCGCATGCTGCCGGACGCGCTGGACCGGCGGATCGTGACGCTCGGCGGCGCGGCGGGGCACCTCACCGGCGAGTTCGGCGAGCTCTACGACGAGCCGGACGAGTCGGGGATGGGGATCGGCGGGCGCGACGGCATGCTCGGCGTCTTCGAGTACGACCTGACGCCGCTCCTGGAGGAGCTGATCGCCCCCGAGACCGTCGAGAAGGCGCAGATGGTCCTCCGCGCCGAGATCGTGGCGGACATGGGGTACGACCTGCCCACGGCGCCGGCGATCACCGACGACGGGTGGCTGTACTTCTTCGGCCTGACGAAGAGCGGGTGGCGCCTGCACCGCACGGACGGCACGGTCATCGGCACGGAGGCCGTCAGCGACGTACTGACGCTGCCGCAGGACACGGACGATCACCAGATGGTGGCCGTCGGCAACGAGGTGTACTTCAACGCCCACGACAACGTGAACGGCTTCGAGCTGTGGGCCAGCGACGGCACGGCCGTGGGCACGCGGCGGATCAGCGACATCGCCCCCGGCGAGAGCAGCGCGTATATCCGCAACCTGCAGTCGGTCAACGGCTACGCGTGGTTCACCGCCGGCCAGGAGATGCCGGTGCTGTACCGGGCCTTCCGGAAGGGCCCCAACCAGTACGAGGTGGAGAAGAAGTCCCAGGCGGGGCTCAACATCGCCGGCATGGTGAGCAACGGCGAGCAACTGTACTTCAGTTGGCAGTTCCAGCCGGACCGGTACTACCTGTACATGATCGACGGGCCGGACTACAGCTCCATCGTCCAGCTCGATATGGCCAAGGGCGCGCCCGCGCCGTTCAGCTCGGGCGGCTTCATGGGCAAGTACGTCTACTTCGGCGGGCCGGACGTCTATGGGAATGCGGAGCTGTGGCGAAGTGACGGGACGGAAGAGGGCACGAATCTCGTCAAGGACATCTTCTCGTCCAAGATCTTGGGCAGCGACCCGGAGGGCTTCGCGGTGCTGGAGGACACGATGTTCTTCGTCACCCGGGTCGGAGAGCTGTGGAGGACGGACGGCAAGGAGGCAGGCACGGTCCCGGTCCCCGACGGGCAGTTGCTGGACACCATTTCGAGAGGCACCGCCCAAGCCGTCGCCGCCGGGGACAAGATCATCCTCGTGGCCGAGGGCACCTCGTACGACGTCCTGGTGGCCCAGGCCTTCGGCATCAGCTTCGACAACGTCGGCGCCGTGGCGATCGAGGAGCTGCTGGAGACGCCGCTGAACGGGTACGAGTGGGACCTGCTGGACCCGGTGGCGCTGGACGGCGGGGCCTTCTTCCGCGCCGACGAGGGCCTGACCAGGCACCTGTGGTTTACCAACGGCGAGCAGCGCGCCACGCAGATGGTGCACGAAGGGATGCGAGGCGGCCCGACGTTCGCCATCCCGTTTGACGGGCGCGTCTTCTTCGACCCCGGCCCGCTCTACAGCAGCCGGGCGCTGTGGTTCTCGGACGGGCAGACCACGATGGCCATGGCCAACGACCCGAGCGTTTCGGGGATCGTGACGTTCGAGCTGCTCGACGAGGACGGCGACGGCGTCGTGACGGTGCGCGACGGCATCGTCGGGGCGACGTCGTCATCCGCCCAGGCCAAGTGGGTCTCCACCGCGGGGGCGGAGACCTTCACGCTCGACGTGACGCAGCAGGTCGTCGATGCGCTGGAGGGCGGACGCCGGCACATCACGCTGCGGATGTCGACCGAATCGCACCTCCTGGTGCGCGCCGACTGGCCCGACGCGGCGGCCGAGACGCCCACCGGCCTGGAGGTCACCCGCCGTCACGGCGTGCTCGTCGACGTGATGGACGGCAACGGCGGCGTGCTCTACGAGGGCCTCGGCGCCGTGGACATGCGCTGGCTGGACGCCGGGACGTACTTCCTGCGGGTGCACAACCCCCTCGCCGCCGAGCAGGCTACCGACCTGGAGTTCGCCATCGAGATCATGGCGCCGTTCCAGGCAACGGTCCACCGCGACGCCTTCGGCGTCCGTCCCTACGACATGGACCGCCTCCACGGCGGCGAGGGCGAGGATATCCTCATCGGCGGGCCGCAGATCGACTGGCTCTTCGGCGAGAGCGGCGACGACGCGTTCCTCGCCGAGGACGTCGAGATCCGCGACCTGGACGACGACGAGATCGTCCGCCCGGTCGCCGCGGCCGACAGCATCATCCTCAGCCGGCCGCTCAACATCGACCCGATCCTCAACGACGAGTTCGAGGACGAGGTGCTCGTCCTGGCCGTCGCCGAGGCGCTGGACGTGCCGCTGTTCTACACGCCGCTGGCGGAGTTCGGCATCCCCGTGCGGGCGAGCGAGGTCAACACGATCCTGCACATGGACCTCGCCGACACGGGCATCGAGAGCCTGGAGGGCATCGAGTACCTGACGAACCTGGTGAGCCTGGACCTCTCGGACAACGAGGACCTGCCGGGCACGCTGCGTCCGATCAGCCCGCACGTGGGCGGGGCGTACGCCGGCGTGGGCGAGGTCGTGGCCGACGCGGGCGCGCCGCTGGGCCTGATGCGCCTGAAGTACCTCGCCCTGGACCGCTCCAGGATCCAGGTGCTCGACCTGGAGTGGTTCCAGTCGCTGGCCGACCTGCGCGTGCTGCTGGCGGCGGACAACCGCATCGGGCCGAACGTCTGGAGCGGCATCCGGGCGCTGGACTACATCCACCTGCTTGACGGCCTCGTCTGGCTGGACGTGTCGGGCAACTCGGTCGTGTCGCTCGCGCCGCTGACGGGGATGCACGACCTGCGGTTCGCGCTGCTGGACGACAACCTCATCACCAACGTCGGCCCGCTGGTGAACGCCTACACGCTCGACGACAGCGAGTGGGAGAAGGGCGCCCCCGGGGACTTCGTCTTCGACCCCGACCGGTGGGACAAGGGCGCCTACAGCGAGTCGGTCCGCTGGTACCGCAACCTCCAGCCCGTCCCCGGCGTGGTGCACGGCGACTACCACTACCTGCCCGCCGAGTACGGCGGCTACGCCGAGTGGCGGTTCGGCGACCTGCCTCGCGGCACGTACGAGGTGCTGGCGAGCTGGCACGCCCACGACGGGCAGGCCACCAACGCGCCGTACACCGTCATCGGCGACTTCGCCGACTTCACCGTGCCCGTCAATCAGCGCTGGGAGCCGGAAGGCCCGACGTACGGGCGGACGTGGCAGAGCCTGGGCGTCTACGAGCCCCAGCCGGTGGGCGAGCCGGCGCGGCGGGAGCTGACCGTCCGCCTCGACAGCGAAGCGCCGGACGACGAGGGGCCCGTCGACGGGACCGTCGTCGCCGATTCCGTGCTGGTGCTGTCCACCGAGGCGAGGCTCTCCAACCTCACGCGCCTGGACCTGCGCGGCAACGCCCTCGACGAGGACGCCTACGAGATGTACCTCGACCTCATCGAGGACCGCGCGCCCGAGGGCCTGGTCCTGGAGGTCGATCCCAACGCGCTGTCGCCCGACTGGATCGGGTCCATCGCCCCGCAGATCTCCGAGACCGCCGGGCCGGCCACCGTCCAGATCAGCGACATCGCGACCTTGGTGAGCGACAACACGGGCTGGGGCATGATGGTCGGCATGGCCGGCGGGCCGGAGGTGGTGCAGTACACGGCCTCGACGACCCCCGCGCCGCACGAGTTCGTCTCGCCGCTGGCGTCGCTGAAGCGGTTCGGCGAGACGGGCAACCGGACGGTCTCGGCGATCGTCTTCGACAGCGCCGGGGACATGATCGTCTTCGACGCCGAGAACGAGGACCTGTTCCGCTTCGACGTGCCCACGGGCAGGCTCATGCAGACGGCCCACCTCACGATGGGCGTCGACCTGGCGGACATGGCCATCCTGAACGACTTCCTCATGCTGCCGAGCCTCACCACGCGGCTCATCGAGTGGTACGACGCGGATACGTTCACGTGGGTGGCCAACTATGGGGCCCTGAGCCCCGACGCCGTGGCGTACCGCGTCGCCAGCGAGCCGGACCGCTACACGTACGTGGCCGGCATCGCCGAGGGCACGTGGGACAACGTGATCACGCGGGTCGATCGGTGGAATTACAGCTCGATACCGTTCCTGGACGAGGCGGACTTCGGGTACCTGGAGCTGCACGACGTGGCCGTGGCCAGCGACGACTCCCTGTACGTGCTGCTTCGCGACGGCTACGCCGAGGACCCCACGCTGGTGGTGCGGCGCTTCAGCACCGGCGGCAGCCTGCTGAGCCTGTTCGATACCGGCATGCCCGCGCCGGAGGGCAACCTCTCCAGCATCGAGATCTCGCCGAGCAACCGGATTTACGTCACCTCCGCGGACACGGGCGAGATGCGGTCGTTCAACCGCTACACCCCGGACGTCGACCAGGTCACGGTCATCCCGGCCGACAGCGAGGAAGTCCGCGCCGGCGTGGTGGCCTTCGCCCCGCCGGTGTTGGCGTACGAGGTCCTCACGGACGACCCGGCCAGCATCTGGGGCAGCATCGACGGAGACGGCACGCTGACGGTGAACGCCGCCGACGGCTTCGTCGGCACGGGGCAGATCACCCTCGTCGCCCACGACGCGGCGGATATCAGCCAGATCGTCTATCCCGGCCGGCGGGGGGAGACGACCTTCTACTACCACGTCGGCACGGGCGCCATCTACGGAACCAAGTTCCACGACGACAACGGCGACGGCATGTGGGGCGAGACCGACTACGGCCTGGAGAACTACACGATCTACGCCGACCTCGACCGCGACGGCGCCCTGACACGCCGCCAGGTCGTGCCGGGCTTCGCCGTCTCGCTCTACGAGGCCGCGGGATTCGTCGAGAGCCTCGAGGCCGCCCAAGCCCTCCTGGCCGATGCCGCGCTCCAAGGCGCCGTCCACAGCGAGAACGTCGGGACCATCAACTACCTGGATAGCGGCCCCGACAACGGGCACTTCGGCCTGGACCGCGGGTTCCCGGGCCTCGACGGCGTCAACGAGCAGGACGACTTCGTCGTGCGGGCGACGGCGACGATCGACATTCCCTCGGCCGGCGACTGGAGCTTCGGCGTCAACAGCGACGACGGCTTCGGGCTGGAGATCGCCGGCGGCCCCGAGCCGTTCACCATGGAGTACCCCGGCCTGCGTGCCCCGGCCGACACGATCGAGACGTTCCACTTCGACGAGGCGGGCAGCTACGAGCTGACGCTGGTCTACTTCGAGCGCTCCATCGGGGCGGAGGTGGAGCTCTTCGCCGCCCAGGGCAGCTACTCGTCGTTCGACGCCGGGGCGTTCCGCCTGCTGGGCCATCCGGACTTGGGCATCGCGGTGCAAAGCGAGTACGCCTTCACGCCGGCCTTCGCCGTGGAGAACGTCAAGGCGACGGGCATGGTCAGCACCCTGGACGCCGCGCTGGACGTCCTGCAAGACCCCGAGCGGCAAGCGGCGGTCTACCGCCACAGCATCCCGACCATCAACTACTCCGACGGTGCGGTGGGCGCGCACTTCGGCGCCGACCGGCCGTTCCCGGGCTTCACCGCCCCGCAGGACGACCACGTCGTCCGGGCGACGGCGGTCATCGAGGTCCCCTCGGCCGGCGACTGGAGCTTCGGCGTGGCCAGCGACGACGGCTTCAGCCTCCAGATCAGCAGCGGCGCCCAGACCTTCACCGTGGCGTACCCGGACACGCGGCCTCTGGGCGACACGATCGAGACGTTCCACTTCGACCACGCGGGCCGCTACGACCTGACGCTGATCTACTTCGAGCGCACGGGCGGCGCGGGGGTGGAGCTGTTCGCCGCCCAAGGCGACTACGAAGGGTTCGACGCGGAGGCGTTCCTCCTCGTGGGCGATCCGGACCTGGGCATTGCCGTGCGGAGCGGACCCGAGCCTTACACGACGACGGACGCCAACGGCCAGTACGTGCTGTGGGACCTGGCGGACGGCGTCTACCACGTCCGGGAGGTGCCCGCGCCCAACGCCCTCCAGACCACCGGGCCGCAAGTGGTGGGCGTCGGCAACGCCGTCCTCTACGCCACGACCTTGGAGGACGGCCTCGACGGCTTCACCATCGACAACGAGGCAGAAGACATCGGCGCGCCCGTGGACGGCCTGTGGCACCTTACCGAGGGGCGCGGCGACGAGTGGTGGGACCACACGCCGACGCACAGCCTCTACTTCGGCCAGGGCGAGGGCCCCCACGGCGGCGGCGACTACGACGTGGGCCATACCGCCGGGCGGATCGTCTCGCCCGTCATCGACATCCCGCCGGGCGCCGAGAGCGCGGGTTTGAGCTTCAACTACCTCCTCTACACCTCGGCCTGGGCGGGCGAGGGCGACGAGGACATGGCCCGCGTGTGGATGAACGTCGAGGGAGCCGGCGACGTGCTCGTGGGGTCGAACGAATCCCAGCCGCCTCCCGGCACGTGGCTGGCGGACACGCCCTCGGCCTTCTGGATGAAGCACGAGTTCGCCCTGGACGACCAGGTCGGCGAGGCGATCCAGCTCCGCTTCGAGTTCGACACGGGCAACGACCAGGACAACGGCGCGGAAGGCTGGTACGTCGACGACCTGATCGTGACGGGCGAGTACGACAGGCTGATCTGGGGCGTCAACTTCGGCAACCGCGAGATCCTGCTCCTCGACGGCAACCAGACCGTCAACGAGGGCGACAAGGCCACGGTCACGGCGGACGTGGCGACGGACCTGAAGCGGGCGCAGCTCATGGCCGACGTGTACGGCGGCTCGCAGAGCTCGAGCCCGTCCGACTTCGCGGTCTACGACGGCAAGCTCTACTTCGCCGCCGAAAGCACGGAGATCGGGCGCGAGCTGTTCTCGTGGGACGGCGACACGCTCGAGCTCGTCGAGGACATCGCTCCCGATCTGGCCGGGTCCGACCCGCGGGACCTGACCGTCTACGCGGGCAAGCTGTTCTTCTCGGCCCGGCACCCCAGCCTCCCGGACTACCGCCAGCTCTTCATGTTCGACAGCAAGGGCGTCTCGCTCGTTTCGGACGTCTACGAGAGCGACCCGATCCTGAGTCCGGGCCACCTCTGCGTGTTCGGCGACGATCTCTTCCTCAGCGCACGCTACCAGTCGGCGGGCGTCGAGCTGCTCCGCCTGAACCAGGCCGCCGAGACCGTCGAGCTGGCGGCGGACATCTACAAGGGCAGCCGCAGCTCCTCGCCCAGTGACCTGGCCGTCTACGACAGCGGCAAGACCGCCGAGCTGTACTTCGCGGCGACCACCCAGACCGTCGGCCGGGAGCTGTACGCCTATAACCCCGACACGGACCAGTTCCGCCTGGCAGCCAACATCTACAGCGACAACATCACCGTCGTCCGAAGCTCGTCGCCCACGGACCTGACCGTCCACGACGGCCGGCTGTACTTCGCCGCCACCGACGGCAAGGCGCGCGGCCGCGAGCTGTGGGTCTCCACCGGCGACGGGGCCGAGCTGGCCCACGACCTCGACCCGGGCAGCAGCAGCGGCGATCCCACGAACCTGATCTCGTTCGCCGGCATGCTGTACATGTCCGCGGCCACCTCGGAGATGACCCACGCGCGAGGCAGGGAGCTGGTGCTGACCCAAGGCGTCGGCGAGCCCTTCTCGGTCCGCGAGATCTACCCCGGCTCCGGCGAATCCGACCCCGACGAGCTGGTCGTCTTCGACGGCGAGCTGTACTTCATGGCCACCAGCGCCAGCTCCGGCAGGGAGCTGTGGCGCGTCTCGGACGCCGGTTCGTGGCCGGAGCTGGCCGCCGACATCGCCCCCGGGCCGGACTCCTCCACGGCCGGCGACCTGACGCCCTTCGGCGGCGACCTGTACTTCGGCGCCGAGCACGCCTCCGTCGGCGAGGAGCTGATGCGCTACTTCCCCGACGCGCCGTTCGCCTACGAATGGTCCGTCGAGGGCGACGGCTACGACGGCGCGAGCGGGCAGGGGACGACGAGCTTCTCGTTCTTCCCGCGCGAGGGCCGGCCGACCAAGAGCGGCACGTACACGGTCACGCTGACGGCGACGATCGCGTCGGACATCGACCCGATCGTCTTCTCCGACAGCACGCAGGTCCGCGCGGACGACGTGGCGCCGACCATCGACGCCAAGGGCGACGAGACCATCCCCGAGGGCGACACGCTGACCCGCACGCTGACGATCAGCGACCCCGGGTGGGATAGCTGGACCGTGACCATCGACTACGGCGACGGCACGGCGCCGGTGACGCAGACGCAGTCCACGCGGACCGTGGAGCTGTCGCACCCGTACACCGACGAGGGCGAGTACACCGTCGAGGTCTTCGTGACGAACGAGGAGTTCGCCGAGGGCGAGGGCGCCTCCGACTCGTTCGTGGTGACGGTCAGCGGCGCGCTGCCGCTGGTCCAGCTTACGCCGCACGCCGCCGACGAAGGCGCCGCGGCCACCGTCGACGTCCGGGTCACCGACCTCGCCGGGTCGCTTCAGGAGACCCTCGGCCTCTGGTCGTTCGAGGTGGACTACGGCGACGACACGCCGGCCGGGAGCTTCCCCGTGACGCTCGACCCGGTCGATCCCGACCGGGTGGCCACGGCCACGCTGTCGCACGTCTACGACGACGACGGCCCCTACACCGTCACCGTGACGGTCGTGGACGACGACAGCGACACGGTCGTCAAGACCACGACGGTGACGATCCACAACGTCGCGCCGACCATCACACTGCTGACGGGCACGGCCGAGTTGTACGAGGGCCAGGAGGCCCAGTTCCACGCCGCGGCGACGGATCCCGGCGACGACCTGCTGTCGTTCTCGTGGGACTTCGGCGACGGCTCCAGCCCCGTCAAGGGAGCGGACGCGGCGCACGTTTTCGAGGACAACCCCGACGTCGGCGACACGTACACGGTGACCCTCACCGTCACCGACGACGACGGCGGCGTGACCATCGACACGATGGCGGTCAAGGTGACGAACGTCGCGCCGGAGAACGTCACCGCCGGCGAGGACCAGATCGTCAGCGAGGGCGACCTGGTCCACCTGACCGTGATGTACGACGACCCGGCCGGGGAAGAGGACAACGTGTTCACCTACCTGTGGCACGTGACGGCGAGCAACGGGCAGGTCATCCCCGACGGGACGGGACGGCACCTCGACTTCAGGCCGCAGGACGACGGGGCCTACGCCGTCGAGGTGACGGTCACGGACAAGGACGGCGGCTCCGGCAGCGGGCAGGTGACGATCACGGCGGCGAACGTCGCCCCGACCTTCGTTACGACGACGGCCGACCAGGCGACCGAGGAAGGCGACGTGCTGACCCTGGAGAACATCGCGACGTTCCAGGACGCCGGCTTCGGCGACGGCGAGACGTTCACGTACCACGTCGACTGGGGCGACGCCACGACGCCCGACGCCGACGACGCGACGATCGACACGCCCGGCGGGCCCGGCTCGCCGACACTCGGCTCGTTCGACGGCTCGCACGAGTACGCCGACGACGGCATCTACACCGTCACCGTCACGCTGACCGACGACGACACGGGGTCGGACACGTTCGACTTCACCGTCACGGTGAGCAACGTCTGGCCGGAGCTGCTGCTGGCGGGGCCGGAGACCGGCAACTACGGCGAGGCGGTGAGCTTCTCGGGCGAGACGTCGGACTTCCCCGGCGATCCGCTCCATGCCACGATCGACTTCGGCGACGGGATCACCGTTCCGCTGCTGCTGGAGGCGATCCTGGACCCGGCCGAGCGGCAGCGGTATGTCTACGAGACGGATCACTTCTTCGGCGAGGCCGGCGTGTACAGCGTGACGGTCACCGTGATCGATCACGACGGCGGCGAGGCCACGCAGGGCGTCACGGTGCACGTCGGGCCGCCGGCCGTCCTGGGCGTCGTGCGCAACGACGGCGCGCCCACCCCGTACGAGCTGACGTCGATTGCCTTCATCTTCAGCGACGACGTCGGCGAGAGCCTCGATTACGAGGACCTGTCGATCTACAACAACTCGACCGGCGAGCCCGCGGACCTGTCCGACCTGACCGAGGGCGACCTCACCTACGACGGCGAGACGTTCACGGCCCGGTGGGACCTGGCGGAGCTGCTGCTCGGCGAGGGCCTCTACACGGCGTACCTGGCGGGTGACGGCATCGACGACGCCTACGCACGGGCGCTGGACGGCAACCAGGACGGCACGGGCGGCGACGACTACCAGTCCCTGGTGGTGGTGGCGATGGCCGGGGACGTCAACGCCGACGGCAGCGTGGGCCGGGACGACTTCCTGGGCCTCCGCGCCGGCTTCGGCATGCCCGAGGCTACCTGGCTCCACGGCGATTCCAACCACGACGGCGCCGTCGACTACCTGGACTACATGGCGACCAAGAGGAACTTCGGCAGGATGCTGAACTTCCAGGAGGCCCCGGTGCCGGTGGATGAGCCGGCCGCGGAGGCCCC
>CAZXOC010000011.1:0-7580 GCA_964642165.1 uncultured Planctomycetaceae bacterium | reverse complement strand
GCCCGAGGGCCAGCCGGCGGACGTGCTGGCGGCGCCTGCCGGAGCGGCGCCGGCGGCGGCGACGCCGGTCGACCCGGCCGCTGTCCAGCGGGACCAGGGCATGCGAACGGCCCCGGCCCGCCGGATCGCCCCGCGGCGGCCGATGCCCGCCGCGCTTCCCCTAACGCCGGCCCGGCGCGGGCTGCGCGGGTTCGACAGGGACCCCATCTGCGTGCTTCAGCCGGCGAGCGTGCGATCGCTGGCCCGTCGCACGGTCCGCCTGCGGGCCTCGCTGGCGGAGGACATGCTCGACGTGCTGGGCAGGTCGAGGCTCGAAGCGCTCCGACGGAGCGATCGATAACGCCCGCCGATGCACGACGGATCGCGTGCCGGGGACCGCGCGGTCGGCAGCGGACCTCGGCGATGGCGCAGCCCGGATGCACGCCGGCGAGGCCGCTGCCGGTCTTGCCGAGCGGGCCGTGATCGAGCCATATCCCACCTTGGCGGATTCGACATTGTGTAGTATCCTGGTATGGATACGACATCCGGGCGCGACGGATTGTGTGGGAGCCGCGCTGGCGCGGCAGCGTCCGTCTTGTCCCTGTCCGTGCGCTTCGACGTAGTCAGGTTGCAAGGAGGGCAGTCATGCGCGATCGCCAGCCGGAGGCATCTTCTCGTGCCCCGTGTGTGCTCGAGCCCCTGGAGGCCCGTCTGCTTCTCGACAGCAGCGTGATCGGCGGGGTGCCGCAGTACCCGTGGTTCCACGGCTCGGCCCCGACGGCCGCGGCGATGGTCCTGGGCTACTGGGACCGGATGGGGTATCCCGATTACCTCCCCGGGGACGCCGCCACGCTGACGGACGAGGTCAAGGAGGCGATCGCCAGCCCCGGCGACGGCGACGGCACCCGGACAAACCCCGGCAATCCCGGCACGGGGCACATCCCCGATTACGTGTACTACTTGAGCTTGGACGACTACGGGGCGTTCCTCCCCTTTCCGGACCAGTCAGCCATCGACTGGGAGGCCACCCACCCCGACGACTGCATCGCCGACTTCCTCGGGACTTCGATCACCGCCGAGATGAACACGCACGGCGCGACACAGCATACGTCGGTGGCTCCCGGGCTGATCCAGTACGGCGCCCACTGCGGGTACGAGAGCACGCACGCGTGGTACGAGCCGTGGGAGGATCTGGCGTGGGCGGAGCTGGTGGGGGAGATCGACGCCGGGCGGCCGATGATCCTCTGCATCGACCCCGACGGGTACGCCAACCCCCTGGACCTGGGCTTCCCGTTGATCCTGTCCCAATACACGTACTTCGTGCCCGTGGTCGGCTACCGGACGGTTCCCGGCAACCAGTACGGGTGCTATACGATGATCGGCGGCCAGGCGGGCATACAGTGGTTCGACTGGCAGCCGCTAGGCGCGCAGACCCAATGGGGCGTCATCGGCGGGTACTTCTTCCGCCCGGCCTGGGAGTCGAGCGACCTGGTCGGCACGTCCACGGACGTCGAGCCGGGGACGATGACCTGGGGGGACAGCTTCACGTACGAGTACGAGGTGACGAACTTCGGCACGGAGGCGGCCGGGGCGTCGGACGTGAAGTTCTACCTGTCGGCCGACGAGACCATCGACGCGACCGATCACTACCTCGGCACGGCGAGCGTCCCGGCGCTGGGGGCCGGCGCGAGCCACGGCGGCGGCGAGGGCCTCTCCCTGCCGGCGAGCGCGCCCGGCGGGTTCGACAGCAGCGGCTTCTGCTACGTGGGGATGATCGCGGACGCCGACGGCGACGTGGCCGAAGGCGTGGAGAGCAACAACAGCAGCGTCGCCCGGGGGCGGGACTACGAGCGCGTCGCCATCTACGGCGAGCCGGACCTCCAGGGCGGCTCGTTCGAGCTGAGCCGGGGCATCCTCAACTTCGGTGACATCCGCGCCACCTTCCACGTCCTCAACGACGGCACGGAGGACTCGGGCAGCTTCGTCGTCAAGTTCTACCTCTCCGAGGACGCCGTCATCGACGCCGCCGACACGTATCTCGACTTCGCGGTCATGGGCTCGATCCCCTCGGGAGACACCCACGGCGAGGTCATCGACCTGGCGGTGCCCGAGGCCGATCCCTTCGGCGGCGACGGCACCTACTACCTCGGCATGATCGTAGACTCCAACGGTCACGTCTTTGAGTCCGACGAGACCAACAACGCCTCGCTGGGGCTCGGCCTGGACTACGCCCGCGCCAACTACGGCGTGCGGATCTTCTCGGCCGATTTCGAGCACGGCGACGGCGGGTTGGAGATCGTCAACGATACGCCCTGGGCGCCGGAGAACGGGCTGTGGCACCGCTCCGTGCTGCGGAGCGGAGACGCGGGCCACTCCAGCTCCTACTGCATGTACTACGGGATCGAGCAGCCGTCGCCGCACCTGCCGATCACGAACACGAGCGGCTACTTCCAGACCAAGACCATCTCCCTGCCCGACGAGCCGGCGGTCCTGACGCTGAGCCACTACGCGGACGTCCGCGGCGGCGCCGACAGCGACGTGCTCCTGGTCGAGGCCCGCGACGTCGAGACGGGCACGTGGCACACCGTGATGGCGAAGGGCGGCGCGCTGGGCGCCGGCGGCGGCGACACCGGCGGCCAGTGGTACGAGGCCGTGGCCGACCTGTCGGACCTGGCCGGCAAGCAGGTCCGCCTGAGGTTCCTCTTCGACGCCGTGGCCCCGGGCCTCGGCGGGGGCTACGAGGGCTGGTACATCGACGACGTCGCCGTGTGGGCCGCGACCAACCCCGTCACCGCCTTCGCCTACCGCAACCTGCCGTACGACAGCGACTATCACCACACGTTCCAGCTTCGCGGCCCGGGCCATCACAGCACGTTGGTCTTCGCCGAGGACCAGCTCGACGGGCTGTTCGCGATCGTCACGGAGGACACCGGCTCCGGCGTCAACCCCGCCCTGGCCGTCTACGACTACCCGACGGGCGAGATGATCCACGTGGACGGCGATTCGGGCCCTGGCGACCAGGCGGGCGCCCTCTTCGCCAACGACGGGTGGTACAACACGTACCTGCTCGAGGTGTGGGACACCGAGGAGGACTCCGGCGGCAGCATCGACGCCGCCGTCGTCGGCAGCGGGACCAACACGTCCTGGAGCATCCCCCTCGACGAGGCCGGCAACGGTTCGCAGGTCAGGGACATCGGCCCGCCCGCCGACACGGATTTCTTCCGCGTGACGGCCCCGGCCGGGACGAACGGCACGCTGCGGGTGCACGCCGAGGTGACCGGCGGCGACCTGCGCCCGCTCGTCCAGATCTGGCGCGACGACGGCGACGACGTGCCCGAGGCCGTCGGAACGGGCGGCTCCGTGGCGCTCACCGACGCAGCCCCGGGCGACGTGTTCGACATCTCCGTCAGCGATCGCAGCTTCTATGCCACCGGCCTCTACGAGTTGAAGGTCGACTTCGACCTGATCGTGCCCGACGAGTTCCCCGGCGACTACAACTACATCGCCGCGCCGAGCCGCCAGGGCGACTGGGCCGCCACGCTGCCCGTGGCGGGCGAGGGGGACTGGGTGGGCTGGCTCTTCGCCAGCGACCCGTTCGACACCTCGGCCACGTTCGCCGCCACCGGCACCGGCGGCGTCAAGCCGATCGTCGGCCTCTACGACGCCGATACCGGCGAGCGCCTGGCCTGGGACGTCAACGCGGGCGACTCGAGCGCCGTGTCCCTCGACGCGCCGATCGACGCCCACAAGAGATACTACTTCCTGGCGTCCACCAAGGACGGCGCCGCCGGCGGCCTCAACCTGAGCATGGACCTCGACAACCCGCGCTGCGCGCCGGTGGACATCGGCCCCGACGGCCACGGCAGCGCCGCCGCCACCATCTCCCCGGCGGGCGACCTGGACTACTTCGACTTCGAGTCCCCCGCGTCGGCCCGCGGGACCGTCACGATCGCGCTGACCGACGCGCCGGACGATCTGGCCGGCATGATGTACCTGTTCGACGACGCGACCGGCCAGTTCCTCGACAGCGCCTTCGCGAGCTCCCCGGGCGGCGAGGCCGAGCTGACGTTCGACGCCGTCGCGCCGTCTCACCGGTACGTCCTGGCGGTCGCCTCGCTGGCCTACCAGGGCGGGGCGGGCGGCGTCGACCTGTCGATCGACTTCGACACGTCCCTGCCCGCCACGATGACCGCGGCCGAGGGCTTCGCCTGCTTCCACTACGATGGCGTCAGCCACGACACCCAGGTGTCCTCCGAGGCCAAGATCACCTACCCCGGCGATGTCGACAGCTCCCTCTTCGCCGGCGACTTCGCGTGGACGGGCAGCTATACCCTCCGGGTCAACCGCCTCACCGGCGCGGTGGACCCCGTCCTGGCCGTCTACGACGCGACCAGCGGCGAGCAGCTCGGCTTCGATGACAATTCCGGCGGCGGGACGAGCGCCGAGCTGACGCTCGACCTGAGCGAGTTCACGCGGTACATCGTGGCCGTCGCCGACGACGACCACGCCAACATGGGCGACGTTGAGATCCTCATCACCGCCCCGCAGGGCTCGCCGGCGCTGAACATCCCCATCGACAACGGCACCGGTACCGGGCAGCGCGTCGGGCTGGACGACATCGGCGACGGCGACACGGACTTCTTCCGCTTCACCGCCCCGGCGGACGCCACGGGGCAAGTGCGCGTAACCGTCAGCCCGGCCGGCACGCTCGCCGCCGCCGCCGTCCTGCTCGACGCCGCCGGCAACGAGATCGCCCGAGCCTTCGTCGGCGGCCCCGGCGAGGACGAGGAGATCGGCGCTGCCGACCTGGCGCCCGGCACGACGTACTACCTGTCGGTCCTGGCGCGGGACTACGCCACGGCCGGCGACTACGACGTCTCCGTGGCGTTCGAGCAGATCGTGCCCTACGAGCTTCCCGCGCTGCCCGTGACGTATCCCGGCATTCCCAACCTCGACGGCGACGCCGCCGGCGGGGCCACGCTCGACGTGTCCGACACGTGGGCGGGCTGGTACTTCGCCGGCGACGTGGACGCGCCGGACGCCGTCTTCACCGCGACCGGCGGCGCCGGCCTCATCCCCCTGCTCGGCGTCTACGACGCCGACACGGGTACCCGCCTCGACTGCGACGCCAACCTCACCGATTCCGGCACCGCCTCCGTCACGGTGGGCATCGACAGGGACACGAAGTACTACCTCGTCGTCGCCGGCAAGGACGGCACGACGGGCTCGGCCGCCTGGACGATCGACCTGGCCGGGACGAACTACGAGGCCACCGTGCCCATCGACGGCGACGGTCACGGTGAGGCCGCCGGCCTGCTGATCGACCCCGAGGCCGACATCGACTACTTCCGCCTGACCTCGCCCGAAACCGCCGACGGCACGCTCGAGGTCACGCTCCACGACGTCGCCGACAAGCTCCGCCTCCAGGCCGGGCTCTTCGACCACGACACGGGCGAGAACGTCTCCGTCTTCCCGCTCGCCGGCCCCGGCGAGGACCTGGTCCTGACGGTCAGCGGCCTCGAGCCCGACCACACGTACGATCTCGCGGTCACTTCCGGTCGCCTGGACGGCGGCATCGGCGGCTTCGACATCGACGCCGCGTTCGGCACGCTCCTG
Source organism: uncultured Planctomycetaceae bacterium (assembly GCA_964642165.1). Classification (GTDB taxonomy): domain Bacteria; phylum Planctomycetota; class Phycisphaerae; order SM23-33; family SM23-33; genus CAYRVX01. Next base: position 1,985 of record CAZXOC010000011.1, on the reverse strand, counting down.
CCGGAACAGATCGACCCCGCGGACGTCGATCTCGGCTGGCCCAAGCCCAACCAGTTGGGCGACGACTCGATCGACGCCGCCATCTCGCCGGGCGACCCCGAGCTGATCGTGGCGATCCAGCCCAAGGCCGCGGGGCCCATGCTCTTCGACCTGACCGGCAGCGGCGTTGTGCCGGTGCTCGGGCTCTACGACGCGGCGGGCAGGCGGCTGGCCTGGGCCCTGGCCGAGGCGGGCGCGGCGGCCCACGTGTCCTGGCCGGCCGACGCCGAGGACGTCTACTACCTCTACGGCGCCGCCCAGTCCCGCAGCGGCACGGGCGATCTCACGCTCGACATCGACGTGCAGCCCTTCCCCGTCTTGCCGATCCCGATCGACCCGGACAAGGGGATCGGCGGCGTCGACGACGGCATGATCCGCCCCATGCCGGCGCAGGACTTCTACAGCGTCGTCGTCCCGCTTCGCGCGACGTCCGTCACCGTGACGATGGACCCGGACGACACGGAGCTCTGCCCGCGCCTGCGGCTCTACGACGAGGCGGGGGGCCTGCTCGCCGACGACTCGCCCGACAAGCCGGGCGAGAACGCCGCCATCGCACTGGCGTCCGTCACGCCCGGCGCCACGTACGTCGTCGGCGCCGGCGGGGCACGCAAGACCGGCGGCGAATACGACCTCGACGTCGCCTTCGAGCTCTACGACGTGCCGGCCACCGCGCCGCCGCCGGATGCCTACGGGCCGCTCAACCTCGCCGGCGACCGCGACGTGTCGCTGCGCCTGGTCAAACCCGACGACCGCGCCGCGTGGCGCTTCGCCAGCCGTGCCGGCGGGATGGCCACCTTCACGGCCGCAGCCGACCACGGCGTCGATCCGCTGCTGGCCCTCTACGACGGGACCGGGACGCTCGTCGCCCTGTCCAATGCCGCCGCCGGCGAGGCCGAAACGCTCGCCTGCTCCCTCGACGACAGCGGCGTCTACACCCTCCTCGTCCAGGACGCCCAGCGTGACGACGCCGGCGACGTGTCCCTGACCCTCGACGCGCCCTCGGCCGGCCCCGCCCGCGACATCGCCATCTCGCCCTCGGGCTCCGGCAGCGAGAGCGACCATCTGAAGGACGGCAAGGACGACCCCCGGCGCGCCGAGGTGGATTACTTCGCGTTCGCCGCGCCCGAAGGTCCGCTCGCGGCGCTCGCGCTGACCGTCGAGCCGCACCAGGCCTTCCGCCTGGAGTTCCAGCTCTTCGATTCCGGCGGCCAACTCCTCGGCAAGCAGGTCGCCAGCGACGCCGACGGCGAGCCGGCCGCCGGCATCCACGTCTCCCCGACGCCCGGAGAGAAGTACCATGTCGCCGTGTTCGCCTGCGAGTTCGACGACCACCCGGCGGGGGGGGACTACACGATCCACGTCGACTTCCACGGGCCCCTCCAGGTGCGTTCGTGCGTCCCGGGCAAGGGCGACATCGTGCCGCCGGGCGAGGACCTCGTCTGCACCATCGAGTTCAGCGAGCCGCTGGACCAGGACAACCTGGACGAGGAGCACTTCGGGCTGATCGGCAAGGCGAGCGGCCCCCAGACGCTCCAGAAGCTCAAGTACGATCCGGAGACCTTGACGCTCTCGCTGGTCTACGCGTCGCTGCCCATGGACACGTACGAGCTGACGATCTCCGAACGGCTGACGGACGTCTGCGGCTGCCGGCTCGACGGCGACGCCGACGGCGAGCCCGGCGGCGACTTCGCCAGGCCCTTCTCCGCCGTCCTGCTGGGAGACGCCAATTGGGACGGCTGCGTCAACTGGCTCGACTACCTCACCGTCAAGACCCACTGCGGCGGATCCAACGCCCGGTGGGGGGACGGGGACTTCAACGCCGACCGCCGCGTGGACCGCGACGACTTCCTGCTCGTGCGGGGGAACTTCGGGCACTCCGCGCCCCTCGCAGACCAGCCCGTCGTGGACGCCCTGGCGGCCGTCGAAGGCATGCCCGCCGCGGAAGC
>CAZXOC010000010.1:47502-54544 GCA_964642165.1 uncultured Planctomycetaceae bacterium | reverse complement strand
GCAATAGATATTTAAATACCTATTATAAAGGCAGTAATAACGATATTCCTATCATTTTAATGCGCGCGCGAACCTACACAAAACGACACGTTCGTTGATCTCGTCGCCATCGAATCGCGCACGGAGAATGCGGATTGTCGCCCCGCGCGGCGGCCCCTCCGGCGCGCCATGTCGCGGGACCGTCCCGGGCGGGTCGGGGAGCGGCTCATTCCATCCTCGCCCGCGCCGGCCGCCCGACCCGTCCGCCAACCCTCCCCCGCACCCCCGCCGCATGAGACCGCCAGGATTTGTCCTCGCACACTCCTCGGGCGCGCCGGACGCGGCGCTTCGTCCTTCCCGCGCGCCGGCTCACGGCGTATCCTCTGGAGCATGTTCCGGTACGAGTGCATCCGAACCGACGGCCGGGCTCGCCTCGGGCGATTGGCCACGCCGCACGGCGAGGTCGACACGCCGGTGTTCATGCCGGTCGGCACGGCCGGGAGCGTCAAGGGCGTCACGCCCGAGCAGCTCCGCGCCGCCGGCGTGCGGATGATCCTCGGCAACACGTACCACCTGATGCTCCGCCCCGGCGCCGAGACGGTCGCGCGCCTGGGCGGGCTGCACCCGCTGATGGCCTGGGACGGCCCGCTCCTGACGGACAGCGGCGGCTACCAGGTCTTCTCGCTGGCGCACCTGCGGAAGGTGGCCGACGAGGGCGCCGTCTTCCAGTCGCACATCGACGGCTCGCGGGTGATGCTCACGCCCGAGCGGGCCATCGAGGTCCAGCGCCTCCTCGGCGCCGACGTGATCATGCAGCTCGACGAATGCCCGCCCGGCGGCGCGACGAAGGACCAGGTCGCCGAGGCCGTCCGACGCTCCCTCCTCTGGGCCCGGCGGTGCAGGGACGCCTGGCAAGGGGGCTCTGTCGCCCGTCCGGCCGACGGCGAGCCGCCGGGCGGGTCCGCGCCGGGAGCCCAGGCCCTCTTCGGCATCCAGCAGGGCGGCACGTTCCCCGACCTGCGCGCCCGAAGCGCCGCGGCGCTGGTCGAGCTGGACCTGCCCGGCTACGCCATCGGCGGCGTGAGCGTCGGCGAGGGCTTCGCCGGCCTCTGCGACGTCCTGGACGCCGTCGACGACCAGTTTCCCGCCGACCGGCCGCGGTACCTCATGGGCGTCGGCGAGCCCCGCGACATTCTGGCCGCCGTCGCCCGAGGCGTCGACATGTTCGACTGCGTCCTGCCGACGCGCAACGGCCGCAATGCACAGGCCTTCACGTGGCAGGGGCGCCTGCGACTGCGCAACGCCCGTTGGGCCGAAGACCCCCGACCCCTCGACGAGACCTGCGACTGCTACACCTGCCGCCACTACGCCCGCGGCACGCTGCGGCACCTCTTCCAGGCCAGGGAGATGCTCGCAGCGACGCTGGCGACGATCCACAACCTTCGCTTCTACACGACCTTCCTGGGCGCCATCCGCCAGGCCATCGCCGCCGGCGAGCTGGCCTCCCGCAGTCGTGTGTGGCTCGACCAGCTCTACGCCGACGCCGAGCCGTGACCGGAGATCCCGACGAGGCATTTGTGTTTGACCTGCCCGGGCCCGATGGCGCACAATGCCTCGCCCGGCGGCGGTGTCGGCCGGGGCGTGAAAGGAAACGACCATGCGACATTGTTGGATAATCGTGTGCTCCATGGCGGGCGTGGTGGCCCTGGCGGCGGCGGTCTCTCTGGCCCAGCCGGCCTCGCAGCCCGGCGGCGAAGGGGCCCACAAGCCCAAGCTGGTGCCGCCCACGATCGAGAAGCCCCCGGGCGCCGCGCCCGGGCCGGGCTCTCCCAACGCGCCCGGGGACGCCAACCAGACGACCCAGCCCGGCGGGAAGGCCACGGGCGACGACTCGGGCGGCGGGCTGCTGAGGGGTCCCTGGTTCATGATCATCCTCCTCGGCGGCTTCGTGCTGCTGTACGTCTGGATGGGGCGCGGCCGGCGGAAGCAGGAGGCCAAGCGGAAGGAGATGCTCTCCACCCTCAAGAAGGGCGACAAGGTGGTCACCATCGGGGGCATCATGGGGACGATCATGTCCGCCGGCCAGGACGAGCTGACGGTGAAGGTCGACGAGACGAGCAACGTGCGGATGAAGTTCGCGCGCTGGGGCGTCCGCGGCGTGGGGGAAGAAGGCAAACAGAACCCCGACCAGAAGAAGTAGGCGCCGCGAGCCGCCCGGTCCGCCCGCCCGTGCCGGCCTGTCCGCGGCGGGCGCCGCCCGCTTGTCAGCCCCCGCCCCCCCGGGTCAGCCGGTGATGGCCTTCCAGCCCTCGTTGAGTTCCTCGAGGATGTTGATCGCCTCGTGAATGCGCTGAGGATCGCGCTGGGTGTTGGCCTCGGTGAGGTGACGCCGAACGAAGTCGTAGAGCTTGTGGAGGTTCATGGCGATCTCGCCGCCGGCCTCCATGTCCAGGGACATGTCGAGCTCGTCGATGATGGCGATCGCCTTGCCGATGTACTTGCCCTTGGCGACCCAGTCCTGTTTCTCGATTTCCTGGATGGCCTGCCGAAGGAACTTCACGGCCCCGTCGTACAGCATCACGATCAGTCGCCCCCGGGATTGGGTGGCCACCGAGTTTTCACGGTAGGCTGAGATTCCGCTCATCGTTTCGTCCCGTCCTCTACGGCGTTTATGCGTTGCTCCCGGCCGCGTTGCTCATCGATTCCAGCGCGGTGAACAGCGCGTCGAACGCGGCCCGAAAGCTATCCAGTTCGGCGAGCGTTGCCTCTAATCGGGCGTACTTCTCCTTGAGGCGCTCTTCCTTGTCCTCCAGCACGTCCTCCTGCCTCTCGATGCGGTCTTCGAGGCGTTCGATGGCATCCTCGTACCGGTCCCTCTTGATCGCGATGGGGCCGCTCGTTTCGTCCAGGATGCCCGCCAGCTCGTCGTACAGCGCCCCGCCGATGCCCTGCTGGAGGCGGACCACCGCGCTCTGCGTGTAGGGGCTGCCCGCCTGGCCGGGGTCGGCAATGGCGGTAAGCTGGAGGTACTGCTCGGGGTTGCCGCTGTCGCCGATGATCGCGCTGCCCACGACGGTGGCGTCGCGCCACTCGGTCTCGCCCTCGGTGCGGATTCGGGCGGCCGTCACGGCGCCGCCGGCGTCGAAGTCGATTTCGGCCTCGTAGATGCCGGGCGTGGTGCTGTCGTCGGCGCCGTCGAACTGGACGAACGGCGTGTCGGAGAACCCGACGCCCGCCGCCGCGATCAGCGCCAGCACGGCGTCGTAGTTCTCGGCCAGCGCCGCGTCCAGCGCCGTCTCGTCGATCTCCAGGTAGCCCTCCCGGTCGATCTCGATGCCGATCTGGGCGGCCAGCGTGTACGTGTCCTCGCCGGCGTCGAACCCCGGCGCGGGGGTCGTCAGCACCGCGCGGATCTGCCCGAGCACCAGGTTCAGGCTGGAGTCGCCCAGCAGCGCCCCGGCGGTTTCGGTGGCCGGGTCGTACCCGGCCGCCTCGTCGATCTTGTCCACGATGGCGTTGTAGATCGCCACGAGGTTCTGGACGTCCGTCTTGAGCTGATTCGTGCTGCGCGTGAGGGTGACGGTAACCGCGTCCACCTCACCGGCCTCGGGCACGTCGATGTTGACGATCGCCGTGCCCGTGCCGCCAAGCGTGATCGTCGCGCCGGGCACGGCGTCGGCGATGGTGTTGGAACTCCGGCTGATCCAGTCGCCCGCGCCGGGGGGGTAGCCGTTGACCTTGATCTCGGCGTCCTGCGCCGTGGTCTCGGTGAAGTCCCCCGCCTTGAAGTCCTTGATCGTCGTGCTCGGAGCGATGGTGACGTTGTAGTCCTGTCCCGTGTGCTGGCCGTCCAGCACCAGGTGGTACATGCCGCCGTACCGGAGGATGGTGGCCGTCACGCCGGGGTTCCCCGCGTCGCTGTTGATCAGGTCGCGGAACTCGGACAGCGTGGTGGTCTCGTCGGCGGTGATGGTCCGCGTCACGCCGTCGTAGATGTACACGAAGTTTCCCTTGCCCACCGTCGAGTTGGTGGAGATCAGCCCGTCGGTATGGGCCTGCCGGCCCATGGTCGCCAGTTGGTTCACCTCGATCTCGTACGTGCCGGGGTTGGCGCTCTCGGAGGCCTCGACGGTCAGCACGGTCGTGTCGGACGACTCGGCGTGCATCACCTCGGCCGCGGCGGTCGTGCTCAGCAGGTTGAGCGTCACGCCGGGGATGGCCTCGGTGACCACGTTGCCGCTGGTCTCGATCCAGTCGCCGGCGGGGTAGCCGTCGACGCGGATGCGCGAGTTGCGGGCCGCCTGCGTCTCGGTCCAGTTGGCGGCCTCGAAACCGCTCAGCGTGGTGGCCGCCTCGACGGCGATGGCGTAGTCCGCCCCGGTGTCCTGCCCGCTGAGCACGAGGTGGTACTTCCCGCCGGTCTGGCCTTCGTAGGTCAGGAGGGTCGCCCGGACGCCGGGGTTGGCGCCGTCGTTGTTGATCAGGTCGCGGAGCTGCCCGAGCGAGGTGTCGGCCGTCGTCGTGATCGTCCGGGTCACGCCGTTGTAGGTGTAGACGAACTGGCCGGCGCCGACCAGGGCGTCGGCGCCGACGTCGCCGTCCACCGTCTGGGCGAAGTCGTCCGTGCCGTCGAGGGCATCGACGGAATCGTCGTCCGCGATCGTCAGGGCGTGGTCGGCCCCGGCGCTTAGGGCCTGGATGCGCAGCTTGTACTGCGCGCCGTCCTGGACGGCCGAGGCCGCCGTGTAGCCCGCCGCCGCGTCGATCTCCGAGACCAACTGGTTCAGCGTGATCCCCGTCGCGTCGTAGCCGGACAGGTCGACGGTCACCTGCGACTCGTCGCCGAACTGGAAGACGAACTGGTAGTTCTCGCCCGTGCCGTCGGAGATGTCGTCGGCGGTGAGGTAGGTGTCTCCGGGGTCACTGACGCCGTGGGTGTGGGTCCAGGCCTCGGTGGGCGTCAGGCCGGCGTGGACCTCCTTCTCGCCCGTGGCGAGGCGCCCGATGACGACCTGGTGGACGCCTTCGGCCGCGCCGGCCGAGGCCTGCGCCGACAGCACGTCCCAGTCGGAGGAATCGGCCGAAACGTGCCGAAGCTCCTGCGTGTCGCGCAGGTTCTCCACGAGGTCCTTCAGATACTCCAGGGGCGTCTCGACGATGCCGAGGGCGTCGATCTTGTCCTGCCAGGAATCCCGCTGGTCCTCGAGGCGGTTGAGGGGCACCCGCTCGGCCGCGATGGTCGCGCGGACGAGCGTGTCGGTGTCGATGCCGGAAAAGATGCCGGAAAGTGCGAAGCTCGCCATCGTCCGCTCCAGCGGCCAGGTGATCGCGTGGTCCTGGCCCACTCCTCACGTTTCATTATCGAGGGGAAGTGAAGCAACTTGAGGGATTTGCCCCGCAAGGGGCGTTTGGAGGGCAGATTGCGCCCGCTGGCCCGGCGCGCCTTAACGAACAGAGCCCACCCGCCGAAGCGGGTGGGCTTCTGTACACGATCGAAGCGATCCTGGCTCGAGCCCGGAAGGCGTCGCCGCCTTCCGGGACTGGTCACTCTCGGGACTACGTGAGGAGCCGCAACGCCATCTGCGGCATCGTGTTGGCCTGGGCCAACATCGAGATGCCGGACTGAGCGAGCACCTGGTTCCGCGTGAACTTGGCCATCTCCGTGGCGACGTCCACGTCGCTGACGCGGCTCTCGGCGGCCAAGAGGTTCTCGGCCTGGATGTCGATGACCGAGGTGGCCGCCTCGAGGCGGTTCATCATGTAGCCGAGATGGGCGCGGAACTCGTCCTTCTCGCTGATGGCACCCTCGACGTTGGCGATGGCGGCCTGCGTACCCAACTTCAGTGAGTCCGAACCCGTCACGGACTCGAAGTGGGCCGCCTCGACGGCTGTGCCAGCGACGAACACCGTATCGCTGCCCCACTCCACGTTACCGCCGACGCCGTCGAAGTCGGCGTCAATCGAGAAGTCGGTGATTTCGCCGGCTTGCCAGCCTTCCAACTTGAGGACGAACTGGCCGGTGTCCGGGCTCTCGTGGACCGAGGCGGCGTCCCAGCCGGGCACGGCACCCCGCGACTCGGCGTTGATCGCGGCCGCCAGGTTCTCAAGCGTCGTGTCGGCCTCGACGCTGACGACCAGCTTGTGTGTGGTGGCGCCGATCTCCATGGAGATCTCCATCTTGTCGCCAGCCGCACCGGTCATGTAGATGTCTTTTTCGCTCCCGACGGCCGGACCGGAATGGACCCCGACCTGCCCGCCGACGCCCAGGCCCGTCGCCGTCACGTCGTGCGTGTCGACCTGGATGACCTTCGTCGGATCGGCGATGCCGATGCCCAGGGCGATGGTGACGGTGGAGCTGGCGGTGGCCAGCAGGTTGATCTCATTGAAGTCCGTGTTGTTGGCGATGCGGCTGATTTCGGCGGCCAGCTCGTCGAACTCGCTCTGCATGATGGAGACCTGGGTGGTGGAGTAGGTCCCGGTGGCGGCCTGCTCGCCCAGCTCCCTCATGCGGACGAGGAGCTCGTCGATCATGGACATGGCGCCCTCAGCCGTCTGGATCATCGAGATCGCGTCGCGGGCGTTGCGGGAGCCCTGTCGCAGGGCGGCGACGTCCGCGCGGATCAACTCGCGGACCGCCAGCCCGGCCGCGTCGTCCTTTGCGCTGTTGATGCGCAGGCCGGACGAGAGCCTTTCGACCGATTTGGCCAGAGCGTCGTAGCTCTTGCCCAAGTGCCTTGCGGCATTCTCGGCCATGAGGTTGTTCTTGATTGCCAGCATCTCTCGTCTCCTCTACAAGATCTCGGTTGTGTCCAGGCCCTCCGGAGAGCCTTGGACCGCTTCGGATCGCGGGCCCCACGCAGGCCCCTCATTGTGCGCCAGATTTCTGGCCCCTGCTCGACCCAAGCGATTCTCGTTCCGCGTTGGGTCCGGATGCCCCTGTAGGCATCCATCACCACGGTGATTATCGGTGAGAATCTGGACAACTTGAGGGTTCTGTCGAAAAAACTGATAGAATCCGGAGACACCGCGCCACCCGATCAGGCCGACGGGACCGACCGAAGCC
>CAZXOC010000010.1:45439-47402 GCA_964642165.1 uncultured Planctomycetaceae bacterium | reverse complement strand
GGCGGGCGGACTCGGGGGTGTCCAGCCGCCCCGACCGCAGCAGGGCGCGGGCCTCGGCCACCGCGCGGACATTGACGTCCTCGACGGCGGAGGCCGCCGCGATCAGCCGCTCCTGCGAGGAGACCACCTCCGCGCCGTTGCCCGCGGCCGAGTTGGCCAAGCCCCCCTGGGCGGCGCCGGTCCTGGCCTCACGGTCCTCGGCGGCCTTCTGGGGCCCCATTCCGTATGTTCCGTCGATCCGCACGCGTCCGGGTCCTATGGGTCCTGTCACGTTCATAGTCGCAGGTTCCTAAGGGTCCTTGAGTGATTTCAGCCTCATTTGCCGCTTTTTTGCCGATCCGGGCCTGCGGGGCGGCTTGCCGCGGCGGTCGCCCTCGCCGCCGGCTTCGGCGGGAGGCGCCGCGGGGGCAGCGTGTTGGCCGCCTCGTACGCCACGAACCGCTCGAAGGCGCTCGGGCTGTTGAGCACCAGCTCGTAGCCCAGCGGCTCGTACCCGCTCCGCACCTCCCGGCGGAAGTACTTGCGGATGCGGTTCTCCACGTTTCCGTCGGCCGTGTCCCACGCCTGGTCGACGCCCCAAACCAGCTTGCCGTCCCGCAGGTCCACCAGCTTCAGGTTCAGGGCCATCTGCATCCTGGGGTGCGGCTGGAAGTGACGGACCCGACCGAACAGCACGGCCTGACAGCCCAGCGCCTTGCCGATCCGGGGCAGCTCGTGCACGTCCAGCGCCCCGATGCGGTCGAGGGGCAGGTCGCGGCACACCGGGTCGGTCCGGCGGACGATGTCCACGTGGAAGAACCGCTTGGCCTGGATGGCGTAGGCGAGCGCCTCGGTGGTGTCCCAGGCGATCCGGGCCGGGCAGTCGCCCTCGGCGGCCAGCTCGACGAACACCACGCGGCGCAGCCGAAGGACGTCCCGACGGCTGCTCACGTAGAACGCGATCGGCTCGTCGGGCGGCTCGGCAATCCGCACGCAGCCGGACAGCAGTCCGAGCGCCGCGGCCGCCAGCGGGACCAGCCGCTCAACTCTTGGTCGCTTTGGATGCATCGGCGGGGGCACCTTTTGCACTGACCTGGGGGGCGGCGGCTGGGGGCACCGGATCCGCCACCTCGGCCCCGAGGACCTTCATGATGTCCTGCTGGGACCCGATGACGGCCTGGAAGTACTGCCGGATCTCCTTCTGGAATCCCGTCACGTTGTTCTTCCAGTCGCGGAGCTGGCTGCCCATTTCCAGGAGCATCTCATTGGCCTCGTCCAGTTCCTTCCTGGACTGCGCGAGCTGCATCTCCAGGCGGGCCACCTGGGCCAGGAGCCGCTTGCTCTCCTGGGCGTGGTCCTTGCCGGCCTGGCGAAGCGCGCGGCACTCTTCCTCGGACTTGGCCCACTTGTCGGCGTAGTCCAGGGCGCGGGCGACGGCGCCCTGCCCGGGCGCATCTGTGCCGCCGGCGACGGCGGTGGCCCCCATGTAGCCCACGCGTCCGTCGTCCTGCGGGTCGTTCTGGCCGGGCGCCGGCTGCGGCGCCGCCGCCGGCTGGGGCGCCGGCGCGGGCCTGGGCGGAGTGCCGTCCCACAGGACGATCTGGTCGCAGCCGGCCAGACACGCGATCGCCCATGCCATCGCGACGAGTTTCAGGCCAAGTTTCATCGTACTTCTCCTTCGCATTCAAGGATTTGTGTCTTGGTGCGGTTCCGGCGCGCCTTCGCCGGCTGCGCCGCCGCAGGTGCAGTGCAGGTGGATGGTCCGCCCGCACTCACAGACGATCTCGACGAGGGCCTGTCCGCCCGACCGCTCGACGATCCGGGCCGTCACGGCCCCTTCCGGCGACGACGGGCTCGCCTCGCCGATCGGTTGCGCTCCGGCCAGACGAACTCGCGAGCCCTTCAGGACTCCGCTTGCTGCTGCACGCATCGTGGCGATCTCCACAGGGCGCCGGTTCAGGCAAGGTAATCCACTTCGTGATCC
>CAZXOC010000010.1:0-45339 GCA_964642165.1 uncultured Planctomycetaceae bacterium | reverse complement strand
CGGCGGGCTCGGGGGCGTCGGGGTCGGCCTGCTTGTCGTCGGGCGGCTCGGTCAGGTCGACGTGGACGGCTTCTTCCTCGCCGCGGTCGTCCGGCGGCTGGGGCTCGTGGTCGTCCCGGCGGCGCCGGCGCCGGTTGTCCTTCTCGTTGGCGACGGGGCGGAAGCCGGCGATCTCCCTCGTGCCGGTCGTTCGGCGGATGGAGTAGTCTGTCTCGCTGGTCATGTGGCCTTCCTTAGCTTCATGGAGAGCTTGAACAGCGCGCTGGCGTGGATCTGGCTGACCCGACTTTCGGTGATGTCCAGGACTTGGGCAATCTCCCTCATGGTCAGGTCGCGCTCGTAGTACAACAGCAGCACGAGCCGGTCCCGCTTGGGCAGTTGGCGGATGGCGTTGGCGAGCGCCTCCAGTACTTCCCTGCGCTCCATCTCCGCGTCCGGCGCGGGCGAGCGCGCCGGCGGGAGAAAGCTGCCGAGCACGGGGTGCTCCTCGTCCAAGCCGTGGATGGACAGGAAGTTCTGCTTGCGGGCCTCCTCGAGCGTCCGGTAGAGCTGCGACAGGCTGATGCCGGCTTGGCCGGCCAACTCCTCGTCGCCGGGGGGCGAGCCGGTCTCGGCGGTGAGGGCCTCGTACGCCCGCCGGATGGCCCGCACCTGCCCGTGGACGGAGGACGGAACGAACGAACGCCCGCGGAGCTCGTCGAGGATGGCCCCGCGGATCCGGATGTAGGCGTAGGTCTTGAACTCCGAGTGCCGACCGGGGTCGAAGGCGCGGGCGGCCTTGACCAGCCCCAGCGTGCCGGCGGAGATCAGGTCGTCCAGCTCGCCGCGGTAGGCCAGCGCGCCGACGACCTTGTTGACCACGTGGCGGACCAACGGGAGGTGCTCGAGGATCCAGTGCTGCTCGAGCGCGTCGCGCGACTGCCGGGCGTAGGCCTCGGAGATCTTCGCCCGAAGTGCCTCCGGACACAGGGCTTGTGTTGTCTCACCGACTGGCGTTCTCACGGGTGGATTCCTCTGTCTGTCCGTTCCGCACGATGGCGTCGACCACGACCCTCAGGAGGACCTTCCCGACGAAGGAGGCCATGACGTACAGCGCGACCGCCCCGGCCAACGCCCGCAGGCCGCACACGTGCAGCGGCACGTCGCACAGCCACCCGACCGCAGCCAGCAGGAAGAAACCTGCCACCGCCACCATGACCGCGTATCGCCGCACGTTCGTCCTCGTCGTGCCGCCAGGCACGCGCCATCAGGCGTCTCACGTCCGTTGGGCTGCCGCCTCGGCGCCCAGTTCCTGTTCCAGAGTGACCGTTCCGACCGCATCAATGTCCGTGCCCGGAAGAATCTCGTCGTAGGCCAGCACCGCCAGGCCCGGAAGCTGCCGCGCCAGCATCCCCGCGAAGTGAGGCCGCAGGAGCGAATCGCACAGGAACAGCACGCCGTCCTGGCCCTTCTCCATCGCCGCGCGCCAGAAATCGGCCACCCGGCGGGTCAAGGCCATGGCCCGGTCCGGCGGGAGGCCTGCGCCCTCGCCGTCGGAGTCCTTCGCCACGGCGTTGCGGATCTCGTACTCCAGGCCCGGCTCCAGCACGATGGCCCGGATGCGTCCGCCGAGGTCCACGTGCTGCTCGGTGATCGTCCGCACCAGGGCCTTGCGCGTCAGTTCCGTCAGGACGGTCGGGTCCTTCGTCCGCGCCGCGTGGTCGCCCAGCGCCTCCAGGATCTGCGCCAGGTCGCGGATCGCGACGCCCTCCCGCAGGAGGTTCTGGAGCACCCGGTGCAGCAGGGCCAGGGGAACCTGCTCGCCGACCACGCTGTTGACCAGCGACGGCTGCTTGTCCCGAAGGCGGTCGACCAGGCGCTGGACGTCGTCGCGGCTGAGCACCTCTTGGGCGTGCTGCCGCAGCGTTTCCGAGAGGTGCGTGATCAGCACGCTCTCGGGGTCGACGACGGTGTAGCCGCGCAGCTCGGCCTCGTCCTTCTGGTCGGGCGTGATCCACAGGGCCGGCAGGTGGAACACCGGCTCGGTGGTCGGCTTGCCCCTGATGGGCTCCTGCACCGTGCCGGGGTCCATGGCCATGAGCAGGTCGGGCTCGAGGTGCCCGGCCCCGACGGTGTGGTTGTTCAGGCGGATCTCGTAGGCGTTGGCGTCCAGGGACACGTTGTCGCGCAGGCGCACCAGGGGCAGGATGAGCCCGTGCTTTTCCACGAACTTCCTCCGCAGCGGGTCGATGCGGTGGGAGAGGCTGCCCTTGCGCCTCGGGTCGACGGTCTTGATCAGGCGCGGCCCGACCTGGATCGAGATGCGGTCGACGTCGAGCAGCTCCTCGACGGCTTGGCCGGTTGCCTCTTCGGCGCCCTTGCCCTTTTCCGCCTTGCCGGCCTCGGCGCGCTCCGACCGGCTCAGCGCCCGCGCGAGGATGCCCGCGCCCAAGGCAAGGACGACGAAGGGGACCTTCGGGAGCTCCGGCACGAACACCATCGCCCCCAGGATGAACGAGGCGATCCACAACGGGCGGCTCTTGGCGAGGAGCTGGCGGACGAGGTCGTGGCTGACGCTGCCCTTGCTGGAGGTCTTGGAGATCAGGAAGCCCGCCGAGGTGGAGATGATCAGGGCGGGGATCTGGCTGACCAGGCCGTCGCCGACGGCCAGGATCGCGTACGTCTTGATCGACTCGTCGGGGGCCAGTCCCCGGGTCATGCCCATGACGAATCCGCCGACGAGGTTGACGCCGGTGATGATCAGCCCGGCGATGGCGTCGCCGCGAATGAACTTGCTGGCCCCGTCCATGGAGCCGTAGAACTCGCTCTCCCGGACGATCTTCTCGCGGCGGGCGCGGGCCTCGTCCTCGCCGATCAGCCCGGCGTTCAGGTCCGCGTCGATGGCCATCTGCTTGCCCGGCATGGCGTCGAGGTTGAACCTCGCCGCGACCTCGCTGATCCGCTCGGCGCCCTTCGTGATCACCACGAACTGGATGACCACCAGGATCAGGAACACGACCAGCCCGACGATCAACTGCCCGCCGACGACCATCTGCCCGAAGAACGCGATGATCCTGCCGGCGTCGCCCTGGAGCAGGATCAGCCGCGTCGAGGCCACGTTCAGCGACAGGCGGAACAGCGTCAGGAACAGCAGCAGCGACGGGAAGGTCGAGAACTCGATCGATTCCCGCGCCGACAGCGTGATCACCAGCGTCCCCAGCGCCACGGCGATGCTGGTGGAAAGCAGCATGTCCATCAGGAAGGTCGGCAGCGGCAGCAGCAGCGTGGCCAGGATGCACGTCAGCCCGGCGGCGAACACGATGTCGTTGTGGGCCAGCAGGCGTCCCAGACCCCCCGTGCCCAACGGCGGGGAACTCGCCAAGCTATCAGGTTCCGGACTCATGGTTCCTCAACAGCGAACGGGTCAGACTCCGCTGCGGCGCTGGCGCAGCCGGTAGATCATGGCCAGGACCTCGGCGACGGCGACGAACAGCGCTTCGGGGATCGGCTGGCCGAGCTCGACGCCCGCGTAGACCGCCCGCGCCAGCTCCGGGCGATGGACGATCGGCACGTCGTGCTCGCGGGCGATGTCCTTGATCTTCTCCGCCAGCAGGTCGGCGCCCTTGGCCACCAGGTGCGGGGCGTCCATCGTCGGGCGGTCGTACTTCAGCGCGACGGCCACGTGCGTCGGGTTGGCCAGGACCACGTCGGCCTCGGGAACCTCCTGGAGCATCCGGCGACTGGCCAGCTCGATCTGCATCCCGCGGATTCGGCCCTTGATCTCCGACGAGACCTCGTACTGCTTGCGCTCTTCCTTGAATTCCTGCCGGGTCATCCGCAGGTCTTTCTTGTACTTGCGGCGCTGGTAGAACACGTCGATGCCGGCAATGACCAGCACGGCCACCGCGATCCGCGCCATCAGGCCGAACACCAACCGCCCGATGCCCAGCAGCGTTCCTTCCGCCGTGGTCCACCGCATCGCGCAGCACGCCGCCAGCTTGTCCTTCAGGTACAGCCCGACGATCACCAGGATCGCCCCGAGCTTCAGCAGGCACATCAGCAGCCGCACCAGCGACCGCGCCGAGAAGAGGTTCCGCAGCCCCCGCACCGGGGAGACGCGTTCGAACTTCACTTGGACGGCCTTGGGCGAGAAGGCCCATCCGCTGCCGAGCAGGCTGGCGAAGAGGGAGGCCGCCGCCGCCGCCAGGAGAAACGGCAGCGCCGCCATCAGCGCGCCGAGGGCCCGCTCGCGGAGCAGGCCAAGCATCGTGTTCGGCGTGATCCTGTCCGCCGGCGGGATGGACACCGCCCCGCGAACCTGCGAGGCGGACCAGCGGTGGAGCCGCCCGCCCATCAGCCCCAGGCACAGCAGCAGCGCGAGGATCATGACCGCCGACGGCAACTCCCGGCTCTGGGGGATCTGGCCCTCCGCCCGGGCCCGCTTGAGGCGTTCGGGGGTGGCTTCCTCGGTTCGTTCTGACGCGGGTTTGTCCGGCATATCCGCCCGGGGGCCGTCTCAACGGCCTACAGGAAGTGGTTGAGCCACTGGGCCACTTCGTCGGTAAAGGTCGCCAGCAGCGGCACCATGGCCACGGCCAGGATCAGGCCCACCGCCACGCGCAGCGGCAGGCTGGTCAGCAGGATGTTCATCTCCGGCAGCACGCGGGCCAGCACGCCGAGCACCACCGCCAGCACCAGGAACGCCGCCAGCATGGGGGCGGCGAGCTTCAGCATGAACATCAGCATGGCCGACCCGGCCGCCAGCACGCCCGCCGCCAGGGCGCCGAAGTCCGCCGTCCCCGCCGCCGGAAGGACCTCGAAGCTCCGCCCGATGAGGCGGACGAGCAGGTGGTGCCCGCCGGCGACGAAGAACAGCAACGTGAACAGCGCGTCGAGGTACACCCCAAACGGCTGGGTCCGCTGCCCGCTGGTCGGATCCAGGACGGACGCGAGGGCGAAGCCCATCTGGCGCCCGATCAGCACGCCGCCCTGCTGGATGGCGATGAAGACCAGTCTGGCCGCCAGACCCAGCGCCAGCCCGCAGAGGGCCTCCCGGGCCAGCAGCACCGCCGCGCCCACGATCCGCCCCGAGCCCGCCGCCGGGGAAGGCACCGGCGCGGTGGCGGCGAAGAACAGCGTCAGCATGACCGCCAGCCCGGCCCGCAGCATCCGCGGCACGACCCGGGAGCCGAACAACGGCAGCACCGCCACGCACGCCGTCGTCCGGGCGAAGATCAGGCCAACCGGCAGCAGCAGTGAGACCCACGGCGTCATCGTCAGTGTCCCAGCGCCTGCATGTGGTGGAAGACCTCGATGAGGAACTCGCTGGCGACCTCGACCATCCAGCCGCCGCAGATCAGCAGCGTGATGGCCACGGCCGCCAGCTTGACCACCATGCCCATGCTCATGTCGCGGATGGAGGTGACGGCCTGGGCCATGGCGGTGAGGAAGCCGGTGACCAGCGTTACGGCGAGCGCCGGTCCGGCCAAGACCAGGGCCGTTTCGACCATGCGGCGTCCCAGGTGCAGGATGAGCGTCGCATCCATCGATCACCTCAGTAGTTAAAGCTGCGGACCAGCGTCCGGGCGAGCATGCCCCACCCGTCCACCAGCACGAACAGGATGATCTTGAACGGCAGGGAAATGATCGCCGGCGGCAGCATCATCATGCCCGTGCTCAGCAGGATGCTGGCCACCACCAGGTCGATCAGGACGAAGGGAATGAACAGCAGGCAGCCCATCTCGAAGGCCGTGCGGAACTCGCTGATGGCAAAGGACGGCACGGCCACGTACGTCGGCACCTCCTGCTGGGAGGTCGGCTTGGCCACGCCCGCGAGGTCCACAAACAGCGCCAGGTCGCCCTCGCGCGTCTGGCGGAGCATGAAGTCCTTCAGCAGGTCGTTGCCCTTGCCGCAGGCGTCCTCGAAGCTCATCGTGTCGGCGAGGTACGGCTGGAGGGCCTGTTCGTTGATGGCCGCAAACGTCGGCGACATGGTGAAGATCGTCAGGAACAGCGCCAGGCCGATGATCGCGATGGTCGGCGGGATGCTCTGGGTGGTCAGGGCCCGGCGAACGAAGCCCAACACGATGACGATCCGCGTGAAGGAGGTCATCATCACCAGCAGGCTGGGCAGCAGGGCCAGGCCGGCGAACACCACGGCGAGCTTGACCGGCGCGGACCAGTCCCGCCCCTCCTCGGCGTCCTTGTCGGCCGAGGCCTTCTCGATGGCATCGATGACCTGCCCGATCTTGGGCAGTCCGCCCGGCGCCCGGGCGGCCGGAAGGGTGGTGGGCCCGTTGGCGTCCTGGCCCGCGGCGCGCGGGGACGGCGCCAGCAGCAGCGACGCGGCTGCCGCCGCAAGGAGCCATGGGACGGTTCGGCGACCGGGGGGTCTCATGACGCCTCTCCGTCCGGCGGGCCGGCGGGCGCGTCGCCGACGGCGACCCGGGCCTTCTGGCGCTCGTAGGCCTCGCCGAAGGGATCCCTCAGCTCGGCGATCATCGACACGTGGTCCCGGGAGGAGGCGACGAGGAACCTCTGGTGGCCGACCTCCAGGATGTGGAGCTGCTTCCGCGGGGCGAGGTAGGCGCTGTCGAGCACGCGGATCCGCCCGAGGGACGCCTTGCCGCGCGGGAAGTACCGTTTGGCGACGAAGACGGCCGCCGCCCCCAGCATCGCGACGACCACCAGGTAGGCGAGCATCCGCCCGAACAGCCCGGCCGAGCCGTCGTCGGCCAGCGTCGGCAGGCCCTTGCTGGGGTCGGTGCGGAGGGCGAGTTTCCTGGCGGCCCCCTGCTCGGCCGGGGCCGTCGCGGGGGCTGTCGCCGGGGCCGTCGCCGGTCCGGATGTCGGAACCGCGCGAGCGGCCCCGACGGCCGGCTGTGAGTTGGCTGCCGCGCCGGTCGCCCGGCTCGCACGGGCCCACATCAGCCCCAGCGCCGCGGCGGCGGCACACCAGCCGATGGTCCGTCGAGACCCGGAGAGACCGCGCATATCGCTCATGCCAGGGCTTGGTGCACATGACATGCCAGAGCGACGCCAGGCGCCCGGGAAGGCGGTCGCGGGCGCAGCGAGGCGGCCTTCGGGTCCTGCCGGCGGCGGTCGGCGGGCGGCGGCGATGGACTTCCGATCAACGTGGACCCCGCCACGCCGGCCACAGGGAGAAATGTAAGGCCTTAACTAAGAGAGACTTGAGCCTGGCGTCCGCGCCCGGCGCGACCGGCGGTCCGCCCGGCGGGACCTGGGCACGCCGTCTCGGCGGGGCGCAGGGGTCGACTTCGGCGCGGCCGATACGCGCCCCGTAGCGCCGCCTTGCCTCGCCGCCGAGCGAGGAAAAACCCGACAGGTACTTGTCGAGAAACTTGACGTTGCTATCGCGGCCGGGGGGCTACGGACCTTCCTCATCGGCCGGAGAGAGGATCTCCTCGATCTTCACGCCCAACTGCTCGCCCACGACGACGAGCTTGCCCAAGGCAAAGGGAATGCCCCTCAGCAGCAAGTCCACCGGTTGGCCGGCCTGCCTGTCGAGCGTCAGGACGGAGCCGGGGCCGAGCTGGATCAGCTCGCGCGCGGGCAGCTCGGCCTGACCGAGGCGGACCGACACCTGCATCTTGCTGTCCAGCAGGAGGTCGAGTTGTCCGCCGGGGCCGCGGGCGATGCCCGGGCCGGCCTGGGGCAGTTCGGCCTCGCGGACCTCTACCTCCGCGGCGGCGTCTTCTGGCGGGGCCTGTTCGACCGCCTCCGCCGTGGCCGGGGCTTCAGCCATCGCTGTGTTCCTTTCGCTTCGCCGTCACGCCGGGCCGCTTCCTCTCGCCGCGTCGTCGCCGCGAGGAGAGAGGACCCGGGAGATCTCGACTGCATACCGGCCGGAGGCGACGACAGCGCGGCCGGTAGAAACGGGCGTCTCGCCCACGTACACTTCCATCGGCTCGCCCGCCCGCTTGGGCAGCAGCAGCACATCGCCCACGTCCAGGTCCACGAGTTCCCGCATCGTCACCTCGCCCGTGCCGGCCATGACGATGGCGGTGACGGGGGTTCGGGCGAAGTGCTCGCGCATCGCGTCGGGGCCCGGCTGGGGCGACGCGGCGCCCGGCTCGCGCGGGTCCCGCGCGGCGCCTTGGCCGACGATCGGGTCGAGCAGCTCGCAGGACAGCGCCAGCGTCAGCGCGAGCGGCTCGTCGGCTTCGTCGGCCTGCGGGTCCTCCGGGGCCTCCCGGAAGGCGATCTCGCAGTATTCCGTCTCGCCTTGGTCGGGCAGGTCGCGCGGATCGGAGGCAAGCGACCCGAGGCACCCGATCGCCCCGCCGCCGGCCTCCTGGAGCGCCTTGGAGACCGCCTCCACGCCGGCCGCCACCGCGTCCGCCAGCAGGTCGATCTCCAGCTGCGAAAGGTCCTTGCTTCCGTCGGCCTGGCCGCCGAGCAGTCTGGCGAGCCACTCGGCGGCCGCGGCGGCGCCGACGAGGACGATCCCGCGCGGCTCGTCTCCGTCGCCCACCGAGAGGTGGTATCCGCCTGCCTCGGCCAGTTCCTCGGCGAGGCGGTCGCCAAAGCGCTGCACCGCCGGAGCAGCCCGCAGGCGCAGTTCCGTTCGCCCGTGCCCGCCGATCGCCTCGGAGAGGGCTTCGGCCAGCGCCGAGGCGAGGTGGTTCACCTCGACCAACTGCTCCCTGCTGAAGTGGTAGGGCACGGCCCAGTCGTAGTCGGCGGCCGGAACGTCGGTGTGGATGGGCCGATCGGACGTCCCGCCGACCCGGGCCAGCCGTTGCAGCACAAGCAGGTTGTCCTGGGCGTCTGGGCTCATTGCACGTTGAACTGCTCGAAGAGAATGTGGTCGATCAGAGGCCGACTGCGCGGCCAGAGCTTCCGGTTGCAGTTCTCCCGGATCTCCCGGCAGATCCGCGCGAGGCTCTTCTGCCCGCGGACGTCTTCCAGGCTCAGGTCGGCCAGGTAGTGCATCATCCAGCTCTGGAGCTCGAGCTTCCGGTTGGTGGTGATCATCTTGTCGGCCGCCTCGCCGTCGCTGGCCTTGGTGGCCAGCACGATGGTCGCCCGGATGTACCGCGCCAGGCGCGGCTCGTTCAAGTTCACCGTGATCGGCTCGAACTTGATGTAGTGGAAGTCCTCCGCGGCAATGTCCGGCGGGCCGGACTCCGGCTCGATCAGCTGCATCGCATCGTCGGGCACGACGTTCGGGTCGGAGGCTTGGGAGCCGCCGATGAGCCCGCCGAGCACGTAGCCTCCCCCCGAGCCAGCGGCCAACACCGCGACCATCAATCCGATGCGGATCCCGAGCTGGAGCCCCGAGGAACCACCGCCCTCGTCGTCGGGCTTGGCCTCTTCGAACGGGTTGTCGTCAGGTTCAGCCATTCCCGTGGTTCCCTTTCACCACCACGATGACGATGGTGGTCTCGGCGGTCGGGATCCCGTGCTGCCGGCACCAGCGGCCGCCGGGCCCCGCGCCCCAGGAGCAGGTGCCCCAGCGCCGCCCGCCAGGCGCCGCCTTCAGCAGTTGGTCCAGGTAGCGTTCCGCCGCCCGGGCCCTTCGGGCCGACAGCGACCACTGCAGCCGCGGGCCCGACACGTCGGCGGCGAGCCCCACGACCTCGAACCGAACGGACTCGGCGCGGACCGCCTGGCGGGCCTCCAGGACGAACTGGCGGAGGTACTGCCGGGCGTCCTCGCCCAGCGACGCGGCGTCCGCGTCGAAGCGGATGGGGGTGGCCTCGACTCGGACCGTTTCCTGGGCCAGGTCCACGGCCGTCGTCTCCAACTCCTTCTGAAGATCGTCGAACGCCTTGCGGATCTTCTCATCTTCCGCGTCGAACACGGTGGAGAGCGGCTGGCCGTCGGGGTCCTCGTCCACCGGGTGTTTGACTTTGGGGTGCTGCATGCGGGGCTTGTCCCTCCGCCCGAACAGCCAGGACGGCACGCCCAGCCCGGCGATGGCCTGCTTGAAGGACCCCTGCCCCACGAAGAACAGCTCGGGGTCCTGGACCTTCGCGAAGCTCTGGAGCAGCACGAAGAACGCCAGCAGCAGCGTGACCATGTCGCTGAACGACACGATCCAGGCAGGCGCGCCTTGCTCTTCTTCGGTTGGTCTTGCTCTTCGCGCCATCAGTACGCGTCTCGGTGGAACAGGGTCACGGTGACCACGCGGCGGCCCGCCAGGCGGGCGGGCGCAGCCCGGGCATCCGCGGCGATGTTGAAGCGATCGGCCGGCAGTTCCAAGCGGCCGGTGAAGAACTGCATGACGGCCCAGGCCCGGTTCAGTTGGTGCTCCTGCGTCACGGCGGCGTCGGCCTGCAAGCCGTTCTCCGCGATGACCACGCGGCAAGGCACCAGGGCCATGAACGCCCCCACCCGCTCCAGGAGGCGTTTGCCGTCGCGGGTGAGGAGGTTTCCCCGGCCGACGAACAGCCGCCGGGAGGGGATGTAGAAGACCTTGCGGTCCTTATGAGCGCCGTCGTCCAGGACGACAGGCAGCCGGCGCGGCAGGTCGGACGGGATGTTCGTCGACTCGGTGGGCACGCCGCTGCCCTGGTCGGCCTTGTGGACGACCCGCTCGACGGGCGGGACGGAGGACTCCTTGATCTCTCGCGGCACGGGGAAGATGGCGGGGTCGCCTTCGGCCTGGAAGATGCCCGCGAGCTTCTGGAGCTCCACGTCGTCGAACGAGCTGAACGTCAGCAGCAGCACGAAGAAGCACAGCAGCAGCGTCATGCAGTCGCTGAACGTGACGATCCACTTGCCGGGACCGCCGGGAGCGTCTTGTTGTTTCTTCTTCGGCCGGGCCATGCGTCAGATACTCGGTTTGTAGTCCTCGCGATTGCGCTCGGAGATGAAGGCCTGCATCTTCTCGCGAACGCCGGTGGGGCTCTCGCCGCGGACGATGCCGAGAAGCCCCTCCACGACCATTTCCCGCAGGAGCGTCTCCTTCCGGCTGCGAATGGCCAGCTTGCCCGCCATGGGCAGGAACAACAGGTTGGCCATGAACGCGCCGTAGAACGTCGTGATCAGGGCCGTCGCCATGCCGGCACCGATCTGGCTGGGGTCGTCCAGCGTGCCGAGCATCTGGACCAGCCCGATCAGCGTGCCGATCATGCCGAACGCCGGGGCCGAGGAACCCATGAACTCCAGGATCTTCTTGCCGTCGGTGTGACGCTCCTGGAGGTACTGGATCTCCATGAACAACTGCTTCTCGATGGCGTCCTCGCTCTGGCCGTCGATGACCATCTGGAGGCCCTTGACGAGGAAATCGTCGCCGGCGTCGGGGATCTGGCGCTCCAGGGCCAGCGCGCCGTCGCGGCGGTTGATCGCCGAGTAGTTCACCATCTTCTGGATCAGCTCGCCGTCGGCGGGCAGCCGGTAGAACAGCGTCTTCTTGACCACCGTGAGGATTCTCAGGACCTGCCCGAGCGAGAAATGGACCAGGGTCGAGCACGTCATGCCGCCGACGACGATGGCCATGGACGGGATGTGGAAGAACGTCTTGGGGTCCGCGCCCAGCGTGACGGGCACGACCACGCAGCCAATCCCCGCGATCAGTCCGATCACCGTCGCGATGTCCATGGGACTAGCCTTCCTCTTGGATGCCCTTCATCAGCCCGGTGAGCTTGGCGGCCAGGGCTTGGTCGGGCATCTCGGCGAGCATCTTGGCCGACATGCGCTCGCTCATGTAGTAGAGGATCTTGACGGCGTCGTCGGCCTGGCCGTTCTCGCACATCCCCGCGAGCATGGCGCCGCCCTTGACGGCATCCATCTTCTCGAACGTGCCGGCGATTCGCTGGAGGTTGCTCTTCTCCTGCTTGTCGACCAGCACCTGCTGGCGCCGAACCTCGGCGATGGCGTCTTTCAGCCGCGTCAACGGCCCGATCAGCTCCATGCGAAGTTTCTCGACCTCCTTGGCGCGGCGCTTTAGGTTCTCCTCGGCCTGGCGCACGCGGCTTTCCCGCTGGGCGAGCAAGCTCTTCTTGTGCTCGTACTCGGCGGTCCGGGCGCGGAGATCCTTGATCAACTGCTCGATGGCCGCCTGGTTGGGCAGGAACTCCCTGGGCTGCCCGGCGGCGGCCAGCCCCGCCAGCAGCGCGTCGGTCTTGGAGGGCGGTTTCTTCCCCGCCCCGTCCTTCCCGCCGGCGGGCGTGCCCGGGCCGCCAAACAGCAGCGAGATCGCCGCCGAGGCCCCGAGGCTCACCACCGCCAGGATCACCAGGAGGACGATGTATTTCTTGCCGGTCATTGGTCGCTGGCTCCTACTCGGCGCCGGCCGCCCGCGCCTCGATCATCTTCCGCGCCTTGGCGACGTGGGCCGTCTCGTCGAACTGCTTCTGTTCGGTCTTCAACTCCTCCCGGACGTGCGCCTGCCGGGCCTCCTCGCGCAGGCGCTCCAGCGTCTCGCGGCGCTTGCGCGTCCGGACCAGCAACTGCGTCTTCTCCCTCCGCCGGGCGGCCTGGGCGTCCAGTTCGGCCTCCAGGCGATCGATCCGGCGCTGGTGCGCCTCCGAGCACCGGACGAAGTCCGCGTGCCGCCGCACCCGCTCCGCCAGGTCCGCCGCGGCCATCTCCGCGATCAGGCCCCGAACGCTCGCACGGTGGATCATGATCTCCTGCCGCAGCTGCGCCATGCGCTGCGAGAGGCTCAGCAGCTCCGCCCGCTGGCCCCGCTCGCGCTGGAGCGTGACGTCCAGGACGCGCTGCAATGGCCAGTGAAAGCGTCTCACCGGGTCACCTCGCTGGTCTCGGGGGCCTCAGTCGGCAGCAGGAAGTCCCACGAGCTGGTGATTTCCCGCATCCGGGCGATGGTCTCCTCGAAGCCGCTGCGCTGCCCGGTCGGCTGGACCAGGAACTGCCGCACGCGGTCGATAAGGGAGACGGCCTGGTCGATTCGCCGGTTGCTGCCGGGCGCCAGCGCCCCGATGTTGATCAGGTCTTCGGCGCCCTGGTAGGTGGCGTAGATCGCGCGGAACTTCTGGGCGG
Source organism: uncultured Planctomycetaceae bacterium (assembly GCA_964642165.1). Lineage (GTDB taxonomy): Bacteria > Planctomycetota > Phycisphaerae > SM23-33 > SM23-33 > CAYRVX01. The sequence goes on along the minus strand of CAZXOC010000010.1, from coordinate 32,388 downwards.
CGATGCGGTGCTCCGGGCTGGTCACGGAGTTCATGAGTCGGCTGACGCTCTGGAGGACGTCCACCGCGGGGTAGTGCCCCATCTCGGCGAGCTTGCGGGACAGGACGATGTGCCCGTCCAGGAGGGCGCGGACGCTGTCGGCGACGGGGTCGGCCAAGTCGTCGCCTTCCACCAGGATCGTGAACATGCCCGTGATGCTGCCGCGCCCGGTGCCGCCGAAGCGCTCGGTGAGCTTCGGCAGCAGGCTGAAAACGCTCGGGCAGTAGCCCTTGGTGGTGGGCGGCTCGCCGGCGGCCAGACCGATCTCCCGCTGGGCCTGGGCGAACCGGGTCAGCGAGTCCATCAGCAGCAGCACGTCCTTGCCTCGGTCGCGGAAGTACTCCGCCACCGTGACGGCCAGAAACGCCACCTTCACCCGCTGGATCGGGGAGGTGTCCGACGTGGCCACGCAGACCACGCTTCGGGCCAGGCCCTCGGCGCCCAGGGACTCCTCGAGGAACTCGCGGACCTCCCTGCCGCGCTCGCCGACGAGCGCCAGGACGTTCACGTCCGCCTCGCTGGCGCGGGCGATCTCGCCCAGCAGCGTGCTCTTGCCCACGCCGCTTCCGGAGAAGATCCCCATCCGCTGGCCCTTGCCGCAGGTCAGCAAGCCGTCGAAGGACCGGATGCCGAAGGCCAGCGGCTCGGTGATCCGCCGGCGCTTCAGCGGAGCCGGGGCCGCGCCGTCCAGCGGGCGCGACTCCTCGCCGGCCAGCGGACCCTTGCCGTCGATGGGCCGACCCAGCCCGTCGACGACGCGCCCGAGGATGGACGGCCCCAGCGGGAGGTACCTCGGGTTCGGGCGCGACGCCACGGCGTCGTTCGGCGCGATCCCGTCGATGCCCTCCAGCGGCAGCAGGATCCGGTTCTCCTTGTGGAAGCCCACCACCTCGGCGGGCACGCGCCGCCCGTCGGCCAGGTGAATCTCGCAGAGCTGCCCGATGCCGACCGGCGGGCCCTTCGACTCCACCGTCAGCCCCGCCACGCGCACGACCGAACCCCGGCACGCCAGCAGGTCCACCTGCTGGAGCTTGCGGCGGTATCTGCCGAGGTTCACGATCGCCATGATCGGGCTACTCCGCGTTTCTCAGGGCCTCGCTCACGCGCGCGAGGCCGGGCTCCACCGCGGATTCCACAACGCCTTCGCGCGTCTCGAGGAGGCACTCGGCGCGGCCGACGTTCGGGTCGGCCAGGAAGCGAATGCCGTCGGAATCGTCTCCGAGCTGCTCGGCGGCCCGGCACTGGGCGTAGTCGTCGGGGTGCAGGTGGACCACCACGTCGCGGCGGGAGGGAACGTGCCGCATCGCTTCGGTGACGATGGGGTCGATCTCGTAGCGTCCGGCCTGGATCTCCTGCATGAGCACCTTGCGGGCGATGTCGAGGGCCAGGTCCAGGAGCTGCTGTTCGGCCTCGGCGATCAGGTCGGCCTGGAGTTGCCGGAACCGTCCGCCCGCCGCGGCGAGGGCCTGGCGTGCCTGGGCGAGCCGCTCCCGCTCCTGTTCGAGCCGCCGGCGGCGCTGATCGAGCGGCGCGGGGGCCCCCTCCGGCGCGCCCGCCGCCTGCGCAGCCGGCGCGACGGCGACGGCCCGTAGCGGCCCGGGAAGCTCGATGTGCGCCTGCACGGTCATCGGACTCAGCTTTCCTCAAAACTCAACGAGTTGTTCGCCGCCAGGTCGCGCAGCGCGTTGAGGAACTCGTTGCGCGCCTCGTCGATCTGCTCCTGGTCGGGCTTGGACAGCAGGGAGGCCTCCTCGTCGATCATGGCGATCTGGCGCTCGGACATGTTGCTCCGGAGCTTCTCGCCGGTGGCCTCGTCGGCCTCGTACATGGCCAGCGCGAGCTTGCGGGCGTCCACCGCCCGCAGGGCGTCCTGGAGCGACCGATCGGATACGACGGCCACGTCCTCCCACATCACCATCAGGCGCTGGACCTCGACGCTGGTGTCGGCGTCGGACTCCGCGATCGCCTGGATGAGCGTGTCCCGCAGTTCGCTGCCCAGGTCGCGCAGCAGGACGGCGACCTTTCTCAGTTGCTCCTGGCGGTTGCTGCGGGGACCCTCGTCGGCGTCTTCGCTCTTCGCCAGCCGGGAACGCACCACCGACGCCACGCGCATGCGCGTCTCCGGGGCGACGTGCTGCTCGGACGTCATTCCGCGGACGGCCTCGGCCCGCACGTTGTCCTCCAGCAGCGGCAGGAGCTTGGCGCTGACTTTCGGCGGCAGCTCCGTCAGCACGAGCGCCGCGACCTGGGGCGACTCGCCCTTCAGGGCCTCGGCGACCTCCTCCGGGTCCGCCGAGCGGATCGGCAGGAACGGATCGCGCTGGTCCACCATCGCCGAGATCCGCTCCAGGATCTCCCGCGTCCTCTCGGCGCCCACGGCGTCTTCCAGCATCCCCTGGAGCAGCCGGCTGGCGCGGGGCCGCCCGATGCTCTTGCGAAGCTCCTCGGCGAACTGCCGGACGGGCTCCCCGGCGGCATCCCCGGCGGTCTGGCCACTGGCCTCCAGGTACGCCAACTCGGCGGCGATCCGGGTGACGACCTCGGGGTCGGCCACCTTGAGCAGTTCGGCCGCCGTGGTCGGCTCCAGGCCCATCAACAACAGCGCCGCTTTGCGAATGCCAGACGGCGAGGCCACTTACTGCGCTCCTTTCTCGGTTTCGACCCAACTGAGGAACAGGCGTTTGACTTCGTCGGGGTTGTCCTGGAGGGCCTTGGTGATGTGCGCCTTGAGCAGGTCGGGCGAGCCCTGGGCCCCCGAGGCGGGCAGGATGCCGCCAACGGTCTGGCCGGCCGCCGCCAACGCCGGAGCGCCCTCGCCCATCGAGGCGAGCTTCTTCTTCGGGCCGCGGAACATCCGCAACGCCAGCAGCGCGCCCACCACGAGCAGCCCCAGCGAGGAACGCCTGGCGATCTCCAGCAGGAAGTCCTTCGTGAACAGCCCCTGGTCTTCACTCTCCAGTTCGGAGGTCGCCGGGGGACGATAGAAACTCGCCTCGGTGACGGTCAGCGTATCGGTGCCGGTGCCTTCGGCCGCGGCAGCGGCAGCGCCCGCCGCGGCGGCCTCGCCCGCCAGTCGCAGGCCCAGCGCGTTCTTGATGTTCTCCTTGATCTCATCCAGGACCGGCAGCTTTCTGGGGGTCGTATCGGCCCCCTCGCCCTCGGGAGTTGGCACCGTCAGGTCCACGAACACCGAGACGGACTTGCTCTTGATCTGCCCGGCCAGGACGGTCCTTCGCTCGGTCTTCACGGGGACCTCGTACTCGGTGTCCGAGGTGGTGTCGCTGGTCGTCCCGGCCGCGCCGCCCTTGGTGCCCGGCTCGGAGGTCTTGCTCTCCTGGATCGTCTCCTTGACCGTCAGGCCCTTGTCTGGGCCGACCTGCTTGCTCTCGGTCTCGACGGTGGACATGTCCATGTCGACGCTGACCTGGACGGTTGCGCGGCCGGGGCCGAGCACGGCCAGCAGGTGCTGCTCGGCCTTGCGGGCCAGGCGCTCCTCCTCCTGGCGTTTCTGGTCGAACAGCGAGCTCGTCCGCGCGCTGACGCCGTCGTCGGCCTCGCCGGACAGCAGGTTGCCGTGGTCGTCGACGACGACGACGCGGCTGGGTTCCATGGCCTCGGCGCCGCCGGCGATGAGGTGCCGGATGGCCGCCACGTTGGAGGACGTCAGCTCGTAGCCCCCCTGGAGCTTCACCACCACGCTGGCGGAGGCCTGGTCCGCCTTGCGGAACAGGCCGGACTCCGGCTGCACCAGGTGCACTCGCGCGGCGGCCACGGCCGCCAGCGTCTGGACGCTGCGCGCCAGCTCCCCCTCGATCGCGCGGCGGAAGCGCACGCGCTCGGTGAACGGGCTGGCGCCGAAGCTCTGCTCGTCGAGGATCTGGTAGCCCCGGTTGTCGCCGGCGGGCAGCCCCGCGGAGGCCATCGTCAGCCGGAGCGAGTAGACCTTGTCCTGGGGCACGAAGACGGCGGTGCCGCCTTCCTTCAGCTCCACGGCGACGCCCGCGTCGCGGCACTTCTCGACGATGCGGGCGGCCTCCTGCTCGCCCAGCCCCCCGTACAGCAGGGCGAGGCTCGGCTGGCGCGCCCAGTTGAACAGGAACACCGCGCCGGCGATGGACCCCAGCACGACGGCCAGCAGCATCACTCGCTGGACCAGACCCGCGCGCTGCCAGAGATCACCGAGGTTCTGTAGAGCCACTTGCGATCACCTTCCCTGGTGGGTCAGACCTGCATGTTCATCGTCTGCTTGTAGGCCTCGATGACCTTGTTGCGGACGCCCATCAGCAGCTTGAAGCTCAGGTCGGCCTTGGCCACGGCGTTGACCACCGGCACGATGTCCTGCGTCTTGCCGGCGATCAGGTCCTTCATCGCCGCGTAGGAGGCGTGCTGCTTGCCGTCCACCTCGTTCACGTAGGCCTTGAGCACCTTGGCGAAGTTCGCCTTGCCCGCCGGCGCCTGCCGACCGATGCCGCCGACGCCGGGCGGGAAGACCGGTGGGCGAACGCCGTTTGTCGGACCGATTCCAGCCATCTCGCGTTCCTCTCGGCGGCGCCTACCGCAGAAGCTCCAGCGCCGCGCTGACCATGTCCTGGTACCGCTTGAGCATCGCCGCGTTGGCCTGGTAGGCCCGGCTGGCGACGATCATGTCCATCATCTCCACCGGCACGTCCACGTTGGGCATCTGGACGAAGCCGGTCTCGTCCGCGTCGGGGTGCCCGGGCATGTAGACGCCCTTGAACGGGTGCACCACGTCCGGCACGACGCCCCCGACGCGCACGCCGGCGAGGGCCTTGTCGTCGGTGGCCAGGATCACCTGCCGGCGGCGGTACGGCTGCCCGGACTCGGTCCGCGACGTGCTGGCGTTGGCGACGTTGCCCGCAATCACCCTCATCCGCGCCGCCTGGGCCCGCAGGCCCGACACCGCGATGTCGATCGGTCCCTGGACGTTGTTCACGGCCATCGTCATCACCTCGAAGCGTTCAGGTCTTGTCGCGAATGGCCAGCTCTATCTGGCTGTACAGCTTGGCCATCGCCCGGAGGAAGATCCGGGACCTCGCGCCGTTCTCGATCATCTCCCCGACTTCCTTGTCGAGGTCCACGTCGTTGCCGCCGCCGGCGACGGGGGTGTTCCGCGGCTGGTAGACCTTGGGCGCGACGTCCGCCAGATCGACCGCGCCGCCGTCCATCGCCTTCGCCAGCAGGTCCTCGAACCGCACCTCGCTGCGCCGGAAGCCCGGCGTGTCGAGGTTGGCAATGTTGTTGGCGATGACCTTGCCCCGCAGGCCGGTCGCCTTCAGGCCCGCCTCCAGGTAGCTGATTATGTCGGTTCTGCCAGCCATCTCGTCTCTCCCACAGGCGCCGCCTCCCCGTCGCGCCGATACCGCCGGAGCTTCTCGCGAAGCGTGCGGTCGGTGATGCCCAGCAGGCCGGCCGCCTTGGCCTGGTGCGACTTGGTCCTTCGCAGGGCCTCGAAGATCGCCTGTTTCTCCAGTTGCTGGAGGCTCAGGTCCGGTGCGCCGGCCACGCCGGGGCCGCCGGTGTCCTGCCCGAGGTGCTGTCCGCTGGCCAGCGAGAGCGTCTGCCCGCCGCCGAGGATCAGCGCCGTGCGGACCACGTTGCGCAGCTCCCGGACGTTGCCCGGCCAGTCGTGCGCCTCGAAGGCCTTCAGCATCGCCGGGTCGAGCGTCTCGATCCGCCGGCGCACCTCCCGGGCGTAGAGGTTCACAAAGTGCCAGACCAGCACGGGGATGTCCTCCCTGCGCTGCCGCAGCGGGGGCAGCTTCAGGTGGATCCCGCGGATGCGGTAGTACAGGTCCCGGCGGAACTGCCCGCGCCGGACCCCGGCCAGCAAGTCGCGGTTCGAGGTGCAGATGACCCGCACGTTGACGCGCACGGGCTCGCTGCCCCCGACGCGCTCGAAGTCCTGCTGTTCCAGCACGCGGAGCAGTTCGGCCTGGAGGCGCGGCGTGGTCTCCGAGATCTCGTCCAGCAGCAGCGTCCCGCCGTGGGCGCGCTCGAAGCGGCCCTTGCGCTGCGAGATCGCGCCCGTGAACGCCCCGCGCTCGTGCCCGAACAGCTCGCTCTCCAGCAGCGACTCGCTCAGCGCCGCACAGTTCACCCGGATGTACGGGCCGTTGGCCCGGCTCGACGCCCGGTGCACGTAGTACGAGACCAGCTCCTTGCCCGTGCCGCTCTCGCCCGTGATCAGCACCGGCATCGACGTCGGCGCGACCTTGCGCGCCACGGCCAGCATCTCCATCAGCCCGGGGCTGCGGCCGGCGATCTGGTACAGGCAGCGGCTGCCGTCCTCCGCCGCCGCGGCCAGCGGCACGTCGTGGTTCGGAAGCAGCGTCTCGAAGAGCGTCTCGAGCGTGCCGGCGGCGACCGGCTTGACCAGGTAGTCCTCGCACCCCGCCCGGACCGTCTGGACGGCCAGGCGCAGCGACCCGCGCGCGCCGAGCATCACCACGGGCAGTTCGGGCCAGCCCGCCTTGATCCCGCGAAGCAGCTCCAGCCCCTTGCCCCCGTCCAGCTCGGCGTCGACCAGCACGAGGTCCCACGGCTGCGCGTCGAGCGTCTCCCTGGCGGCGGCCAGGCTCCGCGCCACCGTGCCCCGGATGCCGCGGCGCGCCAGCACCTCCAGGGCCAACCGCTTGCTTTGGGCGTCGGCCCCGGCAACCAGGACGTTCTGGTATACCTTCTCCGCCATGGGGGTCTGTTTCTCGATCGTCTCAGGTTCCTGTGCCCGCGCGGCGAACGTCGGGCGACGCCTTCTGAGCCGCCGCGGCGGCCGGCTGCGTCGCAGCAGGCCTCCGGCTCCGGCCGATCCGCTCGATGTCCTTCAGCAGGCTCAGCGGCTGGTGGAGCCGCTGCCATTGGAGGAGCTTCTCTTCGGTGGCGGCCGGTTCGGCCCAGGGCGTGCTTGCGTGTTCGATGGCGACGCGGTGGTAGAGGGTTTCGGCCGCCGCGGCGTCGGTCGTCCGGCGGCAGTTGGCCATCTGGTACAGGGCCCACGCCCGGGTGGCGGGCTCGGCCCCGCCGCCGCCGGCCTTTTCGTACAGCGTGAACGCGGCGTCGAGGTAGCCGGCGCGGAACAGGTCGTCGGCGAGGTCGACCGGGCGGCTGAGGTTGGCGGCCGGCATGCCCTTGAGCTGGGCGAGGACCTTGGCCGGCAGTGTGCGGCCGGGCGCGGCGGGTTGGCTCGTCGGGGTCGGCTGCGTGGTGGCCGGCTGCGTGGCGGCAGGCGTCGGGCGGCTGGTCGGCCCGACGGGACGCCGTGAGGCCCCGGCCGCCCGGGCGCGACCGGCGCGGGACAGCCGCAGGGCGCGCAGTTCGGCCAGCATCCGTTTCAGCTCGGGCGGCGTGTCCATCTCCGGCGGCGTGACGCTTTCCTGCCACAGCCGCCGGACGCTCTGCTTCACGTCGGCGGGCGTCCGGCTTGCCGCGGGGCGACTGGCCGGCCCCGCCGCCGGCCCCGCCGCCGGTCGGGCCGCCGGTCGGGCCGCGGGCCGGCTCGCCGGTGGGGTCGCCGGCCGGCTCGCCGGTGGGGTCGCGAGCCGACTCGCCGGCAGGAGCGCGGGTCGGATCACAGGCTGCGTCGCGGGCGGGCTGGCCGCGGGGGTCGCGCCCCTCGCGGTCGCCGTCCCGGCTGCCGCGATCAGGCAGAAACCAAGCCATCTACCCGGAAAGGTGCTCATGGGCCCGCCTTCGCGCCGGGCTGGGTCTGGGGCGTCGCCGGCGCGGCTTGCTGTCGGCTCAGGCCCGCCAGGGCCTCGGCCGCTTCCTCGTACTTCTCCTGACGCAGGTAGCAGCGCCCGAGCATCTCCAGCGCACGGCGCCGGGTGTCGTCGGGGCAATCGGCCCGGCGGACTTCAAGGGCGAAGACGACGGCCTGCTCGAAGTCGCCCATTTTCATGCAGATCTCCGCCAGGTCGAGCGAGGCCCGCCAGGCCTCCGGGCCGCTCTTCAACTGAGCCAGGGCCTCGCTGATTCCCTGCCGCGCCGCTCGCGGGTCGCCGGCTTCCAGGAGGCACCGCGCCTGTTCCACGGCGATCAGGGCGCGCAGCTGCCCGTCCGACAGCCGCGAGCCCCGCTTGCGCAGCAACGCCCGCGCCCGGTCGGGCAGCCCCATCGCCCGGTGCAGCTTCGAAAGCTGCATCAGGTAGGCGTAGCGCTGGGCGTCGGTCAGGTCCTCTTCCTCGATCCGCCGCAGCGTCGCCATGGCCCCGACGAAGTCGTCCGCCTCGCGCTGCACCTCGGCCAGCGCCAGGACGGCCTCGACATGGCGAGCCCGCAGCGGCTTGGCCGCCAAGGCCTGACGGAAGGCCGCCACCGCCGCCGCGCGGTTGCCCTGGGCGGCCTCGGAACGCCCCAGCAGCAGGTAGGCCCGCACCAGGTCCGCCCCCCCCGGCCGCTCGTCCGACGTGATGCACCGCCCCAGCCACTGCGAGGCCTTCTCGTACTCGCCCAACTGGCGGTGGCACGCGCCGGCCTCCAGGCAGGCCGCCCAACGCGACTCCGGCGAGGCGTTCAGGCTGTAGACCCTCAGGAAGATCCGGATCGCCTCCTCGGGCTTGCCCCGCTGCATGTGGACCCGCCCCAGCGAGAGGTACACCTGGTCGCTCTGGGGGTACTGCGGGTAGAGGTCCAGCAGGTCTTCCAGGTCCGCCTGCGCGCCGGCGTAGTCGCGCAGGTGAGCAATCCGCAGCCTCGCCGACTGCATCAACGCCCTCGGCGCCAGGACCAGTTCCCGCTGGTACTGCCGGCCGAGCGTCTGGTACCGCTTCAGCGCCCCTACCGTATCGCCGGACCACTCCGCCAGCGTGCCCAGGGCGAACAGGCCCTCCGGCACGCGGTTGTCGGCGGGATAGCGCAGGGAGAACCGCCGCCACGTCGAGGTCGCCTCCTCGCTGAGCAGTTCCTTCTGGTCCGACAGGCGGGAGACGGTCTGCGGGTCGTGCACGACGACCTGGTCCCAGGTGAACCCGGCCACCAGGCCCGCCATGCCGCAGGCCACCTCGCAGGCCCGCTGCTGCGAGACGCCCCGCAGCGTGAAGCTCAGGCTGCGGCGTCGGACCGCCGGCGGCACGCCGCGCCAGACGAGGTCCTTGCCCGTCTTCGAGGCGAACTGGTTCAGCAGGTCCTCCAGCGAGGCCTTCGAGCTGCGGAGCGTCCACAGGCTGCCGTTCTTCTGGATCCGCACGGGCGGGGGCTCGGCGGCGTCGTTCGGCCGGGGGGCGCCCTGCTCCAGCAGGAGGCGGATCTCGGCCTCGGTCCGGCCGGAGAAGACCTCCGTCACGGTCAGCCGCGACCACGGGATGACCTGCTCGGTCGTATGGAGGGCGTTGACCTTCCGGCTCAGCGCGCGGGCGACGAGGTAGTCGCAGTCGGCCTCCAGGGGCAGGCGGTGCTCCAGCGCGTGCAGCGCGCCGAGGGCCTGGTAGGCCAGCGTGCGGGCCGAGAAGTGCAGGCCCGCGGCTTCCTTCATCCGCGCCAGGCCCGCGTCGCAGACCGCCCGGACGACGGGCGAATCGCTGTGCTGGAGCCGTTCGAGGATCCGCTTGGCCTCCTTGAGCCGGCCCAGGCGCCACATGCACTGGGCGATCCGCAGTTGGTAGAAGTCGGCCGCCAGCGCCTCGGAGGGCAGCCGCCTGCCGGCCAGCAGGAGACGGCTGTAGCGGTCCAGCGCCGTGTCGTAATCTCGCTTGGCGAAGGCCGTCTCCGCCGCCGCCCAGGTGGGCGCTTCGATGGCGGCCGCTACCGGGCTCGGCGGCGCCTCGTTCGCGTCGGGAGCGCCTTGCGGCGGCTCCGGCGGCCGGTTCGGGGCCTGGTTGCCCTCCTCCACGAGGCGGATGGCCTTCATGGCGGCATCGGCGGCCGGCGGGCGGCTCGCGCCGTGCGAGAGCACGTACAGCAGCACGCCCCCCACCACGGCCAGCAGGAACGTGTTCGCCACCAGCATGACGTTGGTCATCGACAACCGCCCTGGTCCGGCGAGCACGACCGACCCGGCGGCCGCCTGCGGCGCCGCCGCGTCCCGGCCGGCCTTGCCGTCCGCCGCGCCGGATGGACCCGCGGGCTGTCGGCCCTTGTCGCCACCCGCCGCGCCGCCGGCCTGGGCCGAACCGTCGCCCTCGGCGCCATCGCCCGGCTTCCTCTGCCTGAGCTTCCCGCGCTGCTGGCCGATGACCTGCTGGAGCGAGACGCTCTTCTCGCCCATCGTCTCGAGCTTCTGCGAGCCGGAGGGCGACTCGGCGCCCGGGTCCTCTGCCTCGGGCGTCTCCTGCGTCGCCTCGCCCTGTGCCTGCTGCTTGAGCTTCTCGCGCTGCTTGGCGATCATTTCGGCCAGCGCGCTGGGTGGACCGGTCGCGGAGTCCCCGTCGCTGTCGGCCTTGGCGGCCCGGCGCTCGTCCATCGCCTCGGCGATCCGCGCCTGGAGCGACGCGTCGACCGTGCCGGCGGTCTCGCCGTCCGGCTGGGTCGCGCCTTGCTCGGCCGGTTGTTGCGCGTCCGCGGCGGCCGAGGGCGCCGCTTCGTCGGCGGCTTCGCCCTGGACCTGCGGCGCGTCCTCCGGCAGCGCCGGGTCGGCGAGCCCGTCGGCGCCCGGCTGCGCCTTCTCGGCACGGCGGCGCGCCAACTCACGGTCGATCCGCTCGTCGAGCGTCCGGTCCTCTTGTTGCGAGGCGTCCTCGCCACCGGCGTCGGGTTGTGCGTCGTCGTTTTCGGCCATCTGCGTCGCCGCCGAGCGCCCGCGAATTCGTAGTCCTCGAGTGACAGGCCGACTGCGGGCGCAATGCGTCACGCCGGCCTGGGGTGCAACCCACGTGCCAGAGCTTACAGCCGAGCGGCCTCGGGGCTGTGCGGAGGGCCGCGACGGCCCTCCGCGCGACCGAGGCGTACGGGGCCGCAGACGCGGATCACCCATACTTGTAACGCTATTTCTGATAGCGGGATAAGCTGCGTGGGGATGGCGGGGCTCGCGCCGCCCTCCCAGGGGCACGTCCCCGCGCACGCCGCGAGAAATGGCTCCGAGCGTGGCCGGCAGCCCGCCGGCGGCGCGCGCGGATTCTGCCCGGGGTTGTCAAGGAATTGCCGCTGGCCTGGCCGACGTCAGGCGCGGGCGCCCTCCAGCTCCTCCTGCCCCCGACCGATCAGCGGGGACGCCTTGCCCGGACCGGGCTTGTCGGGCGGATGGATGTCGTAGCGCTTCAGCTTGGCGTGCAGCGTCGCGCGGGTGATGCCCAGCAGCGCCGCCGCCCGCGTTCGCTGCCAGCCGGTCTCCTGCAACGCGCGAAGGATGAACTGCCGCTCGGCGGTCTCCAGCGAGAAGTCCTCCGGCGAGGGCTTCCCGTCGTGCGGCGCCGGGGCCGGCTGGGCGGCCGGCGCCTCGATCCGCTCGGCCGCACCGTCGAAGACCACGCTGTCGACCGTGATCCATGACGTCTCTTCCAGGATCAGGGCCCGATCGATGACGTTGCGGAGCTCGCGCACGTTGCCGGGCCAGTCGTGCCCCAGCAGCTTTCTCTCGGCCGCGGCGGTCAGGCCCTTCACGTCGTTTCGGGGGCAGACGGCGGAGTTGCGAAGGAAGTACTGTGCCAGCAGCGGGACGTCCTCGCGGCGCCGGGCGCTGCGCAGCGGCAGCAGCGTGACGGGGAAGACCGCCAGGCGGTAGTAGAGGTCGTTTCGGAACCGCCCGGCCTGCACCTCGGCCGGCAGGTCGCGGTTGCTGGTGGCGATGATGGTGGCCTCGCAGCGCAGCGCCCGCGTGCCCCCGACGCGGCGGAAGCTCCGCTCCTGGAGGACGCGGAGCAGCTTGGCCTGGAGATCCAGGGGCATCTCGCTGATCTCGTCGAGGAAGACCGTGCCCGAGCCGGCCAGCTCCAGCAGGCCCACCTTGTCGCGGTCGGCGCTGGTGAAGGCGCCCTTGACGTGCCCGAAGAGCTCGCTTTCCAGGAGGTTGGCCGTCAGAGCGGCACAGTTGACGGCCACGAAGTGCGCTTCGTCGCCGCCTCGCCAGGCGTGGACGGCGCGGGCGGCAAGCTCCTTGCCGGTCCCCGTCTCGCCGGTGATCAGGATGATGCGGCAGCGGCTTCGGGCCACGCGGCGCAAGTTGCTCAGCGCCTGGGCGATGCCCTCGCTGCGTCCGGCCATGGCCACACCGGGCGCGCAGGCGTCGCAAAAGAAGCGGCGCCGCTCGTCGCCCCGCACCGGCTGCCGGGCGGCCTGGACGATCTCGCCGAGGGCATCCGCGTCGAGCGGGGCGGACCTGTAGTCGCCGACCCCCGCCCTGCCGAACTGCACGGCCAGCCTCACGGCCGGGCGACGCGCCAAGACCACCACGTGGGTGCCCGGCTGACAGACCGCCGCTTTCTCGACGAACGCCACCGCTTCCGATGTCGGCACGTCCTCCAGGACGACCACCAACTCGGGGGCTGCGGGGACGATGCGCTCCAGGACGGCGGCCGTCGTCTCGATGGCCTGCACGTCCTCGGCGTGGGCCTGGAGGGCGCGGGCAAGATCCTGCTGCTGGGCCGAGCGGCCGCCCACGAGGATCGCCGTGCGTAACCTATCCTGTCGGCTGTCCGTCATCGTGCTGCGCTGCCGCCTGTTGCCGCGTGCGGGCAAGGCTACCCGCCCCGGACGCGTCACTCCTTCGACCGGGTCCGCCGGCTGAGGCCCTGGGACAGCCGACCAATGGGACGGATTGCTTACTAGAATGTCGGCCTCTCACGGGGCATTCCTGAAGCAGCTTGCGGGAGAAAAGCGCCATCGGCGGGCGGGCGCCGCTATCGCCGCCCGTTCGCCGGACCCGCACGCGATCGCCCGGAGGGTCCGATAAACTGAGCGAGCCTTGCGAGAATTGCCGGCCTCAACCGGAGCTTCTCTCCGCCCGTCGGAAGATGCTTCCGGTCCAGGCACGGCCGATCGGCCCGTCCGGCCCCAAGCCGGACGGAGGCGAAACCAGTCTCTTAGCTCATTTAGAAAAAGCACTTAAAGTGCGAATCGCTCGCCCGTGCCCAAACTGGCATGCAGCTTGCTGGGGCTGGCTGGCACGTTGCAGGGATTCTGTCATGGTCGATATGCGAGTCAACCTGATGCAGTTGCTGTCCGGGCCGGGGCACGCCGCCTCCGCGGCGGCCAACGGCGAGCGGCATCGCAGCGCCTCGGCCGACAGCAACGGCCGGCCCGCTGACCTCGGCGGGACGGCGCGCGACCTGGAGAGCCGCGGGCGAGACGTGCCTGAGCCCCGGGCCACACCGGAGGCCGCCCAGGCCCCCCATGACGCTCACGGCCACGACTCGCACGTCGAGAAGCGGGCCTCCCAAGGCCGCCAGGCCGCCGACGGCAAGGCCAGGGACCCCGAAGGCCGCCCGCGCCCGACCGCATCCGGCCGCAGCAACTCCAGAGCCGCCCCTGCCGACACCGGAAAGAAGGTCGTGCGCTCACGGACGTTGGCTGAGGCCGGGGCGACGAGCCGTCCCGCCGAGAAGAACGACTTCGAGACGATCGTTCGGCAACTCCTCGAGAAGGTCGAGTCGAACGAGACCGGCGTGGCCAAGGCGCTATCGCTCGCGGGGGCCAAGGGCAAAGTCGCCCCGACAGCTCCCGCCGAGCGCCAGACCTCATCAGTCGCGGAGGCCCAAGCCGCGCCAGTCGCGGAGGCCCAAGCCGCGCTGATCGCAGCGGGGTCCCCCGTCGGCGCGACCGCACCCGAGGCGGGGCCGGGTGGCAAGGCGGCTGCCCACCGACCGGCTGTCGCGAGCAAGCCCGCTGCGGCCCCGGTGGTCACGTCGGCCGGCAGCGAGGCACACGCCCCGGAGGCGGGCGGGCCTGCCAAGCCGACGGCCGTCACGCCCAAGGCCCCAGCGGCGAGCTTCGCCGACAAGGTGGACAACGTGCGTACGGGCTCCGACGGCCTGGCCGTCAAGGAGCCGCCGAACCCGGAAGCGGTCGCTCAGGCACGCCGAGGACCGGCCTCACCCGAGCCTGCACTCGCGCCGCGGGCCGCCCCGCGCGCTGCCGCGGCCCCGCTGCCCGGCCGTCAAGTCCCCGTGGAGCAGGCGGCCACCAACGGCCGGCCCGTCGCCCGGACGGCCACCGTCGCCCGGTCGATCGCCGCGCAGGCTGGGCGGCACGCGGCGTCGAGCAACGCCGCTGGGGATCCCAAGCCGGGCAACAACCATGTCCTCAATTCCCTGGCGGCCCTGGCGCCGCAAGGGGCGCAGGTGGAGTACAGCCCGTCCTCTGGCGTCCAGCGGGGCGCGGAGGTCCAGACGGCCCCGCCGGAGCAACCGGCGCCGCTGCCGCCGGCGGAGCAGGTCATCGAGGCGATTCGCGCCCGCGGCGTGCAAGGGGGCGAGCAGATCGTGGTTCGTCTGAACCCTCCGCAGCTCGGGCGCGTGCGCCTGACGGTGCGGAGCGACGCCCAGGGGCTCCACGGCGTGCTGGAAGTAGATAATCCCAAGACTTTGCTGGAATTACAGCGAGAGACCTCGGCGCTGATCGACCGGCTGGCCGATGGCGGCGTGGACCTGCGTCGCCTGGACGTCCAGTTGGGCGACCAGGGGCGGGACGCCTCGGCCGACTCGATGCCGCAACCGGGCGCCGACGGCGGCCAGGGCGCCGACGGGCGCCAGGGTGACGAGCCCGGCGGGAAGGAACCCGCCGGGCCGGTGGACCTCGGCCCCACGGACGCCGACGAAGGCGACCTGCCGGGCGAGGTCCGGGACGATTCCATCAACGTGTGGATGTAGGAGGCCACCCATGGCCATATCGACGGTAAGCCAGAGCTCCAGCCAGATCCGGACCGACTTCATGAAGCTCCTGGTGGCGCAGTTGCAGCACCAGGACCCGCTGGAGCCGCTGGACAACACGGAGATGACCAGCCAACTGTCCCAGCTCTCGAGCCTGGAGCAGTTGGAGAACATGAACGCCACGTTCCAGGAGGTGCTCGCCAGCCAGCAGCGCCTCCAGGCGATGGGGCTCATCGGCAAGGAAGTGGATTTCGCCCCGGTGGGAAGCGAGGAGGTGCAGACCGGCCGCGTGGACGGCGTGCAGGTCTCCGAGGACGGCATCGTGCTGCTGATCGGCAGCGACGAGGTGCCCCTGGAGCGGGTCCAGGCGGTCCGGGCGCCGGAGGACGCCTCGACGCTCCAGGGCCTGCTCGACGCGTTGGGGGCCCAGGGCCTGGACCTTCCGCCCGCGCCGGAGGCCTCCCAGGCGACCTCCGCCGGCGCCGCCGAGGGCTCGGACGAGGAGGACTCGCGCGTCCTGCGTGACTACCTCCGTCGAAGTGGTTCTCCGTTGGATTGGCGCGGGCCGAGCGGCTCGGTGTGAGCCGCCGTCGGCTCGAGCCGAGACCGAGACGGCATCGCAGGTGAACGAGGCAGTTCAGAAGAGGAATGAACGATGGCTGACGCACTACTGGCGGGCGTGTCCGGCATGAAGGCACACCAGAAGATGATCGACGTGGCGGGCAACAACCTCGCGAACCTGAACACGACGGCCTTCAAGACCAGCCGGGTGCGGTTCTCGGACTTGCTGAGTGAGACCCTGAAGGACGCATCCCAGCCGACGGCGGCGATCGGCGGGTCCAACCCGCAGCAGGTCGGCAGCGGCGTGAAGCTGGCCAGCGTGGACAAGGACATGTCGCAGGGCAGCCTGTTGACGACGGGCCAGCCGCTGGACATGGCCATCGAGGGCGCGGGCTACTTCGTGCTGAACGACGGGCAGTCGGACGTGTACACGCGCGTCGGGGCCTTCGCGGTCGACGCGGACTTCAACCTGGTGGACCCGGGCACGGGCTATCGCGTGCAGCGGATCGGCCAGGAAGGCGTCGACGAGGGCTTCCAGGACCCCAGCAGCGGGGACATCCGCGTGCCGTACGACCAGGCGCTTCCCGCGCGGGCGACGACGGTGGTGAGCTACAACGGCAACCTGAGCGCCGACCAGGCCAAGCCGACGCGGAACAGCCTGCGGTCCGAAGTGCAGTTCACCACGGCCTCGGGCGCCGGGGCCACACAGGAGAACCGCCTGAGCGAGATCTCGGAAGGCGGCGACACGCTCGTGGACGGGGACGTGATCCTGCTCAACGGCACGCGACGGGACGGCTCGGCCATGACGGACGTGGAGTTCGAGGTCTTCGAGGACGACGGGATGGGCGGCCGGCAGGCCAAGACCGTGGGGCAGCTCCTGGACTTCGTCACGGCGACTTTCGCCAACCCGGCCGATCCCACGGATGTCTGGTCCGGCGCATCGGTTTCCAACGGCGAGGTCTTCCTGACGGACGTGGCAAGCGGCTACAGCCTGACCGACCTGAACCTCTCGATGCGGAGCGACGCGACGGGAGCGCTGGAGTTCCCGGGGCATTACGTGCTGGAGGAGGCCGGCGGGGAGTTGACCCGCAAGACGAACATCGAGGTCTACGACTCGCAGGGCGTCTCACACACGATGTCGGCGACGTTCGTGAAGACGACGACGCCCAACAAGTGGGACCTGGTGCTGACGTCGATCACGGGCGACGTGGACCTCACGAAGCGCCGCATCTCGGGGATCAACTTTCTGACCGACGGCACGTACGGCTCGCTGGACGACCCCACGAGCGATTACTTCCTGATGTCGTTCTCCTTCGACCGGACGACGGAGGTGAGGATCCGCGCGGACTTCGGCACGGTGGCGGAGATGGACGGTCTCAGCCAGGTGGGCGGCCCGTCGACGGCGGCCCCGAGCAAGCAGGACGGCTATGCCTCCGGCTGGCTCTCCAGCGTCAGCGTGTCGCGGGACGGCGTGCTGGTCGGCGTGTTCAGCAACGGCGCCCGGCGCGACATCGCCTCGCTCATGCTGGCGACGTTCCAGAACCCCGCGGCCTTGATGGCCCTGGGCGGCAACTACTTCTCCGCGTCGTCCAACTCCGGCGAGGCGATCCCGACGCGGGCCCTGTCCGCCGGGGCGGGGGCCGTCCACGGCGGGTCGCTCGAGAAGTCCAACGTGGACGTGGCCAACGAGTTCGTCAACCTGATTCAGGCCCAGAACGGATTCCAGGCCAACGCCCGAACCATTCGCGTGAGCAACGAGATGCTGCGGGAGCTGACCAACTTAATCCGGTAACGCGGCAGAAAGGGGAAACAGACCATGATCGGCTGGGGACGTAATCTGCTGCACGGAAGCGGCTGGGCGCCGCTCGCCCTGAACCCGGTGGAGAAGTTCGAGGCCGCCAGCGAGTGGTCGGGGCGCTCGAGCGGCGCCGGCTGGCTGGGATGGCTGCTGGTGGCGATCGTCCTGGCGGTGGCGGCGGCGGCGACGGCGGTAATGCTCCTGCGGCGGCGAGCGGCGGCGAGGCTCCTGAGGCAACTGCTCGAGCGCCAGGCAAGGGACATGGGATTGAGCGAAGCGGAACGACACGTGCTGACAGCGATTGCCGGGGCCGTCCGCCGGCGGGACGCCGCGGCGGTGCTCACCTCGGCGCTGGCCTTCGAGCGGGGCGCCGCGGCGCTGCTCCGCAGCTCCCGCGTGACGGCCATGAGCCCGCAGCGCCGAGAGGCCGTCACCGCCCTGACCGGCTCGCTCCGGGCGAAGCTCGGCTTCGACCGCCCCGAGGCGGCGGACGAAGTCCTCACCCACGAGCCGCGCCCCCAGATCGCCCAGGGCGATCGGCTCATGGTGGTGCACCGCGGCGAGGTGGCCGCCTTCGACGTCCACGTCGCCGACACCAGCCCGGACGAGATGGTCGTCGAGACCGCCGCCCCCCTGGACTACCGACCGGACGAGACCTGGCTGGTCCGCTACTCCCGGGGCGGCAAGCTCTATGAGTTCGACACCCGGGTCCTCCGCCGCGAGGCGGGGAAGGTCGCCCTGAGCCGGGGCGGCCGGCCCCGGTTCATCAACCGCCGCCGGTTCCCCCGCGTGCCGACGCGCAAGCCGGCCCGCGTGGCGCGCTTCCCCTTCGCCCGGGGCGACATGAGCCTCGGCGCGGACGACTTCGTCGCCGGCGAGCTCGTGGAGATCGGGGGCACCGGCGTCCGAATCGCCGCGCCGATCGACGTGCAGCGCAACGAACGCGTGCTGGTGACCCTGGAGCTCGGGCCGGGCAACGTCGTCGAGGGCATGGGCAAGGTGATCCGCACGGACCGCGACGAGGAAGGTCCCGCCACCGTGGTGGTGGAGCTGCTGGGCTTGAGCGGCGAGGAGATCTCGAAGCTGGCGCACGAGACCAACGTGGCGGCCCAGGAGAACGCGGCGGCGCCCGCCGGGCCGATCGACGGCGAGGAAACCATCACCGACGAGGCCGACGGCCAGCCGGTCCCGGCCCGGGAAGAAGGATAACCCATGCCGACCCTGCCCTCCGCGACGGCATCGAGCCTGGAAGCGCTGACCCAGGAATACCGCGCGATCACGAACAACCTGGCCAACGTCAACACGCCGGGCTTCAAGCGCGCGCGGACGTCGTTCCGGCAGTTGCTGGACGCGATGTCGACGCCGGCGGACGCCTCGGGCGAGGCGCAGGCCCCCGGCGGCACGGTGTATCCGGTCAGCGCGATCGACTTCTCGCAGGGGGTCCTGACGCGGACCGGGCGGTCGCTGGACCTGGCGCTGGAGGGCGACGGCTTCTTCGAGCTGGAGACGACCGAAGGCCCGCTCTACACGCGGAGCGGCAAGTTCCACGTCAACGCGCAGCGGCAACTGGTCGACGGCGCGGGGCGCCTGGTCGCCGGCCAGGCCGGGCCCATCAGCCTGCCGCCGGGCATCCCCCCAGGGCAGGTGGGGGTCTCGCGCGACGGGGGGATCCGGGCCGGCGGCAGCGAGATCGGGCGCCCGCGGATCGTGCGGTTCGACCAGCCCTCGGAGCTGGTCCCCGCGGGGGACGGCTGCTTCCGCGCGCCGGCGGGCGTGGCGGCGACGGAGGCCACCGACGTCTCGGTGCACCAGGGGTACGTGGAGTCCTCCAACGTCTCGGCGGTGGAGGAGCTGATCGGCCTGATCACGGTGACGAGGCTCTACCAGGCCAACGTCAAGATGCTCACCGCGCAGGATGAAAGCCTCGAGCGCATCCTGGACGTCGCGGCGTCTTGAGCTGGCAGGGAGTGAAGCATGTTACGAGCGTTTTCGACGGCGGCGACGGGCATGGCGGGCCAGCAGATGATCGTGGACGTCATCGCGAACAACCTCGCCAACATCACCACGAACGGCTTCAAGCGCAGCTCGGTGGACTTCCAGGACCTGATGTACCTGAAGGTCCTCGAGGGCGGCGGGGAGACCGGCGGCGTGAGCACGCCGACGGGCTTCGAGATCGGCAGCGGCGTGCGCCCGGCGGCGACGACCAAGATCTTCACCGCCGGGGAGCTCGAGACCACCGGGCACCAGTTCGACGTGGCCATCACGGGAGACGGCTTCTTCGAGGTAACGCTGCCGGACGGCACGACGCGCTACACCCGGGACGGCTCGTTCAAGCTGAACGCCAACCGGCTGCTCGTCACGGCCCAGGGCTACCAGGTCAGCAGCGGCTTCACCGTCCCGCTGGAGAGCGTCCAGCTCAGCATCGGCAAGGACGGCACGATGACCAGCCACTCCACCGACGGGACCACGGCGAACCTCGGGCAGATCGTGCTGGCGCGGTTCGCCAACTCCGCCGGGCTGAGCAGCGAGGGAGACAACCTGTACCGCGAGACCGTCGCCAGCGGCACGGCGAGCACCGGCGCGCCGGGCTCGAAAGGCTACGGCATGCTCCAGCAGGGCTTCCTGGAGAAGTCCAACGTCCAGATGGTCACCGAGCTGGTCAACCTGATCCGCGCCCAGCGGGCCTACGAGATCAACTCGCGGGCCATCCGCGCGGGCGACGAGATGCTCAATACCGCCAACCGACTGATCACGTAGGAGCCGACCGTGAAGTGGACGCTGCTTGGATGGGTCCTGGCCGGGCCGGCACTGCTTGGCGCGGCGGCGGGCACGGAGCCGGCCGTGCGGGTCTACGTGCCGCGAGCCGCCAAGGCGCCCGACGAACACCTGCAACTGAGCGAGATCTGCGTCGTGCTCTGCGACGACGCCCGAACCGAGGCGCGCGCCCGCGCGGTGGCCATGGGCCGGGCGCCCTGGCCCGGGGAGAAGCTCCTCATCGACCGCCGGACGATCCTCTGCCGACTGGCGACGTCCAAGATCGCCAAGGCCCGCGTGCGTTTCGTGGGCGCCCCCGCCGTCAGCGTCACGCGGGAGGAAGTGGTGATCCGCGCCGGCAAGCTGCTGGCCGCCGCCGAGAAGTTCCTCCAGCAGTCCATGCCCGCCCACGAGCCGTGCATCTACCGCGTCGTGCGCGAGCCGGACAAACTCGTCGTGCCCGGCAGAGGCGACCTGGAGTATTCCTGCAAGCTGGCCGACCGCGCCCCCACCGGACGGGTCAAGGTGATCGTCCGCGTCCTGCGCGAGGGCAAGCAGCTCGCCCTGCGCGAGATCACCTACAAGCGGATGTACCCGATCCGCCGGGCGGTGGCGACGCGGGCGATCCCCGCCGGGGCGGTGGTCACCAAGCAGAACGTGGAGATCCAGACGAGCTACGCCGAGCGCCCGGCCCCGGTGAACTGGCAGGCGCCCTACGGCCGGCTCGCCGCCCGAACGCTGCTGCCGGGCACCGTCCTTGGCCCGGGCCTGACGGCCGAGAAACGCCCCGACCTGGTCATCCGGCGCAACCAGATCGTCGAGCTGCGCGTCCAGGGCCTGGGCCTGCTGGTGACGGCCAAGGGCGTGGCCCTCCAGGCCGGGCGGCCGGGCGATTTCATCAAGGTCCGAAACGTCGATACCCACCGCGTGGTCATCGGGCGCGTCGCCTTCGACGGCGCGGTGGAGCCCCTGTTCCGGAGGTAAGGCAATGCAAGGCAAACCGTGGCCAATGGCGTCCGCGGCGATCGCGCTGCTGCTGGGGGCGTCCGTCGCCTCGGGCGACTCGATTTACGCTCGGGCGCGGGCGGGCGCGGCGCGGCTGTACAGCGACGACGCCGCCCGCAACGTCGGCGACACGCTGACGATCACCATCGAGGAGGCCAGCAAGATCGAGAACGAGACGACGCGCATGCTCGACAAGAGCAACTCGCGGAGCGGCAAGGCGTCGGGCAAGGTGGAGATCGGGAACCTCCTGCGGTGCATCTCGGGGCACGTCTGGCGGCTGCCGAACCTCGACTTCGCCCACCAGGCGTCCAACAAGTTCGACGGCAAGGGCGAGTACGAGAGCGAGAAGAAGGTCACCGACAAGATCACCGTGACGGTCCAGGACGTCCTGCCCAACGGCAACCTGGTCGTGCTGGGCAAGCGGGAGCGGATGATCGCCGGCGACAAGCAGATCATCCAGGCCAGCGGCATCGTCCGCCCCAGCGACGTCAGCTTCGCCAACGAGGTGAGCAGCAAGAAGGTGGCCGACTTCAAAATCGTCTACAAGAACCAGGGCCAGGAGAGCCACTTCGTGAATCCCGGCTGGCTGGCGCGAATCATCAACTGGCTGAACCCCGAGTAGCGCAGGAGCGGCGAGTTCGCCGAGGGAGCAAAGCAGATGTCTCGCGGGATCCTCATGGCGGCGGCGATGATCTTGGCGCTGTCGGCGCCGCTGGGCGCCGAGCAGATCAAGGACATCACGGACATCAAGGGCGTGCGCGGCAACCCGCTGCACGGCTTCGGGCTGGTGATCGGCCTGAACAGCACGGGCGACAACGCCGCCGCGAGCAAGCAGGCCATGGCCAGCTACCTCCGCCGCCTGGGCATCGTGCTCAAGCCGGAAGACCTGACCAGCAAGAACATCGCCAGCGTCATCGTGACGGCCGAACTCGGACCGTGGGCACGACTCGGCAGCAGGATCGACGTGACCGTCTCGGCGATCGGCTCGGCCAGCAGCCTCCAGGGCGGGGAGCTGCTGATGACGGAGCTGCGCGGGGCCGACGGGCAGGTCTACGCGGTGGCCCAGGGCGCCATCTCCACGGGCGGGTTCACCGCCACGGGGGACAAGGCCTCCATCGTCAAGAACCATCCCACGGTGGCGCGCCTGCCCGGCGGGGCGCGGGTCGAGCGGGAGGAGCTCGGGCACTACGTCGAGCGGGGCGAGGCGACCTTGCTGCTGCGCAACGCCGACTTCGCCACCGCCACCGGCATCGCCGAGGCGATCAACAAGCTCCACGCCAACAGCTCCTACGCCGTCGATCCGGGCACGATCCGCGTCAAGCTGCCCTCCACGGTCAACGAGAAGAACGTCTCGGGCTTCCTGGCGCGGATCGGCAAGCTGGAGGTCGACAGCGAGATGCCCGCCGTGGTGATCATCAACGAGCGGACCGGCACGATCATCGTCGGCGCCAACGTCGGCATCTCGAAGGTGGCCATCTCGCACGGGAACCTCTCGATCGTCGCCGAGGAGCGCGAGAGCGCCTCGCAGCCGCTGCCCTTCACCCGCGCCGGCACGACGGAGAAGCTCCGCCAGACGCGGCTGGAGACCATCGAGGAAAAGGGCACGATCAACGTGGTCAACCGCACGGTGACCGTCTCGGACATGGCCAGGGCGCTGAACGCCATGGGCCTGACGCCCCGCGACCTGATCGCGATCTTCGAGGCCCTCAAGCAGGCCGGCGCCCTGCAGGCCGAACTCAAGACCATGTAGGAGTCCACCGTGAGCAACGTGAACCTGCCCCTGCACGGCCTCGCGGCGGCCGAAGGGCTCGGCGCGCCGGGCGAGGCGCTGCTTCGGCGCCTGACCCAGCCGGGCGCACCGCGCGACGCCAAGGCGCTCCTGCGGGTGGCGAAGGACTTCGAGTCGGTCCTGGTGCACCGGCTGCTCGACGAGATGTCGAGCACGATTTCGGAGTCCGGCCTGCTGGGCGACGGCACGAGCAAGCAGGTGCAGAGCCTGTTCTGGAGCTTCCTGGCCCGCGAGGTCTCCGAACGAGGCGGCGTGGGGCTCTGGAAGGACCTGTACAAGCAGTGGAGCGGCGTGTCCGGCCCGCAGGCCGACGCGGCGCCGCCCACGATGGAGACGTCGGCATGATTCCCCCATCGCCCGTCGCGGTAGAGCAGGTCGACTCGCTTGGGCCGCTGCTGGACGAGGAGATCGCCCTGCTGGACGTGAGGCGTTCGCAGTTGGCCTCGCTCTGCGCGGCAATCGTCGACCGGGACGACGACGCCGTGGAGCGCCTGCTCGAGCAGATCGAGCGGGCGCAGGAGCTCCAAGCCGCCACGGACCGGCGCCTGGACGCCCTGCGCCGGTGCCTCGGCGAGCAGCTCGCCTGCCCGAAGGACGACCGGAGGCTCTCGGCGCTGATCGAGCGCCTGCCCGAGGCCCAGCGGGCGCCGCTGGCCGAGCGAAGGGAGCGGATCATCGACCTGGCCGAACGCCTCCAACTGGAGCACATGCGAACCGTCATCCTCCTGGGCGAGTGCGCCCGGATCAACCGGCTCCTGCTGGAGAGCCTCTTCCCCGACGCCGAGGGGCTGCAAACGTACAGCGCGACCGGGACGGACGCCTGGCAGCCGGAAACCGGACTGGTGGACACGGAGTCGTAGCCCATGGACTTCCAGATCGGCCTCAGCGGACTGCGCGTCGCCCAACAGGCGATCGACCTGGTCGGGACGAACATCGCCAACGTCTCGACCGAGGGCTACCACCGCCAGGAGATCCTGGTGGAGCCCCGGGCGACGAACCCCCTGATGGGCGTACCCATCGGCGGGGCAGAGGTCTCGCGCTACCGCCGGACGGTCGACACGCTGCTGGAGAGCGAGATCCTCTCCCAGCAGCCCCAGTACGGGCAGGTCACCCAGGAGTTGATGACCCTCGAGGCCCTCCAGGGCTCCTTCGGCACGCTGGACTCCGAGAGCCTGAGCACCGTGCTGAACCGCTTCTTCGGCGCCGTTCGGGAGTTGGCCACCGACCCGTTCAGCCAGGCGCTGCGCGAGCAGGCCGTCTGGGCGGCCGACGCGGTCGCACGAGACTTCCGCCATCTCGGCGGCGTGCTGGACGACCTCGACACGCAGATCGTCGTCGAGGCGCGGAACACGGGCGATCGCATCAACGCCCTGACGGAACAGATCGCCGAGCTGAACGCGGAGACCCAGATGATCCTCATGCGGGGGGGCAACGCCAACCTCTCCATCGACCGCAGGGACCAGGCGATCGTGGAGTTGGCCGAGCTGATCGACGTGAGCGTCCAGCACGCCGGGGACGGCAACGGGCTCGTGAACGTCTCCATCCCGGGCGCCCCGGTGGTCATGGGGACGCGGTCGGTCCCGGTGGAGGTCGTCCCCCTTCCCGACCGGCAGCTCGCCCTGAAAACCGGCACGAGCAGCATCCGCGACACCGAGATCCGGGGCGGGAAGCTCGGCGGGCTGTTCGCCCTGCGGAACGAGCTGCTGGCCGGGGTCCGGTCCGACCTGGACGGTCTGGCCACCACGCTCATCCGCGAGGTCAACCGCCTCCACGTTCAGGGGGTCGGGTCGGCCGGGTCCTTCGACGGGCTCGCCGGCATCCGGGTCAGCGACCCCACGGGGGCGATCGAGGCATGGAACGGCGACGTGACGGCGGGGACGATCCACCTCCGGCTGATCGCGCCGGACGGCAGCGTGACGCGGCACACCGTGACCATCGATCCCACGACGGACACGCTCGAGACGGTCGCGGCCGCGCTCGACGCCCTGGACCCGGCGCACCTGTCGGCGTCGGTGGTGGACGCCCGGCTCCGCCTGGAGAGCCGTTTGGGCTACCGGTTCGACTTCCTGCCCGCGCCGGCGCTGACGCTGGGCGCGCCGTGGACGGGCACGTCCACGGCGGAGGCCTCGGGCGTCTATACGGGCCCGGCCAACGACACGCTCACGTTCACCGTCCAGGGCGGCGGCGACGTCGGCGTGGACGAGGGGCTCACCATCGAGGTCCGCAACGGCGCCGGGGCGGTGGTGACCACGCTGGCGGTGGGGGCGGGCTACGCCGCGGGCGACCGCATCGACGTGTACGAGGGCCTCTCCGTGGCCTTCGACCCGGGCGCGCTGGTGGCCGGCGAGCAGTTCAGCGTGGAGGTCCTGGCCAACTCCGATCCGACCGGCTTCCTCGCGGCGGCGGGGATGAACACGCTGTTTTCCGGGACGCGGGCGGCCGATATGACCCTCCGCCAGGACATCCTCGACGACCCGCGTCGCCTGGCGACCGCCCTGGGCGCCGAGCAGTCGGACAACAACGTGGCGCGGACGATCGGCGCCATGGGCGAGGCGCAATTTGCGGACCTCGGCGACGCCAGCGCGACCGACGCCTTTCGCCTGATCGTCACGACCGTCGGGCAGCAGATCGCGATTCGCCAGGCCCGCAAGGACGCCCTGGTGAACGTCCTTCAGCAACTGGAAAACCAGCGGGACGCTATCAGCGGCGTCGATATCAATGAGGAGGCCACCAACCTCCTCCTGTTCGAGAGGATGTTCCAGGCCATGGCCAAGGTCCTCGGCACCCAGCAGAACGCCATGCAGGCGCTGATGGACATCCTCTAGCGGATCGCGGAGACGGACATGAGCGGCTGGGGAGCCATCTACAACAACACGCGAATGGCCCTGCACCTGCAAGCGCAGCAGATGGCGCGGCTTCAGGAGCAGGCGGCCAGCGGCGCCCGGGTCAACCGCGCCTCGGACGATCCCTCCGATGCCTACCGGATCCTGGAGCTTCGCGCCGAATCCGAGGTGCTGGGCGAGTACGGCAGCAACCTCGAGGACGTCACCCGGACGCTCGAGCTGGCCCACAACGTGCTCCAGGACATCTCCACGAACCTCCGCACCGTTCGCCAGAAGGCCGAGCAGGGCGCCAGCGGCACCTACGGCCAGAACAACCGGGCGATCCTCGGACAGGAGATCAACGCCATCCTGGAGCAGATGATCGCCATGGTGAACGCCAAGAGCCTCGGGCGTCATCTCTTCAGCGGGGCCAAGTCCGACACGGTCCCCTACGCCGTCGAGACCGACGGGGAGTACATCACGGCGGTGCGCTACCAGGGGAGCCTCGACGGGCTCCCGGTTCCGGTCGCCCCGGAACTGGAGATGCACGGCGTGCTCGTCGGCGAGAAGGTCTTCCGCGGCGGCCATCGCCAGGAGGCGGTGTTCGTCGGCCACACCGGCGCCGCCCCCGGCCGAGGGACGTCCACTGTCCTCGGCAGCGCCTACCTGAGGCTGGCGCACAAGGAAACGACCGTCGTGGCCGATCCCGACGGGGTCAATCTGCTCCCCGCCGCCGGCCCGAGCCCTGCCGACACGATCCTGGGCGAGCACGACCTGATCGTGGACGTCACCAACGGCACGGTGCGGTTCGCCGACGGCGGGCCACTGAAGGTGTTCGACGGCACGGAGACGGCCCTGGAGGTCCGCAACGCCGACGGCGACGTGGTGCACGTGGACGTTACCGCGCTGAACGGCGCGCTGGTCGGCGCGCACACGGTCACGGTCCGCTCGGACGGCTACCTGTCCCTGGAGAGCGGCCCGACGGTCGAGCTGACCGACTTCACGGAGGACAACCTGGTCGTGACCGACGCCGACGGGCGCCTGCTCTACGTCGATGCCACGGGCATCCGTCGCACGGGCATGGAGCCGGTCCGCGTGCCCGGGACCTTCGAACTGTTCGAGACGCTCATCCACACCCGCGACGTGCTGCTGAACCGCGCCGACCTCACCGAGGAGGATCAACTGCAACTGCTCGGCGAGGACGTGGAGGCCATCAATGAAGTCATCGCGGGCATCACCCAGGTGCTGACGTCCGTCGGGGCGCGCCTGGAGGCCCTCGACACGTTGGGCACGAGCATCGAGAGCATCCGCGGCATCGCCGACGACCAGGCCGGCACGCTCGAGAACGCCGACCTCGTCCAGGTCGCCGCGGAGCTCGCCCGCGCCCAGACGCTCTACCAGATGACCCTGGCCACGTCGTCGAAGCTGCTGAGCCTCTCGCTGCTGGACTTCATCTGATCGGCCGGCGCGCGGGCAGCATTTGGGCGCCTCGGGCGTACGATATCTTTACGCGTTCTCCCCTTCCCCCGGCGGCGGGCCGCTCTCCCGTGCCCGCAGCGGCCTGTCGCCGCCCCGTTCGGCGGATTCTCGGCCGAAGCCCGGCAGACCCAGACCCAGGCACGCTGTTTGCACATGACCCCGTGTCGGGGCCGTGCGCGCCGGCAGGCCGGGGTGGTCTGTCGACGGGCGAGGCAATCCGCCGCCCCAATCGGCGGCCGTGGCGGGCAGTCCATTCGAGGATCCGACGGTGACAACAACCGAAGCACCAGACAGCAAGCACAAGCAGGCGTTGGACTTGGCGACCGACGGCCGACACGAGCAGGCCCTGGCGGTTCTCCGCGAGCATCTTCTGGCCCACCCCGCCGACGGCGAGGCGCTCAACGACGCCGGGGCGCTGCTCTACGGGCTGGGACGCTTCGAGGAGGCCATCCGGCACTTGGACATGGGCCTCCATCAGCTCCCGACCCGGCCCGCGCAGACGCTCGGGAACCTGGCCGAGGCTTACCTCGCCGCGGGCCAACCGGGCGAGACGCTGGGCCTCTTCGATGAGCTGGCCCGCGCGGGGGCCCTGACGGCGGACCTGGCCAACCGCACCGCCACCGCGATGCTCCAGGCCGACGACCGCCCCAACGCCATGGAAGCCCTGCTCTGCTCCATGCAGGTCGCCGGCCCCGAGCAGCGGACGGCGCTGCGCCCGGTCCTGGACAAGCTCCGTCGGCTCCGCCCGGCGATCGGCTTCGTCTGGTCGCCCGGAGAGATGACCGTCTCCGCCGGCAGGATGCTGCGGCGGCTCTGCGGCTTCCTTCAGCAGCGGTTCTCCCTGCGGGCCTGGTCCGCCGGCGACCCCGGTGAGCTGGCCGAGTTCCTCGAGGGCTGCGGCATCGCCTGGCTGGAGGGCTGCGGCAGGCAGACGGCCCTGGCGACGCGGCTGCCGAAGACCTGCCGCATCGTCGTCCACGTCCGTCCCCACGAGGCGTACCGGCCCACGCTGGAAGAGGTCAACTGGGCAAACGTCGACCTGCTGGTGACCTCGGCGACCCGCCCGGTGCGCGACTTCCTCGCCCGCCGCCTGAGCGACTTCACCCAAACCGGGCGCATCGAACACCTCCCCGTCGGCGTCGACGTCCGCAAGCTGCCGCAGCCCGCACGCCGCGCCGGCAAGCACCTGGCGTGCATCGGCAACCTCGGGCCCCGCCAGAACACCACGTTCCTGATCCAGTGCTTCCGCCGCCTGCACGGCCTGGACCCGGACTACCGCCTGTCCTTCGCCGGGTACTTCCTCGACGACGCGCTGGAGGCCTACCTGGGCGGACTGCTCCGCGACCTGGACCTTCGCGAGGCCGTGTCCTTCGACGGCTGGCAGGAAAACCTCCCCGCCTGGCTCGCCGACAAGCAGTTCGTCGTCTCGGCGGGCATCCTCCAGCCGCGAGACACCAGCGTGCTGGAGGCGATGGCCGTGGGACTCCAACCCGTGATCCACCACTTCCCGGGCGCCGAGGAGCTGTATCCCGAAGCGGCCCTCTTCCGAACCGAAGAGGAGTTCTGTCGGCGGGTGCTCGACGGCGGCGGCGATCCGGCCGCGCAGCGACGATTCGTCGAGCAGCGCTACGGCATCGAGGCGTTCCTCGCTCGGGCCGGCACGCTGTTCGTGGAACTGGAGAAACGCCCCCTTGCGCCCCGGACGGGCGAGCCGGTGCCGCAGGCCGCCGACGCCGGCAGCGAGGCACGATAGATGATCGATCTCCGCGAGGTCCGCAGCGCCCCGCGCGTCACGGTGGTGCTGACGACGTGGGACACCCCCGGCGGCCGGGCCGCCCTCCGCAGCGCGCTGCGGCAGACGTACTCGAACCTCGAGATCATCGTGGCCGGCGGCGGGCAGGGCGATGCCGAGTGCGCCGCGGGGCTCGCCGACCCGCGCGTGCGACGGCTCCGGCGCCCCGCCCAAGGCGGCGAGGCCGCCTCGCTCAACGAGGCGCTGCGGCGCGCCGAGGGCCGCTACGTCTGCTACCTCGACGACCGGAGCCAGTTCTACGGCGACCACGTGCGGGTCCTCGTCGAGGCCCTGGAGACCGGCGGGGACGGCGAGGCGGCCTACAGCGACTTCTACTGCACGCTCCAGGGCCCCGCCGCCGAACGGGGCCGGCAGGTCCTCGGCAAGGTCCTCCTCGGCGGGCGCGACTTCGATCGGTTCTTCCTGTTCCACTACCACTACGTGCCCCGGGCGGCCCTGATGCACCGGCGCGACCTGCTGGAGCGGACCGGGCCCTACGCCGAAGAGCCCGGCGACCTGCTCGACTGGGACATGCACCGCCGGATGGCGCTGTTCACGGACTTCGTGCACGTGCCGCGGATCACGGGGGAGATTTCGGCCGACGACGAGCCGGGCGCGGCCGCCCCGCCGGCGGTGGGGGCTCCGGCCGCCGACGAGCGGCTCGAGGCGGCGTTGCTCGCCGTGCGCCGCCGCCGTCCGGGCAAGCCCTGGCCGAAGGCGCGGGACCTGGCCGTCGTCTTCGCCCCGTCGCGGGCCGACGCCGACGCCGCCGCCAGGATCGCCGAGATCCACCGGTGGACCTACGTGCCCTACCGGCTGTACCTGGCCGCGGCACCGGACGAGGCCCGACGCCTCGGGGCCGCCGGGCCGGAACTCGTCCACGTCCCCGTCGAGGCGGGCTGGCCGTGGGACGCCCGCGTGGACAAGGCCCTGCGGCTGGGCGAGGCCGACTGTGTCGCCGTCCTTCCGCCGGACGGCGACGTCGACGCCGCCGGCATCGAGGCCTGTGCCTACGTCCTGGAGCACCACGCCGAGCCCGGCCAGGCCGTCCGGCTGCCCAGCGCCTCCGGCGCCTGGGGCGCCGTCTTCCGAACGGACGAGTTGCTTCGCGCCAGGAGAAACCACCCCGCCTTGTCCCTCCGCCGCTCCGTGGAGGCCGCCGGCCTCGCCACGCGGTCCCCGCGCGGCGACGAGCTGCCCTTCGACTTCGACCAGGCGCTGCGGGACGCGCGGGCCGCCGAGGCCGACGGCAACTTCCTCCGCGCCGCCCGGACCTACGAGGCCCTCGCCCGGAAGCGCGGCAACACGCTGTGGATGAAAGAGGCCGCCGCCTGCGCCCTGTACCGCGACGAGCAGCACGATCCGCAGGCCCTCGAGGCCTGCCAGGAGGTCAACCGCCACCGACCCACCGTATCCAGCCTGCTGCTGGAGGCCCGCCTTTGCCGAAGAAACGATCAGGTCCCCAGGGCCGCCCGCCTGCTGGAACAGGCCCGGGAGGTCCTCACCGGGACCGCCGACGTGAAGGAACCGCCGTGTTGAGCGTCCACGACATCCGCGCCGACGGCGCCGTCGCCCGCGGCCGCACCCACCACTTCGACGTCCTCGACGAACTCGGGAACTGCTACGCCGTGCTGGGCGAGCTCGAGCGGGCCGAAGAGTGCTACACGGCGGCGGCCCTGCTGGAGCCGAACCGCGCAGCGCCCTTCATCGGGCTGGGGGTGGTCGCCCTTCAGCTCGACCGCCTGGGCGAGGCGGAGGTGGCCTTCGAGACCGCCGCCCGGCGCGAACCGGATTCCGCCGAGGCCTACGGCGGGCTGGCCATGGTCCGCCAGCAGCGCGGCGACTACGCCAGCGCGTTCGACATGCACCTCAAGTGCCTCCAGCTCGACACCGACAACCTCGTCGCCCTGCTCGGCCTGTTCCAGGCCTCCTGCCAGATGGGCACCTTCGCCAAGGTCATCCACTACCTGGAGGTCTACCTCCAACGCCACCCCGGCGACGCGGCGGTGCTGTTCTGCCTCGCGACGCTCTATGCCCGCGAGGGGCAGCTCGAAGACGCCCGGCAGTGCCTCCTGTCCGTCCTCGCCCTGGAACCGGAGAAGCCCGAGGCCGTCCAGCTCCTCCAGGAGGTCCAGCGACAGCACGACAGGACGCGGCCCCGAAATACGGTGAACGCACCATGATCGACCAGCACCCCACCGCCGTCCTCCGCAGCGCCCCCGCCGGCGCCCAGCCGCCCGTGATCCGGCGCCTCCAGGCCATCGAGGCCGCCCTGAGGAACGCCCTCTACCTCGGCCGAGAGCTGTCCGACCGCACCCTGCGCGACCTGGGGCGCCACGTCGAACGGCTGCGAGCCGACCTCGCCGGCACCGCGCCCGACGCGGCCCGCGCGGGACTCGAAACGCTTCGCGCCATCCGCGAGGTCCACGACCAGCTCGCCCTGCGCCTCACCCACCAGCGTGACGAGGCCGCCGCGGGACTGCGCCACCTCCGCACCGGCAGGAAGACCCTCCGCGCCTACAGCGAGAGCCTCTGAGGCCCGACGCGCGGGCGCCTCGCCGGTTGGCCCTCCCCGGGGCGGGGGGGCCGGACTCGGCGATCAGAAGTAGTGCTCGACGTGCTTGCGGCTGGCGGGATCGAGTTGGTTCAGGTCGGGCAGTTCGTAGACGTTGCCGTCGGCGTCGCGGAACAGGGCCCGCGTGGCGGAGAGCGTCCGCACGTCGTCGCGGCTTCGGATCTGGAAGGTGACCTCGCCGCGGTCGGTTTCGGCCGTCACCGACGTGATGCCGAACTCGTGCTTGTGCCCGACCACGCGGCGGATGACCGGGTTGAAGATCCTCGCGGCGAGCTGCTCCCGGACGACGCGCCGGCTGTCCTCGCTCAGGCCGTCCAGCGTCTCCAGCAGCGCGACCTCCTTGCCGTCCTTGTCGACGACCGAGACGTACCGCTCCGGCAGCGACCACGGGAAGCACCGCGCGACCCTCGCGTCGACCAGCGGCTCGTCCCGGCCTTCCAGGTGCACGACCAGCCGTCCGGCCTCGTCCACCTCGACGCGCCGGATCTTCGCGCCGTCGTAATCGGCGCCCGCCGGGGGCTCGCGTTTCGCGCTGTCCTGCTTCGACTCGTCCATGGACGCTTCACCTGCCGGGCGTCGAGGCCCGACGAGTCACTCGGCCTCGGCCACCGCGCGGGCGACCAGGTCGCCGACCTCGCTCGTCGAGTGGCCCATCCGCCCGGCGGACATCGACTGCATCTTCGGCGTGGTGGCGACGATGGCGCTCTCGACGCGCTCGCCCGCCTCGACGAGCTTCGCGTCGCCCGTGTTGTTGCCCGTCTCGCCGAGCAGCATCGCCAGCGCGGCGATCGCCGCGATCGGGTTGATGACGTTCTGCCCGGTGTACTTCGGGGCCGATCCGCCGATCGGCTCGAACATGCTCACCCCCGCGGGGTTGATGTTCCCCCCGGCGGCCACGCCCATGCCGCCCTGGATCATCGCGCCGAGGTCCGTGATGATGTCGCCGAACATGTTGCAGACCACGAGCGTGTCGTAGTACTCGGGGTTCTTGACGAACCACATGCAGCAGGCGTCGACGTGG